>PKYM01000256.1 GCA_003132645.1 Actinomycetota bacterium | reverse complement strand
GACATCATCGCCATCCTCGGCATGGACGAGCTCACCGACGAAGACAAGGTGACGGTGCAGCGGGCGCGGCGCATCGAGCGCTTCCTGTCGCAGCCCTTCTTCGTGGCTGAGCAGTTCACCGGCGTGCCGGGCAAGTACGTGCCGATCGCCGACACGGTGCGCGCCTTCAAGGAGATCGTCGAGGGCAAGCACGACGACCTGCCTGAGCAGGCGTTCTTCATGGTGGGCGGCATCGAGGAGGCGGTCGCCCAGGCCAAGACGCTCGGCGGTCACGGCGCCGATGCGCAGGCCGCGGCGGGCCAGACGGCCGGCGAGCCGGGGGCCAAGGCCGAGGCGGCGACGCCCGCCGCGGGCTGACGATGTCCGACGAGCGCAGGCTTCAGGTCGAGATCGTCACGCCGGACGGGTCGGTCTACACGGGCGCGGCCGGCATGGTGGTCGTGCCCGGCATAGAGGGCGAGCTCGGCGTTCTGCCGCAGCACGAGCCGCTGGTCTCACTGGTCGCTATCGGCGAGGCGCGCGTGCAAGCGCCCGATGGTACCTGGGAACGTTTTGCCACCGGCATCGGGTATGTTCAGATACTGTTCGACAAGGTGCTGCTCGTCGTCGATCAGGCCGAGCAGGCCGGCCGCATCGACGTGGCGCGAGCCGAAGCGGCCCGCAAGCGCGCCGACGACCGGCTGGCGCTGCGCGGCGATCCGGGTGCCCAGGCCGAAGTCGACTTCTACAAGGCCGAACAGGCCATGAGAAGGGCCGAGAACCGGCTCAAGGTCGCGGCTCGCCTATGACGTCGGCCGGGCGGCCGCGGCCGACGGCACACGAGACCGGGGACGCTGGCGTGAACGGAGTCGGGACAGAGAGGCGTTCGCTGCTCGTGCGCGGCGGTCGCCGGCTCGTGGGCGAGGTCATCCTGGCCGGCGCCAAGAACTCCGCGCTCAAGCTGATGGCGGCGAGCCTGCTGGCCGACGAACCGTCGACGATCCGCCGCGTGCCGCGCATCGCCGACGTCTTCACCATGATCGAGATGCTGCGTGCCCTGGGCGCCGAGGTGACCTTCGACGACGGCGAGCTGCGCATCGATCCCTCGGGGCAGTTGAACGACTGCGCCCCCTACGAGCTCGTGCGGCGCATGCGGGCCAGCATCATCGTCATGGGCCCGATGGTCGCGCGCCTCGGCCGGGCCACGATCGCCATGCCCGGCGGCTGCAACATCGGTCCGCGGCGGATCGACTTTCACATCCGCGGCCTGCAGAAGCTCGGCGCCGCCATCGAGATCGAGCACGGCTTCATCAAGGTCACCTGCGACGGGCTGCGCGGAGCGGTGGTGCCGCTCGACTATCCCAGCGTCGGAGCGACCGAGAACCTCCTCATGGCGGCCACCGCGGCGCGCGGTACGACGGTGATCGAAAACGCCGCCCGCGAGCCCGAGATCGTCGACCTGGCCAAGTTCCTCATGTCGATGGGGGCTCACATAGAGGGTGCCGGCTCGAGCTCGATCGCAATCGAAGGCGGACACGCCCTGCACGGCGCCATCCACGAGGTCATCGCCGACCGGATCGAGGCCGGTACCTACCTGCTGGCGGGGGTCGTGACGGGCGGCGACGTGAGCGTCTCCGGCCTGAACCCGCCGTGTCTCGAGCTCTTCCTGAACAAGTTGCGGGCGATGGGCGTGCAGGTCGACGAGGGCGACCGCACGATCCGTGCGCGGGCGCTCGGCCCGCTGCAGCCCGTCGACGTCTCCACGCTGCCGCATCCGGGCTTTGCCACCGACCTGCAGGCGCAGTTCATGGTGGCCCTGTCGCTGGCCGAAGGCACCTCCATCGTCACCGAGAACGTCTTCGAGAACCGCTTCGCCGTGGTCGACGAGCTCAACCGCCTCGGCGCCGGCATCACCACGAGTGGCCACCACGCCGTGGTCTCGGGCCCGCGCCAGCTCACCGGCAGCGTGGTCGAAGCGCCCGACCTGCGCGGCGGCGCCGCGCTGGCCATCGCCGGTCTCGTGGCCGAGGGCGCGACCGAGGTGCGTGGTCTGCACCACATCGACCGCGGCTACGAGGTCTTCGACGTCAGGCTCGCCGCTCTGGGGGCCGATGTCGAGCGTATCGAGGGCCGATATGCGGCCGGCTCCGCCGGCCGCTGAGACATTCGCGGTCTGGGCCGGCCGGTCCGACATGCGGCAAGTCCGGTCGTGCGGTACAATTGTCGGCGCTACAGTCCTCGTAGTGGGATGACCCGGATGTCACTCATCCACGTCAGCTTACGGAGCCGCTCCTAGTGCCGCAGTACACCCGGTACACCGTAACGCCTCGCAAACCAGCCGTACCCGCCTGGGTGCGCGTCCTCAAGTGGACGGTGCTCGTGATCGTGGTCGCGGCTGCCGCCTCGCTCGGCATGGGAGTCGGCTACCTGCAGAGCACGCTCGCCCAGGTCGCCAGCACCCCGCACGATCGCGCGACCGTCAAGGCCGTGAAGAAGGTACTGACCGTCACCCACACCGCGCACGAACCGGTGAACATCCTCGTGCTGGGCAGCGACCGGCGCAAGGGCATAGCCGGCGACAGGGGACGCTCCGACAGCATCATGCTGATCCGCATCGACCCGCGCACCAAGAGCATCTCGATGCTTTCGATCCCGCGCGACCTGCGCGTCGAGATCCCCGGCTGGGGCACCGACCGCATCAACGCGGCCTACTCCGACGGCGGCGCGGCTCTCTCTGTCAGCACGTTCAAGACTCTCACCGGATTGCCGGTGAACCACTTCATCGACATCAACTTCATCGGCTTCATCGACATCGTCGACTACCTCGGCGGCGTGTACATCGACGTCGATCGCCAGTACTACAACGACACCGCCGTCACCGGCTATTCGTCGATCAACCTTCCGGCCGGCTATCAGAAGCTTTCCGGGCACAACGCGCTGAGCTTCGTGCGCTTTCGCCACGACCAGCTCGGCGACTGGGGCCGGATCGTGCGCCAGCAGCTGTTCTTGCGCGAGCTCAAGCGGCAGGCCTTGCGCTGGCACAACGTGCTCAAACTCCCCAAGCTGATCAGCATCATCACCCACAACACCGTCTCCGACATCTCGTCGATCAAGGCGCTCTTGTCGCTCACGCAGCTCGTGCTCGGTGTGAACACTTCGCACATCTACCAGACCCATCTGGTCGGCACCCCCATCGTGGTGGGGGGCGCCGACGAGCTGCAGGCGCCGCCGACCGAGGTCGCCGCGGTCGTCTCGCAGTTCATCAACCCGCAAAAGCCGCCCGTGCAGAAGGCGCAGGCCGAATCGCAGCCCAAGCGCTCGTTCACGGTGACCGTCACCAATGGCGGCGCGGTCGCCGGCAGCGCCGCCGCTGCCGTCGGCCAGCTCGTCGGTCAGGGGTACAAGGCGAAGGTCGCCGGCGACGCCCTGCAGGGCGACAGCAAGGCCACACTCATCTATGCGACCCAGGGCTTCGTCGGCAACGCTCGCGTGATCGCGACCATGCTGCCGCCGAGCAGAGTGATCACGGTGCCGCGCGCTCCCGGAGTCGAATCGGGTGTCACCGTCGTTCTGGGACCGGCGTTCACCGGACATCTGGTGCTGCCACAGGCGCCGGCGAGTGGTCCGACGATCCTCGCCAACGCCTCGTATGATGCCGCCCAGTGGCGGCAGCTCGACCACAAGACCAAGGTCCATCTGCGCATGCCTAAGGCTTGGGTGTCCGGTTACTCGTATGACTGGACCATGTCGCGTGCCTACTCGATCCCCAACGGCCACGGCAACTCCGTCGCGGCGGTCGTCGTCGGCACCACGACGAGCGGCGGCTACTGGCACATCGAAGAGATGCGCTGGACCGATCCGCCGGCGATCGCCTCGCCCGACGCGACGAAGACCGTGAAGGGCACTCAGTATCTGCTGTTCTACAACGGGACCCAGCTGCACATGGTGGCCTGGAAGACCGGGAGCACCCTGTACTGGGTCTCCAATACGCTCGACAACGAGATCGCCAACGATGCGATGATGGCGCTCGCCACGTCGTTCGCCCGCGTGAAGTGAGTCGCGTGCGCGCGGTGCTGCGGCGCCTCGATCCGTGGGCCGCCCTGCTGCTCGGCGTCCTTGTCACCCTCGGCGTGATCATCCTGCTCGCCACGCCCGGGCCCTGGCACAAGGTCGTACCGGCGGTGGCCACCCATCCACCGCTCGCCCCACCACCGCCGCCACGCGACATCGCCGTCTTCGTGAACGGACCGCGGCTCGAAGGCTGCGCCGGGGTTGTCTGGCTGCATATCGACTACGCCCAGGCGCGCTTCACCGCCGTCGTCGTCACGCCGTCGCTGACCTGCCTTCTGCCGGGTGCCGGGTTTCAGCCCCTGTCTGAGATCGTCGACCAGGCCGGCCCGCGGATCGGCGCGCACGCGCTGGGCGCGCGGTTGGGCGTCAGGCTCGACTCGTGGATCACGGTCGACCCGCTGGCCCTGCGCGCCGCCATTCCCGGGTTTATCGACGTGGCGACCAAGGTCCTCCACCCGCGGCCGGTGCCGCTCGTCGGAGTGTGGAGCTTGCGCCAGCCACCGAACAAGGCGCTGCAGCGTCAGGTGCGCTATCTGCGGCTCTGGCTCAGGGACGGCAGCGCCGGCGAGCTGAACCTGATCGGTTTCGTGAACTACGTCATCGGCTCGAACGACGTCGACACCGCCCTGAAGCTTCAGGCTGTCTCGGCTATCGGCGCGGCCCTGAACGTCGCCGATGCCGGCGACTTCGTCACGACCTCCCTGCCGGTGGTCGTCGAACATCGCGGCCGCTACGCGCGCTGGCTGCCGGCGCCCGGCGCGCTGCTTGCCTTGCGCCAGTCATTTGCCTTCGATGCGGCGTCGCCTGTCTACCCGGCTACGGTCGACGAGCGGCCCGCGGGGCGCACGGTGCTCGCGCTGACCTCGCCGCTGGGTAGCTGGACGAAGCGCTACCGGACGGCGTTCGAGGCCGAACTACGGCTCTACGGCGTGCGCGGCGTGCGCGTCGAGATGCGGACCTGTGCGCGGCCGGCCGCGGTGAGCCGGGTGCTCGATCGTGAGCGCGCCCGGCCGCCCCTTGGGGTCGTGGTCGCCGTCGGGCGGTCCGCCGTGGGGACGATATCGGCGGCCCGCACCAAGGCGGTGCTGGGCGCCGCCCTGGCCGGCGTGCGGGACGCGGCGCTGCCGACCGTCGTGTCGGAGGTGCCCGGTGCCACCGCCATGAACGACACGATCGCGGCACAGGCGACGGCTGCCGGGCTACCGCTGTCGCCCGTCGCCGCCGCTCTCGCCGTGCCCGTCGCCAGCGGCGGTCCGACCTCGGTGGCCAGCGGCAGTCCGATGCCCGTCGCCACCGGCAGTCCGACGCCCGGCGGCACCGGCAGTCCGACGCCCGGCGGCACCGGCAGTCCGACGCCCGGCGGCACCGGCAGTCCGACGCCTGGGGCGACCGGCCGCTCAACGTCCACTGCCTCGACGTCCGACGGTCTCACGGCGGCCCTCGTGGCCGCTTGGGCGCGTCTCGACGCGGCGACCTTCGTGCGCGCCGTACAGCCCGCCTTCTTCGCGCCCCAGCTCGCCGCCACCAGGCTCGGCGTGAGCTTCTACGAGCGGACGCTCACCAGGGTCGGGGTCGTTGACAGCGACGCGGCTGCGCGCGCGTCTCTCATGGAAAGACTCGACGTGTTCGGCTACCAGGCGCTGCGCGCGCCGGCGGGTTCGCTCTCAGCGGNNGGCGGGGCAGAGGGGTTGACCGTGGTCATGTCCCCCTGAGCAGGGAGGGTGGGGGAGCGCCGATCGGGTTCCTTACAAAAAACAGCGAGCGCCCCAAGAAATGGGGCGCTCGCACGCTCGAACCG
>PKYM01000302.1 GCA_003132645.1 Actinomycetota bacterium | reverse complement strand
TTCAGCGCCACCTCCCGCGACGGGACCGAGGTCGAGGCCTGGGTCATGAAGCCGGCCGGCTTCGAGGCCGGCCGCCGCTACCCGACGCTCCTGAACATCCACGGCGGGCCGTTCACCCAGTACGGCAACACCTTCTTCGACGAGTTCCAGGTCTTCTGCGGCGCCGGCTACGCGGTGGTGTTCGCCAATCCGCGGGGCTCGTCGGGCTACAGCGAGGCGTGGGGACGGGCCATCCGCGGGCCGGGTGAGGCCGGACCGGGCTGGGGGTCTGTGGACTACGAGGACTGTATGGCGGTGACCGACGAAGCCGTGCGGCGATTCGACTTCGTCGACGGCGAGCGGCTGGGTGTCATCGGCGGCTCCTACGGCGGCTTCATGACCTCCTGGATCGTAGGCCACACCGACCGCTTCAAGGCGGCCGTCTCCGAGCGCGCCGTGAACCAGTGGCTCTCGATGTGGGGCTCGAGCGACTTCGGCTGGGACTTCAAGGGCTACTTCGGCAAGTTCCTGTTCGAGGACGTCGAGGCCTACCTGAAGATCTCCCCGGCGACCTACGCGCCGGACATCCACACGCCGCTGCTCATCCTGCACTCCGAGAACGACCTGCGCTGCCCGGTCGAGCAGGGCGAGCAGCTCTTCACCACCTTGCGGTTGTTGCGGCGCGAGGTGGAGTTCGTGCGCTTCCCCGAGGAGTCACACGAGCTGACGCGCGCCGGCAGCCCGGTCCACCGGGTCCAGCGCTTCGAGCTCGTCCTGGAGTGGTTCGACCGCTACCTGAAGTAGCGACGCATGCGTTTTCGGGATTGCTCGTTTGCGCCTGATTTGCGACACTATCGCTCAGGCGAAGGAAGGGGCGGCTCATGACCAGGATCGTCTTCATCGGCGCTGGGAGCGTCGAGTTCACGCGCAACCTGTTGGGCGACATCCTGACGTTCCCGGAGCTCGCCGACGCGACTATCGTCCTGCACGACATCGACCCGGAGCGCCTTGAGACGGCCGCCGCGATGGCGCGCTGGACCAACGGCGCCGTGCGCGGCCGCGCGACGATCGAGGCCCACCTAGATCGTCGCGCGGCCTTGAGCGGCGCCGACTTCGCCATCAACACGATCGAGGTCGGCGGCATCGCCGCCACGCGCCTCGACTTCGACATCCCCGAGAAGTACGGCCTGCGCCAGACGATCGGCGACACCCTCGGCGTGGGCGCCGTCTTTCGCGCCCTGCGCACGATCCCGATCCTCCTCGACATCGGCCGTGACATGGCCGAGCTCTGCCCCGATGCCTGGCTGCTGAACTACACCAACCCCATGGCGATGAACGTCTGGGCTTACGACGCCGGCTCGCCGCACAAGAAGGTCGCCGGTCTCTGTCACTCGATCCAGAACACGACCCGGCAGATCTCCGAGTACGTCGGCGTGCCGTTCGAGGAGGTCACCTTCACGGGCGCCGGCGTGAACCATATGGCCTGGGTGCTGCGCTTCGAGCGCGAGGGCGTCGACCTCTATCCCCGTCTCGACGAGGCGATCGCGGCCGACCCCGACGGTCTCGGCCGCCACGTGCGCGTGCAGATCTACAAGCTGTTCGGCTACTTCCCCACCGAGTCGAGCGAGCACTTCGCCGAGTACGTGCCGTGGTTCATGCGCGACGACGCCGAGATCGCGCGCCTGCGGATCCCGGTCCGCGAGTACATCGCGCGCAGCGAAGAGAACATCGGCTTCTACGAAGAC
Organism: Actinomycetota bacterium; assembly: GCA_003132645.1. Classification (GTDB taxonomy): domain Bacteria; phylum Actinomycetota; class Thermoleophilia; order UBA2241; family UBA2241; genus Bog-752. The sequence goes on along the minus strand of PKYM01000302.1, from coordinate 17,326 downwards.
GAGAAGCGCAAGCTGGCGGCCGGCGAGCCGTTCGAGATCGAGCGCAGCCTGGAGTACGCGTCGCTGATCGTGCACTCGATGGTCACCGGCACCGAGCGCGAGATCTACGGCACCGTGCCCAACCGCGGGCTGATCGGCAACCTGCCGTGGGACGCAGCCGTCGAGGTGCCGTGCCAGATCGACGCCACCGGCCTGCACCCGATGACGGTCGGCGACCTGCCGGCGCAGTGCGCAGCGCTCGATCGCACGTTCCTGAACGTGGCCGAGCTGACCGTGCGCGCCGCCCTCGAGGGACGCCGCGACCATGTTCTGCAGGCCGTGCTGCTCGACCCCAACGCCGCCGCAACACTGTCGGTCGCCGATACGGTCAAGATGGTGGACGAGATGCTGGCGGCGCACCGCGAGGCGCTGCCCGAGGCGCTGCGGTGACGGAGAGGCCCTGACGTGACGGTGAGGCTTTGACGTGAGCGTGAGGCTTCGACGTGACGGTGAGCGCATGACCGGCGGCGCCGGCGACGAACCGGTCGCGCGCAGGTTCGACCTGCTCGTCGCCGGCGACCTCAACCCCGACGTGGTGCTCGCGGGGGTCCCCGCCGAGCTGGGTGTCGGCCAGCGCGAGCGCCTCGTTTCGGAAGCGGTGCTGACGGTGGGCGGTTCGGCGGGCATCGTCGCCTGCGGCGCTGCCCGCCTCGGTCTGAGCACCGCCTTCGCGTCGATCGTGGGCGACGACGACGCCGGGCGCTACGTGCTGAACGAGCTCGCCGCCCGCCAGGTCGACGTCGGCAGCGTCGTCGTCCAGAACGAGGTGCCGACGGGCCTGAGCGTGTCGCTGGTGCGAGCCACGCGCGACGATCGCGCCATCCTCACGGCGCCCGGCTGCATCCCGCTGTTCGAGGCCGCCATGATCGACCGCACGCTGCTGCGCTCCGCCCGCCACCTGCACGTGACGTCGTACTTTCTGCAGCCGAAGCTCGCCGCCGGGCTCCAGGGTCTGTTCGCGGAGGCCCACGCCGCCGGGCTCTCCACCTCGCTCGACTGCAACGACGATCCCTCGAACGAATGGGACGACGGCCTCCTGGCGATCCTGCCGGCCGTCGACCTGCTCTTTGCCAACCGCCACGAGGCGCTGGCGATGACGCACCGCAGCGGCGACCTGGAACCGTCGCTCGCGCAGCTCGCCTCGACCGGCACGCTGCCCATCGTCAAACTGGGCGACTCCGGCGCCGTCGCCTGGTCTGCGGGAGCCGCCGCGAGCATGCCGGCGTTCCCTGTCGAGGTGCGCGACACGGTGGGCGCCGGCGACGGCTTCGCGACCGGGTTTCTGCACGCCTGGTTGGGCGGCCGGGACCTCGCTCGCAGCCTGGCCTTCGGGGTCGCCTGCGGCTCCCTGTCGACACGCGGCCTGGGCGGCGTCGAGGCCCAGGCGACGCTCACCGAGGCAGCCACGGCCGCCGAGTGGCTCCTGGCCAGGGCCGCGCCCGAGGGCGCCTCGTGATCACGGGTGCTCGAGGGTGCCTCGTGGTCACGGCCGGACGGAGGCGGGTTCGATGACCGACCCGCTCGCCGGCCGCCGCACGACCACCGACGTCCTCCTCGAGATGGTCGCCTCGAACCGCGCCGGCGAACGCGTCGGCCTGTACTCCGTCTGCTCAGCCGAGCGCTTCGTGCTCGAGGCCGCGATGGCCCAGGCCGCCACCGACCACACGCTCGTCTGTGTCGAGTCGACCTGCAACCAGGTCAATCAGTTCGGCGGCTACACGGGATTGACGCCGGCCGGCTTTCGCGACTTCGTCACGCAGGTCGCCGTCGAGACTGGTTTCGACCCCGCCCGCGTGATCCTCGGCGGCGATCACCTGGGGCCGCACGCGTGGCGCGCCGAGCCCGCTGCGAAGGCGATGGCGAAGGCGCGCGACCTGGTGCGCGACTGCGTGCTGGCCCGCTATACCAAGATCCACCTCGACACGAGCATGCGGGTGGGCGGCGACCCGGGAGCGCCCGGGTCGCCGCCCGACGACACCCTGGTCGCGCAGCGCGCGGCCGAGCTCGCCGCGGTGGCCGAAGCCGCCTGGGGCGGGCTGCCTGCCGGCAGCCCGCCCCCGCTGTATGTCGTCGGCACCGAGGTGCCGGTCCCCGGCGGTGAGACCGCCGGCGCCGGAGCCCCGGCGGTCACGACGCCACAACGCGCCACCCGCACGCTCGAGCTCACCGGCGCAGCGTTTTCCGCCCGCGGCCTCGGGGCCGCCTGGGAGCGGGTGATCGCCTTGGTCGTGCAGCCGGGCGTGGAGTTCGGCAGCGATTCCGTCTGCGCCTACGACCGCCCGAAGGCGCGCGCGCTGGTGGACTGGCTCGAAGGCCAGCGCCCGCTGCTCTTCGAGGCGCACTCGACCGACTACCAGTCGGCCGCCGCGCTGGCCCGGCTGGTCGAAGACCACTTCGCCATTCTCAAGGTCGGGCCGGCGCTCACACACGCCTTCTGCGAGGCCGTGTTCGAACTCGAGGGCGAGGAGCGCGAGCTGCTCGGCGCCGCGGGCGCCGGCCTCTCGCGCCTGCGCGAGACCGTCGAGCGCGCCCTCGCAACCGACCCGGGCCACTGGCGCCCCTACGCCGCCGGCGAGAGCGCCGAGCAGCGCGCGCTGGCGGCGTTCGGCTACAGCGACCGCGTGCGCTACTACTGGGCGCGGCCCGACGTGCGCGCCGCGCTGGCCCGGTTGCTGGGAAACCTCTCGGCGCGGCGCGCCACGGCCGCGCCTCCCCCGACCCTCATCCGCGACCGCATCGGCGCCGTCATCGAGCCCTACGCCAAAGCCTGCGGCTCGCGGTAGACGCCCGGGCCGGCGGCGCTCAACCGCCCGCCGGCGCCGGAGCCCCGGTCTCGACCGTCAGCGCCGCGCCGCTCGCGGCGTCGAATACATGCACCGAGTCGGTGCGCAAGCCCAGCGGCAGGGTCTCGCCGGGGTCGACGTCGGTGAAACCCTGCAGGCGGGCGGCTACGCGGGCACGCGAACCCGGCAGCGGCGCCGGCAGGGCGCGATCGATCTCGATCGAGGCGATCTCGCCCGGCACCTCGCCGTACACGAGCGTCTCGTTGCCGAGCTCCTCGACCATGTCGACCGTCATCTCGAGCCGCGGCAGGCCGGCGGCGGCACGGGCCGGCAGCAGGGCCTCGGGCCGAAAGCCGAGCACCACAGGACCGTCGGGCACCCCTGCGGCGCGCAGCTCGAGACCGCCGGCGCGCAGCAGGCCGCCGGTCACCTCGCCGCGCAGCAGGTTCATCGACGGCGTGCCCATGAAGGCGGCCACAAACAGATCGCGGGGGTGACGAAAGACCTCCTGCGGCGTGCCGAGCTGCAGCAACCTGCCGTCGTTCAGCACGGCGATGCGGTCGCCGAGGGTCATCGCTTCGGCCTGGTCGTGGGTCACATACAGGCTGGTCACGCCGACTCGCCGCTGCAGCTCCAGGATCTCGGCCCGCATCTGCCCGCGCAGCTTGGCGTCGAGGTTGGAAAGCGGCTCGTCGAGCAGAAAGACCTGGGGTTCGCGCACCAGCGCGCGACCCATCGCGACGCGCTGCGACTGGCCGCCTGAGAGCTCCGCCGGGCGGCGGGAGAGCAGCGGGTCGAGTCCGAGGATGGCGCTCATCGCGCGTACCCGCCGGTCGACCTCGGCTCTCGGCACCTTGTGCTCCTTCAGACCGAAGGCGAGGTTGTTGTAGACCGTCAGGTACGGATACAGGGCGTAGTTCTGAAAGACCATGGCCACGTCACGCTTGCGCGGCGGCAGCTCCTGCACCTCGCGATCGCCTATCACGATGCGTCCCGACGTGGGCCGCTCGAGCCCGGCCACGCAGCGTAACGCCGTCGTCTTGCCGCAGCCCGAAGGGCCCACCAGGATCAGCATCTCGCCGTCTTCGATCTGCAGATCGAGACCCTCGAGCGCCACCGCCGGCGGCTTGCCGCCAAAGACCTTGCGCACTCCTTCGAGCGTGACCGTCGCCATCTCTACCCCTTCAGCCCCTGTGTCGCCAGCGACTGCACGAACCAGCGCTGGGCCACGATGAAGATCACCAGCATGGGGATCTGCGTCGTGACCGTGCCGGCCATGACCAGCGGCCAGTTGATCGTGTGCGCCCCCTGAAAGGTCATCAGTCCGAGCTGGAGGGTGAAGTTCTTCTCGGACTGGATGGCGATCAGCGGCCAGAGAAAGTCGTTCCAGGTCCACAGCAGCGTCATGATGCCGACCGTAGCGAGGGGGGCGCGCATCGACGGTATGACCACCTTGACCAGGGTCCCGAGGCGGCCGGCGCCGTCGATGCGCGCCGCCTCTTCGATCTCGACCGGCATCGTCTTGAAGAACTGCCGCAGCAGGAACACACCGAACGGGGTGACCAGGTTGGGCGCCATCAGCGCCGGCAGCGTGTCGACCAGGCCCAGGCCGCGCACGATCAGCAAGGTCGGCACCATCACCACCTGGAACGGCACCATCAGGGTCGCGAGGATCACCAGAAAGAGGGCACCGCTGCCGAAGAACCGCATGCGGGCCAGGGCGTAGCCGGCCAGGCTGCAGAAGACGAGGTTGGAGATCACCACGGTGACCGAGACGATCGTCGTGTTGGCCAGCCAGCGGCCGAAGGGCGCCTGCGTCCAGGCGTCGACGTAGTTGTGGAACTGCAGGGCGAAGTGCAACCCGAAGGTGCGCGACTGCGTCAGCGTCTGCAGACTCGTCACCACGAGCCAGAAGAACGGGAAGAGCATGACGAGCGCGAGCGGGATCAGCACCAGATGCCAGGGGCTCGGCGTCCAGCGCCTGGCGGTGGTGAGGTCCTCGGGTCTGATGGCGGCTTCGCTCATGGCCGACCCCTACGAGCGGTAGTGGACGAGCTTGCGACCGATCAGAAGCTGCACGACGGTCAGGGCCAGGATCGCCAGGAAGACCACGTAGGCGATCGCCGTGGCGTAGCCCGCCTGGAAGAAGGCGAAGGCCTGCTGGAACAGGTAGTAGACGACCACGGTCGTGCTGGCCAGCGGCCCTCCGCGGGTGATCACGTAGATCTCGTCGAAGAGCTGCAGCGAGTTGATCGTGAGCCAGACGACGAGGAACAGGGTGGTCGGTCCGAGCAGCGGGAACTGCACCCGCCAGAAGGCTCGCCAGCGGGTCGCGCCGTCGATCTCGGCGGCCTCGAGCAGCTCGCGCGGTATGCCCTGCAGGGCCGCCAGGTAGATCACCACGGCAAAGCCGAGCCAGCCCCACACGGTCACGAGGACGATACAGTAGAGCGCCTGGCCGGGATTCTGGAAGAAGCCCTGCGAAGCCACGCCGAGCTTGTTTAGAACGACGTTGACGATCCCGAAGTAGGGGTCGAGCAGCCAGCTGAACATGATCGCCGTGGCCACGGTCGAGGTGACCACCGGCGCGAACACCGCTGTGCGGTAGAAGCGTATGCCGTGCAGGCGGCGGTTGAGCGCCATGGCCACGGCCAGCGCCCCGAACAGCGTGATCGGCACGAACAGCAGCGTGTAGACGATCGTGCGCCGCACCGACGCGGTGAACATCGGGTCGTGCAGCAGGTGGCGATAGTTGGCCAGGCCGACCCACGTGCCGCTGGTGATCAGCGAGTTGTTCTGGAACGAGATGATCAGCGCCCAGACGATCGGCGCCACCCCGAACAAGCCGATCAGCACCACGGCCGGCGACACGAACAGCCAGCCGGCGACGTGATCGCTGGCGAAGAGACGGTCGCGAAAGGAGGCGCGGCCCGAACTCACTGCCCCAGACCCGGCTTCAAAGCCCCCAACTCCGGCTTACTGCCCCAGCCCCGGCTCACGGCCTGCGGCTCCGGCTCACTGCCTCCCGGCCCCGGTCACTGCCCCGACGCCAGGATGCTGTTGACCTGCTGCTCGGCGCTGGACAGCGCCTGCTGCGGCGTCATCTTGCCGAGCAACACCGCCTGCACGGCCTGCCCCAGCGCCTGCGAGATCCGCGGATAGGCGGCGATGTTGGGCCGCGCCTTGGTGACGTTGTCGAGGTTGGCCACATACACCGCCGACGACGGGAACTTGGCGAGATAGGCCTTGTAGCCGGGCAGCTTCGTTTCGGACTTGCGCAGGGGCAGGTGCCCTGTCTGGGTCGCGTACTTCAGGTGCTCCTGGGGTGAGGTGAACCACTTGATGAAGTCCCAGGCGCCCTGCACCCGCTGCGCGCCGTTGTTCGTCACGACGTAGTTATCGGGGCCGGCGATCGTGGCGTGGCTCACGTCGGCGGGCAGGATCTGCACGCCGAACCGCACGCCGGGATTGATCGAGGAGATGTCCCATGGGCCGGTCCAGAGCATCGCGATCTTGCCGGCGTTGAAGACGTTCAGGTAGTTGCCGTTGCCGTTGTCGAGGTAGATCGAGTGGTCCTGGATGGCCATGTTGTGGAGCAAGGTCATGGCCTTCAGACCGGCGGGCGAGTTGAAAGCGGCCTTGCTGTTGTCGGGCGTGAGCAGGTCGCCGTTGGCCTCCCAGAGCAGAGCGAGGAAGCGCCACACGGTGTCCTCGCTGCCGTCGTTGACGTAGGCCCAGCCGAACTGCTTGGCCGAAGCGTTGGTGAGCTTCTTGGCCGCGGCGCGGAAATCGTCCCAGGTCCACTGCGCCGTCGGATAGGCTACGCCGGCCTGATCGAAGAGCTTTTTGTTGTAGACGAGGGCCAGGTTGTCGACCAGTGCCGGCACGCCCAGCACCTTGCTGTTCACCATGGTCGCCAGACGCACGGCCGGGAAGAAGTCGTTCCAGTCGAAGGCCGGATCCTTCACCCTGGAGGTGAGGTCGACGACCTGCGGCAGCTTGGCCAGCAGCGCCATCGACGAGCCGTACTGGTAGGCGATGTCGGGCGCCTTGCCGGCGACGAGGGCGGTCTGCAGCTTGGTCAGGGCGTAGTCGTTGTTGCCGGCAAACACCGCCTTGACCTTCCACGCCGGGTTCGTGGCGTTGTAGTCGGCGACCGCCTGGTCGGTGGCTGTGCGCTCGACGTCGGTGTAGCCGTGCCAGATCGTGACGGTGCCGCTGCCGGCCGTGCCCGGCGACGAGCTCGAGGTCGTCGAAGAGCTGCCGCAGCCGGCGACCAGCAGCGCGGAGACGAGGGCGAGGACGGCGACGGCGACGAAAGCGAGCGCCGCCCTGCAGGCGAAGCGTGAGCGGGTCATCGTGGTACCTCCGTGGCTGGCGAGACGGATGCGGGGCGCGGCGATGCGGGGCGAGCCGGTCAACTCGTCATCTCGCCGGCAGACAGGATGACCGACCGCGTCAGGTTGCGGGGACGGTCCTGGTCTAGACCGCGGTACGCGGCCTCAGCGGCGGCGTAGCGCTGCGCGAGCACGAGCGCGGCCAGCGGCTCGAGCCCGGCGGTGTCGGCGATCTGCGCCCCGGTGGCGAGGATCTCGTCGGCGAGGCCGGCCGGCAAGGGCCCCAGGGGCCAGACCGCCCGGCCGCGCTGGGCGATGCCGATGGGACCGTGACGGTACTCCATCGCCGGGTAGGCTTCGGCCCAGGCCTGGGCCGATTCGCGCAGCTTGAGCGCGGCCTCGCTGGCGAGGCCGACGGTCCAGCCGGTGCCGAGGAACGTGATCTGGTCGAGCGTGCCGGGTTCGAGTGGGAGGGCGGCGGCGAGGGCCGCCTCGGCGGCCCTCGCCGCCGCCTCGGTGTCGTCGCCCAGCGCTGCCTGCAACAGAACGAGCGCCGAGGTCGCGAACCGTGTCTGCACGACCGACTCCTCGTCGGCGAAGTCGAGCAGTATCACCTCGCGCGCGTGGCGCGCGCAGGGCGAGTCGGCGACCGCCGTGAGCAGCACAGACCTCGTCTGCGCCGGCAATCCCGCCAGCAGCGCCGCGACCTCGGACGTCGTGCCCGACCGCGAGATCGCCACGAGATCGGGGTAGGAGCGCATCGTGGGAAACTCGGAGGCGGCGAAGGCGTCGGTGCGGCCCAGTCCCCGGGCCTCGCGCAGGGCCGCGTAGGCCTGGGCGATGTAGAAGGAGGTGCCGCAGCCCGCGACGGCGACATCGGCGCCTCGCTCGGGCAGCGCAGCAACCGTCCCGGGCTCGGCCGCGAGCTTCGCGGCGCGGCGCCAGCAGGCCGGTTGTGACTCTATTTCCTTCGTGGTCCTGTTCATTTGTGACTAGTTTATGGTCGAATCAATTACAAAGCAACATCGCCGTGTTCCTGTGATACCATCGCCGCATGCGCCAGGAGGAACGCCTCAGCCTGATCCTCGAGCGACTCTCGCAGACCGGCTCTGTGGGCGTGAGCGGGGTCGCCACCGAGCTCGGCGTGTCGACGGCATCGGTGCGGCGCGACCTGCAGCTTCTCGAAGAGCAACACCTGCTGTCGCGCACCCATGGCGGCGCCGTCGCCAATGCGACCGTCTACGAGCTGCCGCTGCGCTACCGCAGCGGCAGCCACAAAGGCGAGAAACGGCGCATCGCCGCCGTGGCGGCCGAGCGCGTCGACGACACCGTCGCCACGGTCGGCATGACCGGCGGCACGACCACGACCGAGGTCGCCCGCCGCCTGGCCGACCGCCTCGGCCTGACCGTCGTCACCAACGCCCTGAACATCGCTTCAGACCTGGCGCTGCACCCCGACATCAAGCTGATCGTCACGGGCGGGACGGCGCGCAGCGAATCCTATGAGCTGGTCGGCCCGCTGGCCGAATCCACCCTGGCGGGCCTGAACCTCGACATCGTAGTGGTGGGCGTCGACGGCATCTCGATCGGCGGCGGTCTCACGACCTATCACGAGGTCGAGGCCGCCACCAACCGCGCCATGATCGGCAGGGCGCACCGGGTGATCGTCGTAGCCGACGGTTCCAAGGTCGGCAAGCTGGCGCTGGCGCGCATCTGCGACGTCGAGGCGGTCGACGAGCTGATCACCGACACGAGCGCCGACGCCGCCGAGCTCGCGCGTCTCGAGGCGGCCGGCGTGACGGTGACGCAGACCTAGGTCACGCGACCAGGTCGCGGGTCCGTTGCGCGGGTGCGGGGCGGCGTTTGGGCAAGCCATGCGTGAGTATCCGGTACGACGCGGCGAAGACGACCACGGACACGGCCGCCAGCGAGGTCACCACATAGAGCGGCTTCGACGAGTCGGCGCCGGCGAGGGCGGCGTGCAGAGTCGCCAGCCAGAAGACCGAGTAGCTCAGTATGTGGACGTCGCGCCACCACTTGCGGGAGAGCCGCTTCATAGCCAGGGCGGTGCCCTCGACGGCGATCAGAAACCACAGGGCCACGACGCCCGCCGCGATCGCCGTGGGCCTCCAGGCACTCGCATACGGCACGACGACGTCGACAGCGCGGAAGTGCGCGTTGCGGTCGAGAAGGACGGCAGCCACATGACCGGCGATGAAGAAGACCGTGAGTCCGCCGAGCCAGCGATGCAGGTCGAGCAGCCACGCCACCCGTCGGCGCCTGGGGAACAGGTCGGTCGACAGGACGACCCCCCACAGCACCGACGCGGTCAGCATGAGCCAGGCCACGATGCCCGAGGCCCGACAGAGAAACCACCAGGTCTCGGCGTTCATGTCACGCTCCTTTCAGCGAGGCCCGCGCCTCGCAAAGCCGGGCTTGCGACGGTGGTCCCGTCGAGGGTGGTAGCGACGCCCTCGAGCCCGTGCCTGTCGAGATAGTCGAGCACGCGCTCACTCCCGCAAAGCAGCGCGGCGGTGGCGTGTGCCTCGGCTTCCCACCCGGCCCGCGCGACCACGGTGACGGCGGCGAGATCGGTCGTCGAGGAGGTCCGGGTGAGCGGATCGAGCGCGTGATGACGGCGACTGCCGTCCTTCATCCACGAGCGCGACACGGTGCTCGACGTGGCGACTCCGCCGGCCTCCAGTGCCAGTCTCGCAAGACTGCGGGAGGAGTCGAGCGGGTGTTCCACGGCGACATACCAGCCGGCCGCCGTGGGCGGCGTGCCGGCGGCCGCCAGATCGCCGCCGACACCGACCAGAGCGCCGCCGGTCCCCTTTCCGAGGAGCTCGGTGACGATCATGTCGGCCGCAAGACCCTTGCCGATCCCGCCCGGGTCCAGGCCCAGGCCGGCGGGCACCACCACGGCAGTCGTCACGGGATCGATCGCCACGTCGCCGATCGTGTGCCCGGCGGACGGTCGCCTTGCCGGCCGGCTGCGCTTGCCCGAGCTGTCGACGCTCGTCGAGTAGCCGGCCGCGATGATCGCCGCGAGCATCGTCGGATCGTAGCGACCATCCGTCACCCGCCAGGCCTCCTTCATCGTGTCGAGAAGGACGATCGTGTCCGGCGACACGAGCATGAGGCTCCCCGCTGTGGTGTTCAGCCGTGACAGGTCGCTGCCCGGCAGGAACCGGCTCCAGCGTCGCTCGAGCTCCGCCAAGCGCCCGCGGGCGTAGTCTTCAGCACTCTCCGCCGGGTCGACCAGGACAACGTGGGCGTCGCTGGCCATGACCCGGAACCTGAGCTCAGTGACTGCCACTGCTGCTCGCCACAGGCGCGGCCGCCGGCGCAGGCGCCGCTGCTGGTGCGGACACCGTCACGGATTGGCCGGACGACGAAGAGCCGGACGCCGAAGCCACATAGCCGGAGCTGCCCGATCCACCGCCGGATGCCGCGGGCGCCGCAGCCTTGATGGTGCGCACCACGACACGTGGCGTCAGGACGATCGGGCGAGGAGACGTGACGACGGCAGTCTGGCGGGCCGACGACCCGGAGGCATGACCCGGGGTCACGGTCGTGGCCGTGGGGCTCGGCGCCGAGGTCGTGCCGGCCGGCTGGGCGCGACCGGCGATCTCAAGGCCGCTCGCCAGGCCCAGCATCGCCGCAATACCTACGCCGGCCGCGGCGATGCGCGACGCGCGAGCCGGGTGCTTGAGCCGGGCGCCAGGCTCGGCGGACGCCCGCGGGTCTCGGTGGCCGCGGGTCTCCCGTTTCTCGGGCAATGCCGCGATGGGTGGTCGTGTCGGGTCAGTCATCGGCTCCCCCTCCTTGGCTTTGATCGTCGCCGCCGTTCGAGGCCGGCGCCGGCGCGGACGCCGGACTGGCTTGCTGGCCCGTGGTGGCCGCAGATCGGCTCACCGGAGTCACGTACTGAGTCGTTGGCGACTGGACGACGGCGACGGCCGTCGCGGCATACGGCACGACCTTGGTGACCGGGTGATCGACCCGGGCCATGATCCTGCCGTGGCGTCTCATGACGGTCAGGAACCTGTAGATGGTCGAGCCCGACTTGAAGGTCACGCGCAGTCTCCGGTTTGCCGTCTGCTCGAGCGTCCAGCGCCAGCCCGGCCTGGTCGTCACATCGACGAGTCGCAGGCCGCTCTTCATGACGGCCACACTCACCGTGCCGGCCTTCCTGATGACGTACTTCTGGGGTGTCGTCTGCGCGGCGTCGGGCTGCGCGCCGACCACCTTGACCGCGGCCGACGCCGAAAGGTTTCCTACAGGTCGCGAGTCGGCGGCGTTGAGAATGCCGAGGTTGGCGCCGACGGCAACGGCGGCGGCGAAGATCACAGCGGCGATCGAGCCCGCGGCGACCAGGGCGGTGCGGTGTCCCATGTGCGACTCCTCTCTCGAGATGGACGGGGTCTGGCTGCTTGGGGGCAGAGACTACAGAACGGAAGGCAAGGACAGCCCCAACGAGCGGTTAGCGTTTGGCAAAGATGCCGCCAGCCGTTTTCCGTGCGAACATGTGTCCATGCGCCTCCTGGTCGTAGAAGACGACGCCACCATCGCCGAGCCGCTCCGCACGGGGCTGCGACGCGAGGGCTTCGAGGTCGACCTGGTCAGCACCGGAGCCGACGCGCTCGCCGCTCCCGAGTGCGACCTCGTGTTGCTCGACCTCGGTCTGCCGGACCTCGACGGGCGGGTCGTCTGCAGGACCCTGCGCGAACGCTCGGACACCCCGATCATCGTCGTGAGCGCTCGCGGAAAAGAGGTCGACCGGGTGATCCTCTTCGAGCTCGGGGCCGACGACTACGTTGTCAAGCCGTTCGGGTTCCTCGAACTCGTGGCGCGGATACGCGCCGTATTGCGCCGCACGGCGGGCGGCCCCTCTCCGTCAGCGTCCGACGTTCGCATCGAGGCCGGAGCCCTGCAGATCGACATTCGGACCCGAAACGTGACGTTCGACGGGCGACCCATCCTGCTGACGCCCCGGGAGTACGATCTTCTCGTCTGCCTCGCGCGCGACCCCAACGTCGTCCACACCCGCGAGGAACTGATCGAGGGCGTCTGGGACGAGAACTGGTGGGGCTCGACCAAGACTCTCGACGTGCATATCGCCTCGCTGCGCAAGAAACTCGCCCCTGAGATCATCGAAACGGTGCGCGGCGTCGGGTTTCGTCTGATCGACGACGCCGCCGCGCAGTGACCCGCCGACTGCTTCTCAGCTACCTGACGATCACCGTCATCGTCTTGCTCGTCCTCGAGGTCCCGCTCGCGCGCTTCTACCAGGAGCGCGAGACAGGCCGTCTGGCGGTTAATGTGGAACGCGACGCGAACGCCATGGCAACCCTCTATGAGAACGCACTCGAGGCCGGGACGCCGACCGATCCGACGGTCGCCGCCAGGTATGCCGCCCGCACGGGCGTGCGGGTGGTGGTCGTGGGCCCGACCGGCATCTCTCTGGTCGACACGGCCGCACGCACCAAACGTGACTTCTCGACGCGCCCGGAGATCCGGACCGCACTCAACGGCGATCACACGACGGGGGTCCGACACTCCGACACGCTCAACACTGACCTGCTCTACGTGGCAACGCCGGTGGCCTCGGGAGGGCACGTGTACGGCGCCGTTCGCCTGACCCTGGACACTCGCGCAGTCACTGCGGCGGTCCATCGCTTCTGGCTGGGACTGGTGGGTGTCGCGGCCGTCGTGCTCGCGGCCATGGCCGGCGTGGGCTGGGCCATAGCCCGCTCGATCACCCGGCCGCTGCGCAGGCTCCACGTAGCGGCAGCGCGCTTTGCCACCGGCGACCTGACCGCGATCGGCGCCGACCCCCGTGCGCCCGCCGAGATCGCGGGCCTGGGGGCGACCATGGACCACATGGCCCACCGGTTGGCGCAGCTCCTGGCCGAACAGCGGACCTTCGTGGCCGATGCCTCGCATCAGTTGCGCACTCCTCTTACCGCACTCAGGCTGCGACTCGAGAACCTGCAGAGCGACCCGGCCGCCGCCGGTAGTGCCGGGGAGCTGAGCGCCGCCATCGAGGAGACCGGAAGGATGGGTGAGCTCGTCGGCGACCTCCTGATGCTCGCCCGGGCGGAGGAGGCCGCCGAGCCGGAACCAGTCGACCTCGTGCGGCTCGCCCGCGACCGGGTCGACACGTGGTCGGCGGTCGCGGAAGCCGCCGGTCTTACGCTCGACCTCACCTTTACAGTCGAGCCCGCGGTCGTGCGCGCCGTGCCCACCGGAGTCGAGCAGATCCTCGACAACCTCATCGACAACGCGATCAACGCCTCGTCGCCGGGAAGCCGCGTATCAGTGACCGTCACCCATGGCCATCGCCACCACGTCCTGGCGGTCGCCGATGAAGGCCCCGGCTTGAGCGACGAGCTCAAGGCGCGAGCGCTCGACCGATTCTGGAGGCTCGACACCTCGAGGCCCGGCACAGGACTCGGGCTGCCCATCGCCCGGGCGCTCGCCGAGGCGTCCGGAGGGTCGCTGACCCTGGGCGACAGCACCGCCGGCGGACTGACTGTCACTGTCACGCTGCCCGCCGGCGGACCGGCTCCGCAGGTCGCCTCCGCGGTCGAGCGGCACCAAGTCTAAGCGATCCAGTAACCCACCGGATCGTAGGTGTAGACCTCGTGCAGGTAGAAGCCGCGCACCCGCTTGGAGCACATCGTCGTCATGACGGGCGAGTACAGGGTCACGTAGGGCGCCTGACTCATGATGTAGGCCTGAATCTCGTCGTACTTGGCGAGCCTCGCTGTGGGGTCGGTCATGGACTGCGCGTCCTCGATCATCGCCTCCAGCGCCGGGGTCCACCAGAAGCTGCCGTTGGTGCCCTCCGAGACGGCCGCGGCCTTCGAGAACAGCGGCGAGATCCAGTCCGACGGATCAGGGAAGTCCATGTACCACAGGTAGCGTCCGATGGACGCGTTGTGAGCGGTCGAGGCGAAGGTGTAGTAGGTCGAGTTGCTCATCGTCTTGAGATCGGCCTTGATGCCCACCTGGGTGAGGTCGTTCTGGATCGATTGGAAGAGCTTGGGATAGGGGTCGACGTTGTCGGTGTAGAGGGTCGTCTTGAAGCCGTTCGCAAAGCCCGCCTGGGCGAGGAGCTGCTTGGCCTTCGCCGGGTCGTAGCCGTACCACTTCTTGTCGGCCTGGTAGCCGGGCATGCCGGGAGGATAGACCTGGTAGAGAGGCTGCGCCTCGCCGGTGAGCAGCTTGGCGAGCTTGTCGCGGTCGATCGCCCAGCTTATGGCCTGACGCACCGTGACGTTGTCGAGTGGCGGGAACTGCACGTTCAGGAACAGGTAGATGGTGCCGATGACCGGCTCCCGGTAGACGTAGGGCTTCCACTCGGGGCTGTTCGAGACGGACACCACATTAGCCGGCGGCACGTTGTTGCCGAGCACGTCGACGTCGCCGAGCTGCAGCTTGAGGAAGGCCGACTGGGCGTTGTCTGAAAGCTCGAACTTGATGCCGTCGAGCCAGACGTGTGCGGCGTCGCGGTAGTTCGGGTTGCGGGCCAGGACGATCTCCTGGCTGGGAGTCCATTTCTCGAACATGAAGGGGCCCGTTCCCAAGGGATGGCGGCCCACCTTGCTGCCCCACTTGGCGACCCACTCCTTGGGGATGGGGTCGCAGAAGTCGACCGTGAGCGCGTTGAGGAAGGCCAGGTCGGGCTGTTCGAGGTCGATCTGGATGGTGTACTTGTCGAGCGCCTTGTAGCCCGCGACATGAGTCGCCTTGCCCGCCTGATAGGCGGCCGCCCCCACGACGTTGGTGTAGAAGTAGGTGCCGGGGGCGTTCGGCAGGCGCATCATGCGCTCGAAGCTGTACTTGAAGTCCTCGGTCGTGACCTCGCGGCTGACGGGCGGCTGAAAGAGCAGACCCGGCTTGAGCTTGATCGTGTAGGTCTTGCCGCCGTTACTCATGGCCGGCATGGCGACCGCCATGGACGGCTCGAGAGTCGTGCCCGCCACGCCCGGTGTGGAGTGGTATTTGTAGAGGTTCTCGAAGACGGCGTGCTCGACCTGCCAGTCGACGAGGTTCCAGGCGATGGCCGGATCGAGCGAGGCCGGCTCTGAGTCCCAGGCGAACACGAGCGTGCCGCCCTTCTTGGGAGTGGCGCCTGTCGTCGCGCCCGAAGAGGTACTGCTCGTGCTCGCACCCCCGCAGGCGGCCAGGATCTGGCCGACGGCCGTCGCCGACAGGCCCACCACCGCGGCGCGCATGAGCAGCTCGCGTCGGGTCATACGACCCGCCACCACCTCGCGCACGAGATGATCTGCATACTCGTGCTGGAACTGACTATCGTCGGCCATGGCCTCTCCCCCCGCTTGTGCGCCTCGATCGTTTCCATGCTATGTGAAGGGCGTCGGCTGTGAAATGGGGCCGACGCCGGCTGCAAGGCCGAGGGCGCCGGGCGCCTGCGGGGAGTGCCGGCCGGGCCATCAGCCTGCCGATGAATGGGAGAGCAAAGGTCTGCGTCTCGTGATAGCCTTTTCTCCAGGCCGAAGTCTGGGCCGCCAGGTGGGATCAGGGGGAAGAAGATGGGTTCCAGAGGTCTGTGTGCACGCGTGCTGATCGTGCTGATCGTGCTGCTCGTCCCGCTGATCGTGCCGGTTGTCGCCACGAACGCCGCCTCTGCATCCGACAACGGAGCCAGCGCGACCTCCGCTGCCGACGCGAACTCCGCTGCCGACGCGAACTCCGCTGCCGGCGCGATCTCAGCTTCCGACGCGAACTCAGCTGGCGCCAATGTCGCTGCCGGAGCGAACTCCGCTGCCGGCGTCCCGGCCGCCGCGAGCTCCGGCGACGCGGCCGCCGCGGACCTTCCCTTTACCTTTAACCAGATTCCCTACACGGTGGTCGATCTGCCGCCCCTGCTGCAGCCTCTCTCGGCATCGACGGTGTCGCGCGTCGACACCGGCGTGCACGACGCCCAGGGCGTGCGCATGCGACGCATCGACGGCGTGCTCTACGACTATCCGGGGGCGGCCGCCAGCTACGGCCTCGGCAACATGAACACGTACCGCGACACCGGCGACACGTTCTACCTGCGGCGTGCCGAGGCGCAGGCCCAGCGTCTGATCGACATCCACGTCCAAGCGGCCGCCGGCGCCGTCGCTGCCTGGTATTACCCCAACCTGTACGCCCGGGACCGCCATGGCGAACCGTACGAGATCATCGAGCCTCCCTGGTGTTCGGCGATGGCGCAGGGACTTGCCCTCGCGCTCTTTTCGAAGCTCGCCGAGGCCACCGGCGACCAGGCGTGGCGCGATGCCGCCGACCACACGCTGGCCAGCTTCCTGCGGCCGGGACCCTGTGTCGGCCCCTACACGGTGAACGTGGACCCCGCGGGCTACTACTGGCTGCAGGAGTGGCCGTGGGCGCACATGACCGTCGACAACACCCTCAACGGGCACTGCTTCTCGGCGTTCGGCCTCTATGAGTACTATCACCTGACCGGCGACCCGACCGCCCTGGCGCTCTTCCGCGGCGCCGCGACCACCGTCGAGCACTACTTTCCGGCATTTCGTAACCCCGGCTGGATCAGCCACTACTGCCTCAACGACCGGGCAAACAACATCAAATACCACGAGATCCACGTGCAGCTCATGCTGCAGCTCTACACGATCACCCAAGACGCGAATTTTGCCCGTTTCGCCGACCTGCTCGAAAGCGACTATCCCAAGCCGGCCGTCTCCGGCAGCGTGCGGGTGGGCGCCGGCGCCTACACCGCCTACCGCTTCGCCGGCAAGGGGGTCATCACGGGGCACAAGACGTTCACGGTGAAGAAGTCGCGCTCGGTGCCCGCCGCGCTGCGCCAGCGCATCCGCGGCCGCGCCATCTTCTTCAAGGCCGCCAGCGGCAACCTGGCCGGCTACTGGCTGAAGGAGGTTCCCGGCCGCGTGTATCTGCGGGGGATCGTCGTGTCGCTGATCTACACTCCGGCGCGCATCGTGCAACTCGCGGCGGGAGGCACCTACACCGCTCTCAGCGTCGCCACCGACGGCCGTGTGCGGGCCCGGGCCGATGTGCCCGCCGGAACTGCCGTGCTCGTCGACCGCGGCGCCGTGGTGAACGGCTACCACAGCGTACGGCTGAGTGACGACGCGCTGGACGGCGGCGCGTTGAACGGCTACTGGCTGA
>PKYM01000148.1 GCA_003132645.1 Actinomycetota bacterium | reverse complement strand
GCACCGGCAGCGGCTTGGGCGGCTTGGGCGGACTCGGCGGCTTCGGCGGCGGCGGCGGCTTGCGCCGCTCCACCGGCGGCTCTACGAGCGGCGGCTCGGGCGGGTTCGGGAGTGGCGGCGGTCAATGACGGTCTTCCTCGAGTCGCTGCGCCTGGCGTTCTCGAGCCTGCGCGCCAACCCGCTGCGCGCCGTGCTGACGATCCTCGGGATCGTCATCGGCGTGGCCGCGGTGGTCGCGCTCACCTCGATCGGCGGCGGCTCGACGCGGGCGGTCGAGAACCGCTTCAACGCTTTCGGCACCGACACGATCACCGTGCAAAACAGCCCGTTCGTGAGCAACGCCGTGCCGCTGAGCGCCGGCGACGTGGCCGCCATCGACTCGACGCCGGGCGTCAAGGCGACCGTCACGTCGGTGAACACCAACGCTGCGGTGACACTCGGCTCAAGCAGCGCCACCGAGACGATCAGCGGCACGTCGCCGCAGATCGTGAACATCGACCACCTCACCGTCGAGGCCGGCACCTTCTTCAGCGCCTTCGACTCCGCTCATTCCCTGCCGGTCGCGGTGCTCGGCAACACGGTGGCAGGCGACTTGAATCTCTCGCCCCTGCGGGCGGTGGGCCAGACGATCGACGTGGGCGGCACGCAGTTCAAGGTGATCGGCGTGCTGGCCGCCCAGGGCGGGGTCGGGTTCGCTTCGGTCGACTCGAGCGTGCTCGTGCCCCTGGGTGCCATCGAGGGCCGCCTGATCGCCTTCAGCCCCGATATCTCGCAGATCCGCGTGCAGGCGCAGCCGGCGGCGGTCAACACCTTCCAGGCCGCCGTCGAGAGTACGCTGCGCACCCGGCACGACCTGACGACGAGCGAGCAGGACGATTTTCAGATCGTGAACGCCAGCTCGATCGCCACGGCGGTCTCCTCGAGCACCAGGACGCTCACCAGGTTGATGGCCGCTATCGCCGCGATCAGCCTCGTGGTGGGCGGCATCGGCGTGGCCAACGTGATGCTCGTGACCGTGCGCGAGCGCACCCGCGAGATCGGCGTCAGGCGCGCCGTGGGCGCGACCCGGCGGAACATCGTCGTGCAGTTTCTCGTGTACGCCGTCATCACGAGCATCATCGGCGGCATCCTCGGCCTGGGTGTGGGGATCGCCGGCGCTTTCATCGGCGGCTCGGCTCTGAGCGTCTCACCGGTGTTCTCGGTGGCGACGGTGAGCCTGGCTCTCGTCGTGGCCGCCGCGGTGGGGATCCTCGCCGGCATCGGCCCGGCGGTGCAGGCCGCCTCGGTGGAGCCCACCGCCGCGTTGCGCTACGAGTGACGGATTCACGGCGCCGGCGAACCGACCGACGGAAGTGACGAGATTCGGGTGACGCGCACCGCTGACGGTGGTGGTCCGCGCCTCGCGGCCTGCCCCCGATTCGGCCTGACGACGGCTTGTGTCCGGCGGCGGTTGCGCGGTCGCAGGGGCCGCCTATCATGGACCAACAGGGGTCGCGCAGGCCAGGGCGTCGGCGTGCCCGCCAAAGAATCGGGGAGGGTCCATGAGACGTCTTGCGGTGGGCGGTTTCGTTGTGCTCGCGGTCGTCCTTGTGCTGGCGCCGGGCGCGCTGGCCGCGACCGGCGCCCGGCATGCCGCCGCGCTGGCAGCCAGGCATGCGACCGCGGCCGGGACGGCCGCCGCGCGGCTGGGCGCCGGCCCCACGTACGCCATCAGCGGCCACGTGCTCGATTACGACGGCACGGGAGTGGCTGGGGCGTTGGTCAATTGGGGCTGGTGGGACGACGGCAACTACAACTTCGGGGGCACCAACATGCCCCTGCTCAGCTCGTCCGGCACCGACGCCGATGGTCTCTTTTCGTTTGCGAATGTGGGTGGGATCTCGGGCTCTGACGACCTCGATGTGTTCTATCCACAGTCAGATTCGGGACCCTGGCTCAGGGAGTTCGATACCTGGAACAACGACTTCTCAAGCAACAACGACTCGGCTGGATACAGCTACGCAGCACGGCCTGGCAAGGTTGACCTGAGCATCACCGCTGCGCCGAGTACCCCTCTTGTGTGGGTGTGGGCCGGATCGACCGGAACGGGCTTCGCCAGGAGCCGTGTGCCGCTGACCGTTGACGCCGGCGTCGCGTCTGGCACTGCCTTCGCCATGCCGTCCACGTGCGACGCTGTGGCAGTCGGGTACGAGAACTCGTACGGCGAGGTCACTGCGGCCGCCGAATCGCTCGCGAGCGAGAGCGTCGCTGCCGGGGCCACCGCGACAACTCCCGTCGTGATCGACTGGAGTCAAGCTCAGTCGGCCTCTCTTGCAGGTCCGGCCTGCCAGCACTCCGGCAAACCCGGCACCGTGGTCAAGTTGAACATGCGGAAGTGGCCTGTGGACGAGCAAGCAGGGTTCGTCGGTTGGTTCGACACCGGGGTTGAGGTCCCTTACGGAGCCACCTATACGTCGACGGGCGGCAGCAGCCCGATCTCGTTGCGTATTCCCGCCGCCGCTGCGGCGGGCAGTTTGTATGAGATCGAGACCTGGCGATCCGATGCCGAGGCGAGCAACATGAACCTCTGGACCTTCTACCAGGTCTGCACCTTCAAGTCCTCGGCGAGCGCTATCCACCACGGCAAGTCCATCCGGCTGAGCGGCAAAGTGCCGGCGGGCGCCGGCACCGTGACGATCTACTCGTCCAGGAAGGTCTACGGCCAGCCGGCGACCCTGGCGGCCAAGGGCTGGGTCAAGGTCGGCTCCTGCAAGCTCAAGGCGCGCAAGTTCGCCGGCGGCCTGCTGCACCCGAAACACACGACCTGGTATGTGGCGAAGTACCCGGGCTACGCCTTCCCGGCCTTCACCTCGGTCGTCAAGGTGACCGTACGCTGATCAGCGGGTGGCGCTGAAGCGACTCCGGATTTCACGCGAGTGCCGTCCGCGCAAAGGGGGCCGGGGCGAGCCGTAAGGCTCGCCCCGGCCCCCTCTCTTCTCAGTGGCAGCTCAGGTCGCCGACTTCACGCGATGAAAGGTCATCGTGCTGAAGAGCGTCCAGCGGCCGTTGCTGTGCACCCGGCACACATACGAGAAGCTGTCGGCGGTCAGGGCGTGAAGCGCGATCCTGGTGAGCGGAGCGGGCTTCGCCAGGAGATCGCGGCGGTCGCCCGAGACGGCCCGGAAGACCAGCGTGTTGGGCGCCAGGGCCGGTAGCGACGGGGTCGCGATCACAGCCCGATAGAGGTTGCTGCGCACGGTGATCTCCAGGGTCGACACCGCCAGGCGAAACGTCAGTGATCCGCCGTAGCCGGCCTCGGGGTCGACCGAACGGCCGTCGTCGGCGGAGTACTGGCCGGCCCACGAGACAATCGCAACGGGTGACGCCGTCGGCGAAGACGTGGCGACGGCTGCTTTCGAGCCGGCGCCGCAGCCGGCCGCCACGGCGCCCACGACCGCGACCGCGACCACGACTGCGACCACGCGCACGGCCGCCGCGGCCGCTACTTCTGGCCTGCTCTCCCACATCTTCATGACGCCAGTATGGTGTCGGGGGGCCGGTTTCGAAAACCTCGACGCGTTCTCGCGCCGCGGCCGAGCTCAGTTGCGCGGGTCTCTGATCAGCGCCATGAACAGCGGCGTCGAGGTGCTCTTGTCGGTGAGCAGCAGAAGGAAGGGGTGGTCGGCGCGGATGGTGAGAGGCGCGTAGGGCGCGGCGCTCAGACCGACGAGGGCGGCGGTCGCGGCGGCCGCCTCGACGCCCGTCTCGTTCACGTCGAGCACCGCCTTGTGCACGACCCGCTCAATGTACACGCGTCCCTGGGTGCCGGGCGCGACGATGCCCTGCAGCTCGGCCTGTTGCGGCGAGAAGGCGGAGACCATGCCCAGCGTCTCCAGTTCGGGCTTCAGATCGGGAGACGAGAAGTCGGTGTGGAGGCGCGGCAGGTCGAGCATGACCTGCGCGGGTCGGGCACCCCGATATAGCGAATCCAGGCCGCGCNNAGGCCTGCGTCCGGGCTACGGGACCGCTGAGCGACCCGCTCATGGTCGGCACGTTCACGGTGCTGCCGTCGGCCAGGGTGAACGGGGCGGGCCGCGTGGCGCCTGCCTCGAACGGCACGCTCCAGTCGGCTTTGACATGCACGGTGTTCACGACGGCGAGGATCGTGGCGTCGGTGAAGTAGTCGGGCTGGACGATCTGCTTGATCAGGCCGGCGGTGCGCTGGTCGACCCAGTCGTTGATGGCCGTTGCCGCCTTCGCGTGGTCGGCCGGCAGCGGCTGGGCGCCGGCGGCAAAGAAAGCGCGGCCGGCGGCAAGGAAGGCCGGGTTGAAGGCCACGCCGTCACGCAGCCAGAGCGAGTCGGCGATCTCGACCGCGGGCTTGTCGCCGGCCTGGACCGAGGCGATGAGGTCGGCCCAGGCCTGGTCTGTGGCCGGTAGGGCCAGGCCGTCCAAAGCCAGCGCCCGGCGCATCTCCGCGGCCGTGCGCCCTGCCGCGCCGTTCAGGATCAGCGAGAGTACGGCATGGATCGACAGCGGCGAGATGACGACGTTGCCGCTGGTCTGGCGGGCCTCGTCGGCCAGCAGCGCAAGCCCGAAGCGGTCGAGCGGCTCGGCGAGCAGGGCCGCGCGTGCCGTCGCCGCGGGGTCGCCGCGCGTGGGGTTGAGCGGAGTCGTCGTGGCGCGCGCCGTGGGATGCGTCGTCGTGACCACGGCGACCGCCACGGCGCAGATCGCGACGAGCAGAATGGCGATGATGACGATGCGGCGCACGATACTCCCTCCTGCCTTGCGGATCTGTCCTGCAAAGGAGAGACGCCGCTGGCAGGCCGGTGGTTCGGCAGCCGAGTGATCGCTGCAGCGTCTAGGCTGCCTGAGGCACGACCAGCAGGGGCATGGTCGCGCGATGCACGAGGTGGTAGGGGGTCGAGCCGAGCAGCAGGCCGGTCAGTTGCGATTCGCCGCGCGTGCCGACGGTGATGATGTCTGCCCCGGTGCGCTCGGCCACTTTCAGCAGCGCCTCCGCCGGACGATCGTTCTCGAGGACCACCTCGGCCGGTACGCCGCGCTCGCGGGCTACCTGCAAGGCCTCCGCAGTGACCTTCTTGCCCAGCGCGACGACATTCTCGGGCGGTACGAGTGACGATGCCCCGATGCGGGGTGGCGCATCGGCGTAGGTGATGATCACCTTGCCGCTCGGCCCGGCGAGACCGAGCGCCTGATCGAGCGCCGCCTTGGCGCACTCCGAACCGTCGTATCCCACCACGATAGTCAAGCCCATCGTCTTCTCCTTGAGGTCACGCATTCGCCGGCGTCGATGATCAGATGCTCCGCGGCCCGGACTCCTGCCACGGCGGCCGGCATGCTGCCGACGGCCTCGCACACGCGAGGCCCTGCTGGGGTAGCTCTTCCCCCGCGTTGCGGCAGGAAACCGCGTTTGGCCGCATCGTGACGCGGCGTGCTACGCTTACTGATCGGGGAGGTCGTTCCGACACAAGGAGAGCCGGTCGGACGCGCGGTCCCCGGCAGGACACAGCCGAGTGGTCGCCGACACAAGGGAGAGAGATCGTGACGCGCGTTTCTCAGGTCTTGCTCATCGTCGTTGCTGTAGCGGTCGCCGGCGGCGTCGGCGCGAGCGCCGCCCGTGGCGCGAACGCCGGGTGGACGACTCATCAGGCGAGTTCGGGCGCCCCTCTGCTGTCTGTCGCTACGACCGATCCGTCTCACGCCTGGGCGGTCGGCCCCGGCCCGACCATCGTGACCAGCACCGACGGCGGTGCGACGTGGGTCTCCGAGACGGCCCCGACCACGAACGACCTCTATGGCGTCACCTTTGCCGACGCCGCCGACGGCTGGGCCGTGGGCCCGGCCGGCACCGTGATCGCCACCACCGACGGCGGCGCCCACTGGGCGGCGCAGAGCGTCCCGACCACGCAGGCCCTGATCGGCGTGGCCAGTCGTGGTCAGCGCGCCTGGGCGGTCGGCACCGGAGGCACGATCGTGGCCACGACCGACGGCGGTGCGACCTGGCTCGCCCAGAGCTCGCCGAGTTCACGAGACCTGTACTCGGTAGCCTTCGCCGACGCCAGCCACGGCTGGGCCGTGGGCGACCACGGCACCATCCTTGCCACCACCGACGGCGGCGCGGTCTGGACTGCCCAGACGTCACCGACCACGGACTACCTGAACGGCGTGGCTTGCCGGGGCGCGACGCGCGCCTGGGCGGTCGGCGAGAGGGGCGTCGCGCTCGCCACGAGCGACGGCGGGGCGCGCTGGCTCGTGCGTCGGCCGGCCGGCGCCCACGCGCCCGACCTGTACACGGTCGACTTCGCTTCCAGAAGTCATGGCTGGGCGGTCGGCCTCGGCGGCCTGATCCTGGCGTCGACCGACTACGGCAGGACCTGGCGGGCGCAGCGTTCCCCCTCGGATCGGTTCTTCACCTCGGTCGCCTTCGCCGACGTGCATCACGGCTTCATCGCCGAGATCACCGGCGCGGTGCTGACCAGCTCGACGGCGGGCTGGTCCGACACGCTGGCGCCGACCGTCACTGCCGCCGGCGTCACGGGTTGGCACCGGCGCACGGTCCACGTCGTGCTGCAGGCCGGCGACGGGCAGGGTTCGGGCGTCGCAGCGGTGCAGTACTCGCTCGACCACGGCCAGAGCTGGACGACGGGCGCCGCGTTCGCCGTCGCGGCGCCGGCCGATCACAGCAACGACGGCAGCCACGCATTCCTGGCGCGCGCGACCGACAACGCCGGGAACGTCGCCACGCGCATCTTCCACGCGCGCATCGACACGCGCCGCCCAGTGGCGAAGGCGCTCTGGGCCGCCGAGGCGGTCAGCGGGCAGCCGGCGGCCCTCTCTTGCGCCGTGAGCGACCCGCGTCCCGGCAGCCCGACCGCCACGGTCACGATCACCGTGAGGACGGCGTCTGGTCGGGCGGTGAGGACCCTCAGGTTCGCCGGGCAGCCGGTGGGCAAGAGGCTGATCTGCCGGTTCCACTGCACCCTGGCAGTCGGCCACTATCGCTTCTTCGTCTCGGCGACCGACGCGGCCGGCAACCAGGCCGCCCGCGCAGCGAGCAACCGTCTCGAAGTGGTGCGCCGGCCCGCCGGAGCTGCGGGACCGCGCCTGCCGTAGAACCGCAAGCCCTCTGGACGCCGGCGCGCAGGCGCATAGAATAGGTGCGTCGACTCAGGAGCTGGTAGCCATGCCCGACTACGAGTTCGTCTGTCAAGAGTGCGGCCGCACGTTCAGGGGGCTGACGTCACATATCGGTGACGAGATGTGCCCGGCCTGCGGCGGCTTCGACATCGAGCTTGTGCCGGCCCCCTCCCGCGAATCGGCGCAGGCCGACGACCGGCAGGACACGCGCGACACAGAGAATTAAGCTCCCCCGCTGGCCAAGCGGGCCTCCGGGCCGGGCGAACAGTACGGCGCGAGCACTTGGGCGACGCTTGCCTTGTGGGCCTGGCCTCACAAGCCGACAGGCGCCGCCGGTGCTCCTCGCGGCTGGCCGTGCCGATGCTCTTCGTGTCGGTCGTGCCGGCGCCTCGCGCGCCCGCCGCTCGAGCTTCACGTCGTTGCAGCGGAAGGTCGTGAGGTACAGTATCGATCTGGTCGGCGTCGTCTGAGGGGAGCGGCCCAATGTCGGGCTTACGTGAACGCAAGAAAGCCAAGACGCATGCTGCCATCCAGGAGCACGCCCTGCGCCTCTTTCGCGAGCAGGGCTACGAAGCGACCACGGTCGAGCAGATCGCCGCGGCCGCCGACGTCTCGCAGAGCACCTTCTTTCGTTACTTCCCAAGCAAGGAAGACGTCGTCTTGCACGATGCCTTCGACCCGATCCTGTTCGCGTCCTTCGGCGAGCAGCCGGCCGAACTGACCCCTATCCAGGCGCTGCGCGCCTCGATGGCAGAAGTCTTCGGCGCCTTGACGCCCGAGGAGCTGGCGCTGGAGCGCCAGCGCGAGGAGCTGATCCTGTCGGTCCCCGAGCTGCGGGCGCGCATGCTCGACGACCTCGCCGGCACGATCCGCGAGGTCGCCCAGGTCCTTGCCAAGCGGGTCGGACGCTCGCCTGACGAGTTGCCGGTGCGCGCCTTCGCCGGCGCCGTGATCGGCGCCGGCATCGCCGTGTGGCTCACCTCCGCCGAGGGCATCGAGACGACCGACTACATCAACCAGTTCGACGCCGCCATGGCCTACCTCGACACGGGCTTGCACCTGTAGGCAATCGGGGGCGACGGGCTGCGGCAGACGGCGACGGCGGGCGGCAGACGGCGACGGGGAGCGGCAGAGGGACCCCGAGGGGGCGCGGCCCTGCGGGCCGCGCCCCCTCCGCTCGTTTTCGCTCTTTTATCCTGTAGTTCTCAGCTCGATGCGACCGTGATCGTCACGGGCACTGAGCCGAGATGGTCGCCGCCGGCGGTCTCGACGCCGTCGCCGGCCGTCGAGAAGTCGAGCGTGCCGGTGATCACGTCGCCCGGCTGGGCATCGTCGGGTATGTCGACCGTCACGTGGATCGTGCCGGTGTCGGTGGGCGCCACGGTAAGCGGCGTGTCGGCGGTGGCCGACGGCGTGAGTCCGTCGATGGGCGTCGGCGCCACGTAGTCGACGTTCACCGTGTAGTCGCTCGTGGCGGCCGGCAGCGCCGGATTGCCGTACCCGAGGATGAGGGTCCACAGGCCGGCCATGGGGTCGGCCACGAAGACCGCGTTGCCGAGGGTCGTCGCGGCGAGGCTTTCGGCCTTGTCGGTCTGACTTGGATCGTAGAGACCCATATCGACGAGCGTATCGGGGCCGGTCCAGGTCGCCCGAGCGGTCACCAGAGCGACGTTCTGCGGCAGGGTGAAGGTCAGGATGGGCGAGATGCCGTCGGTGGTCGGCGTCATCGTGCCGGTCGCCGGCAGAAGCTGAACGTCGTCGTAGAGCGCCGTGCCGCCGCTTGTGGCCTGGCTTTCGGCGTAAGCAGCAAGGGCGGTGGCGCCGGCATTGGTGATCGTGAAATCGGCGCTGACCTGCCCGCCGGGCGCCGCGCTGGCCGACCAGCTGGCCGGTGCGACGACGCGCGTGTCGAGCGTGACCGAGCCGCTGTACGGCTCGGAGAACGAGTTGCCGCTGAACCCGGCCGCCCACACCAGGACCTGCCACTTGCCGGGCTGCGGCGCGTTCCAGATGACCTGCTCGGCGGTGTGTGTGAGGGCCGCGTCGGGCACGGTGAACGACGAGTAATCTGGATACCAGACGAGGTCGCCACCCTTTGCATCGCGCACGTCACCGTTCGGGTCGATCAGAAAGAGGTCGACCAGGTTGCCGCTGTGTGACCAGCTGAGGGCGGCGGTGATCGAGCGTGTGCCCTTGGGCACCTGGACGTCGTAGAAGTAGAACTCCCCGCCCGAGTACTCGACGGTCGAGCCCGTGATCGTACCGTTGAAGGTCCCGTGACCAGCGGTGAGTTTGACCGGCACGCGGACGGCGACAGGGATGGTCGTCGTCGCCTGCCCGTTACTCACCGTGATGCCGTCGAACGACGTTCCGGCGGCCTTGGGCGCCGTCACGGTGGCCTTGACCTTCGCCGACGCGCCGGGACCGATCGTGACGCTACGGCGCGAGAGCGTGACCGACGTGGCGCGGACCCTGTGCTGGAACGTGATCTTGACGTGCACCACCTGCGGGCTGGTCGGCTCCATGCCGCCGCGCGGGTAGATGACGATCTGCCACGGCTCTCCCTTGGCCACCACCGGACGCTGTCCGGCCGGGCCGCGCAGCGAGATCTGGTCGAACGACAGGTGGCCGTAGCCGCCGCCGGTCTCGCCGTAAGAGATGAAGTTCCCGTTGGAGTCGTAGACAGCGGTCTGCAGCGAGACGTCCGGCCCGGACGGCCAGGTCACTCTGGCCTGAACGAAGTCGGTGCCCGCGGGCACCGTGAAGTTCTCGAAGTCGGTGTAGTCGGGGTCGGTGAGGGTGATGGGCTGGTAGGTGAGCGTCTTGATCGTGGCGAAGGTCGCGGCGCTCAGCGTCACGCGTTCGCGTTTGTCGCCGGTGTTCTTCACCGTGATGGTCGTCGATGCGTGACTGCCGCCGGCGACCTTGGCCGACCAGCTCGAGGCGTTCCTGGGGTCGGCGGCGACCGAGGCCATGAAGGACGTGCCCTGCCTGAGCACCTCGTGCACGGCGGCGGCGGCATTGACGAGGCCGCTGCTCTGGTCGAGCGCGGGGTAGCCGAGATCGGTCGCCGTGCTGGCCAGCAGGTTCTTCCAGTATGACGGAGCCGGCAGGCGGCGGCCCGGATGAGCCATCTTCCAGGCCGACTCGGCCAGCGCGAGGTCGCCGGCCACCACGGGGCAGGCCATGCTCGTGCCGCCGAAGACCTGCACGCCGACGTCGCCGTAGACGTCGCCGGCGCCGCTGGGGGCCAGAGCCCAGCCCCAGGCGCCGAAGCCCATGATGTCGGGCCTGAAGTCGCCGAGCGAGTTGGGACCGCGACTCGTCCAGGTGATGACCTGGTCACCCTTGTAGGAGTTGCCGCCAGCGAGATAGCCGATCTGCGAGAAGAGCCGGTATCCGGTCGTGGCGCCCACCGCGAGCACGTTCTTGAGGTCAGGGGACGATCCCTCGGTGCCCTGGCCGGGTCCCTCGTTGCCCTCGGAGTTGACGACGGTGATGCCGGCGTCGATGGCCGCCTGGAAGGCGAGCGCCGACGGGTCGCTGCCGTCGGGCGGGACGTAGGTCGCGCCGAGACTGCAGGAGATGATGTCGACCTTCTGGGCGATCAGCCACTCGATGCCGCGCATGACGTTGGAGTCCCAACCGCCGCCGACGTCGATCACCTTGGCCATGAGGACCTTGGCCTTGGGAGCCATGCCCTCGACTCGCGTGGTGGTCCCCGTCGAAGGGTTGTAGACCGGCAGGCCCTGGGCTGCCACGCAGCTCGATGTCGCCGTGCCGTGACCGTCAGAGTCCAGCAGGCCGTCGCCGGTGAAGTCACGGTAGCTCACGATGGCGCCGGCGAGGTCGGGGTGGGTCGGGTCGGTACCCGTGTCGAGCATGCCGACGCGGATTCCCTGGCCCATGACCGGCCGGCCTTTGACCTTGATCTGCCAGGCGTCCTGCGCGTGGGTGAGCTGCAGCGCCTCGGACTCGAGCGGGGTAGCCGTTGCGGCGCTGGCGCCGAGCGCGCCCTTGACCGTGCTCTTGCCGATGGCCGGAACTCGGGGAGCGGGTAGCTTGTGGTCGGAGACGACGTCGAGCACGTTGCCGTCCTTGAGGAGAGCCTTGAGCGTGGCCTGCGAGACCGTGGCGGCCACGGCGGAGAAGTAGCGGTAAGAGTAGACGTCCGCGGCGTGGTCGCGCGTGAGTTTGCCGACCACTTCGGCGGCGCCGGCCTTGGCCTTCAGGACGACGATCACCTTCATCGTCGGCTTGTCGGCGGACCCGGCCGCTCGCGCTCGCACGACGCCGCCGGTCAGCGACGCGATCAGCGCCAGTCCCACCAGTGCCACCACGGTCGCCAGGATGCGATGCCTCATGACCCCCCCTTACGCCCTCGAGTCGCAGGTGCGTGGCGCCGGTCGATCCGGCGCTGCGCCTTCAGTTATATGGGACGGGACGCCGCGGCCGCAAGGGTTCATATCGGCTAGGCTTGGGCGGGTTCGCAGCGGCCCCGGTCGCCGACCGGGTGCCGGTGGGTCGTGTCGATAAAGCGGCTCACGAGGCTTGCCGATACGTACGTGGCAGAGACGTGCGTGAGCAGCGAACGGGTGAGGTCGACGGTGGGCAACAGACGGCTTGTGACGATCATCGCTGTAGCCGCGGTGGTCATCATCGCGGCCTGGGGGTATTCGACTGCGCGTGACAAGGCGTCGACGCCCAGGAGCTTCAGCGCCACCACCACTGGGGGCGCGACCTTCACCCTCGCTGCCGAGCGCGGCAAGCCGGTGGTCATCAGCTTCTTCGGTTCGTGGTGCGGGCCCTGCAACATGGAGGCGCCCGACCTGTCGGCCTTCGCCCACGCCCACGCCGACGTCGTCTTCGTGGGCGTCGCCAACGACCGGCCCGCTGACGCCGATGCCTTCATGAGCAAGTATGCCTTGGGCTATCCGGTGATCGCCGACCCGGGCGGCGCCATCCTCGGCTCCTGGGGGGTCAGGGGCGTGCCGACCACCGTGTTCCTCGACAGCAGCGGCGTCGAAAAGGCGCGGCTGGTCGGAGCCTCGACGAAAGACCAGTTCCAGGCCGCCCTGCAGAAGGCCCTGTAGGCCGTGGGGCGGCGCTCGCAAAGTCGCGACGGGCGCGCCAGGGTCGCCACGATGCAGGTCGTACTTGCCTCCTGGAGACACGCCGCCGATAATCGGCGACACGCCGTCTTCCCAAGGAGCGCCGCATGAGCGACCTGGAGCTGCCGTTTTGCCTGCCTGAATCGTGCGTCCGCATCGCCGGCACCCGCACCTTCGTGCACGACGCCGTCCTGGGCCGCGACGATACGTCGGCCGCCGCCACCGTCACCCTCGACGTCGTCGGCGAGCGCGAGCCTCTGCGGCTGCGCATCGCCGAAGGCCTCCTGGTCGACACCGGCGTGGCCTTCGAGTGGACCGACGACGGGCGTCTCGTCACGAGCTCGGTCGAGCTCACGGGACGCGCCGGTGCGGTCGCCGTCGGCGCCGTGAGCGCCGGTGCCTCGATCGCGGGCCTGGTGCTGGGCAGCCCCGCCATGGCGCTCGCCTGCGCCGGCGCCGTGCCGGCGACGGCGCACAGGCTATCGCGCGGCCGCGTCGCGGCGCTCGACGCGCCGGCTGCTGCCGGCGCTGAGGCCACCGGCGCTCAAGCAACCGGCGACGAGGCAAACGGCGACGACCGGGAGGCGCTCGCCGTGCGGGCGGTGGCCGCGGCGTACCGGGCGGCTCATGCCGCAGAGAGCGAGGCACTCGACACCTGTACCGATCTCGTGGCCGAGCTCGTCCGCGGCTTGGCCGAGGCTCTGCGACGGGTGCCGGCCGCCGCCGATGACAAGACGCGCGGCGAGTCTCTCGGCGCTGTCCGCGCGCTGGAGGGTGCGCTGGCCACGGCGCGCGCCGAGATCGCCGCGCTCGACCAGCACTTTCGCGCCTGGCGAGCCACCACCATCGCCACGCGGCTCGAGGACTACGAGTTCCTGCTCGAGCTCGACACGCTCGCCGCCGCTCGCCCGCGGCCCGAGATCGTCGATGGCCGGCTGCAATCGTCGGGCGCCGGCGATGTCGCCAACCTCGCCGCCCTGGCCGCCGTGCAGGCCGCTTTCGACGCGCTCGGCGTGCTCGTGGTGGTCGAAGACGACGCCGGCGCTGCGCCGGCCGCGCTTGGCCGCGGGCCGACCGAACGTCCGGCACTCGACGAGAACGAGATCCTCGTGCGCCTGCCGCGGCGCGTCCGGCTCACCACCTACGGCCTCGATGTCGCCGGGCGGTTCGTCAAGCGGTCGTCGAGCGCCGCGCTCGTGATGGACGGCCGCTGCGGCTACGCCACCGTGACGATCGCCAAACGTCTGTTCGGCAAGCGTTCCATAAAGCTTGGCTTCTCCAGCAGCAGCGCGCTCGAGTCGCTGCGCATGACGGCCACCTCCGAGGCGGCCGCCGCAGCCGACGCCGCGGGCTCCCTGGCGAACGCCGCGGGGCTCGGGCTGGAGCGCTCGCGAAGGATCGTCGGGCGGGTCGCCGCGCTGCGCAGCGCCGGGCTCGACCAGCAGATCTCGGTGCTCACCAAAGAGCTGCAGCTCAAGCGCCAGGAGATCGCTCAGGCGGGCCTGCTGGCGACCGCCGGGTCGTACGCGGAGCTTGCCTCTCTCGAGCGCCAGGTCGCCCTGCTTACGCAGCGCAAGACGCTACTCGGACTCGAGGCCGAGCTGGGGATCGCCGCGCCGCCTGCCGACGGGTCGTCGAACGGCTCGTCGGACGGCGCGTCGCTCGACCCTTGACCGGACGGCGCGCCGCTGGTTGACTCGCGGACGCACCAGGACCGGCTAGCCACCCACCGCAAAGGACGTACGCCATGCCAGACTCGGTCTACAAGCTGGGCAAGCTCCCCAAGGCAGACGACCCGCGCACGCTCATGCTGGCCACCTATCTGACGCCGGCGGCGCCGGTGCCTCCCGCCGCCGTCGACTACGCCGCGGCCGTCGATGACTGGGGCATGCTCGGCAACGACACGGTGGGCGACTGCGTGCTCGCCGGGCAAGCCCACGCCGACATGCTGTGGGTCGCCAACGCCGAACATCGCCGCCTCCCGATCACGACGCTCATGGTGCTGCGCGCCTACTCCGCGATCACCGGTTACGACCCGCGCGACGACGGGCCGGGCGGCAACCCGACCGACCGCGGCACGAGTCTGCTGGACGCCCTCAAGTTCTGGCGCAAGAGCGGCATCGACCGCCAGACGATCAAGGCCTTCGTCGAGGTCGATCCCTCATCTGCCGACAACGTCCGTCTGGCGATCGACCTCTTTGGCTGCCTCTATGTCGGCGTCGAGCTGCCCGACGCCGTGCTGCCGCACGCGGCCGGGTCGCTGCCGCCCTGGACCGTCACCCCAGACGGCAGCCCGCAGACCAAGCCCCAGCCGTCCAACGGCCACTGCGTGGTCTATGCGGCATACGATGCGGAGGGCCTGACGGTCGTCACCTGGGGCACCACGGTGAAGGCATCGTGGGCGTTTCACGCGGCCTACTGCGACGAGCTCTACGCGATGCTCTCGCCGGCTTGGCTGCGCCACGACCCGCCCGGCATCGACGTGGCCACCCTGACCGGCGACCTCGAGCTCGTGGCGCGTCGCTAAAGCAGTAACAGCCAGCAAGGAGGAACGATGACCGAGCCGCGTGAGATCGCCGGAGAGGCCGAAGAGGTGCTCGACGGCCTGTATCACTGGCACATCCACAACAGCGCCATCGGCGGCGCCATCTCGAGCTCGCATGCCATGGTCTCGGGCGACCAGTGCGTCCTTGTCGACCCAGTGCGGCTTGCGGTCGACGCACTCGCGGCTCTGCCGCGCCCGACCACCATCGTGCTGACCGCGCGCTGCCACCAGCGCTCGGCCTGGCGCTACCGGCGCGAGTTCGGCGCCGAGGTCTGGCTGCCCAGCGACGCCGCCGCCGCCGACGAAGAGCCCGATCGCCGCTACGACGAGGGCGACACGCTGCCGGGCGGGCTCGTGGCGCTGCGCACGCCGGGGCCGGAATGGCCGCACTATTCGTTCCTGCGCACGGCCGACCCGGGCGTCCTGTTCTGCTCCGACCTCGTCTCGCACGACGGCGCCGGCGAGCTGGCCTTCGTGCCGCCCGCCTACCACGAAGACCCCGCCGAGACCCGGCGCAGCGTCGAGCGGCTCCTCGACCTGTCGTTCACGGTCATCTGTTTCGACCACGGCGCGCCGCTGCTCGGCGATCCCAAGGCTGCCCTGCGACGGTTGCTCACCGCGACGTAGACCGCACGGCGCCCGCCCGTGGCGCCGCGCCCGGCCAGGTTTTGCGAACGCGCGGGATGGCGACATTCGTGGAAGCGAGCCCGCGGCGACCGGTCGCCGGGCGGGAACGGCGCTCGGGCATCATCCGAGCCAGCATTACACGAGAGAACGGATCAGCGAGAGGAGACGCGCGAGCGTGAACGCCACGAGCGGGGTCGCCCCCGCGCAGACGGACACCACGGGCGCTCGGGGTCCGGGCTGCAACCTGGACGACGTCATCATGACGCTCGGCCTGTCGAAGACCTTCCCCGGCGGCATCCGCGCCGTCGAGTCGCTCGACCTGACGGTCGCGGCCGGCGAGATCTTCGGCCTGCTCGGTCCCAACGGCGCCGGCAAGACGACCACCGTCGGCATGCTGTCGACGCGCGTCGTGCCCACCTCAGGCCAGGCCTGCGTGGGCGGCGTCGACGTGGTGGCCGAACCGGCTCTGGCCAAGCAGGCGATCGGCGTAGTGGCCCAGACCAACACGCTCGATCGCAGCCTGACGGTCTGGGAGAACCTCTTCTTTCACTGCCGCTACTTCGGCATGGCCAAGGCCGCGGCACGCGCCCGCGCCGACGAGCTGCTCGAGCAGTTCCGTCTGGCCGACCGCGCCAAGGCCGACGTCTACGCGCTGTCGGGCGGCATGGCCCAACGTCTCATGGTGGCCCGCAGCATCGCTCACCGGCCCCACATCCTGTTCCTGGACGAGCCGACGGCGGGCCTCGACCCGCAGAGCCGCCTGGCGCTGTGGGAGATCCTCCACGGCCTGCACGGCGAGGGTCTCACCGTGCTGCTCACGACTCACTACATGGAAGAGGCCGACCAGCTCTGCGACCGGGTGGCGATCATGGACCACGGCCGTATCCTGGCGCTCGACACGCCGGATGGCCTCAAGGCGTCGGTCGGAGCCGACACGATCGTGCACGTCTCGACGACCGGCGACCCGGCCGGTCTCGCTGGAGTGTTGACCGCCGGGCTCGGCGAGGGCGTGCGCGCCGAGACCGGCGACGGCGGCGTGACGCTGTTTCTCAGGGGCGGCGACGGCGTCGTGCCGCGCGT
>PKYM01000201.1 GCA_003132645.1 Actinomycetota bacterium | reverse complement strand
CCGCTCTGCCGTCGTCCGAACGGCTCCAGGCCGATCCCTGAGTGTCGTGGGCGAAGTTACTCAAAATTCCCATGGGCACCGCGGCGACGTTCAGGTGGCGCCGCGACCGACGGTGCGGGCCGCCGGCCTGCTCTTCGGCGACGCGGGCCTGCTGCTGGTGCGGCAGCGCCGGCTCGACCGCGACTACTGGCTGCTGCCCGGCGGCGGCGTCCACTTTGGCGAGTCGCTGACAGCGGCCCTGCGCCGCGAGTTGCGCGAAGAGCTTTGTCTCGAGATCGAGCCTGGCCGCCCAGTGGCCCTCGCCGAGGCGATCTCCGCCGACATGGCGGCCTATCCCAAACACGTCGTCCACGTGGTCCTCGCGGCGACGCTCGTCGACGCTACGGCGCCGCTGCGCCTGGGCGACGACGACGCCGTGCTCGAGGCACGCTTTTTCACGCGCGAGGAGCTCGGTGCGCTCACCGTGACGCCGCCCATCACGCCGTTTCTCCAGTCATGCTTCGAGGCTTTGCCGCAACAGATGCGGTACCTCGGCGTCGTCTGGTAGCCCGAAAAGCCCCAAACGGCCGTCGGCAGGGCCTGATTCGCCTGGTTTGGGCCTGTTCGCAACGCACGATAATCAACGTTATGTAAAGTAACGTGCTGCGACGGCGAATCTCGCATAGACGCCGCCCAGCGCTCGCGCGTCTCTGACTCCCGCTCCCTGCGGCGCGTACATCGCGGGGCCGGCCACGGTATCGCGGCGCCGTTCGCCGAATCGTGGCACTGTCCGCGGCGGCAACCCGTGCTTTCTCGGTCTGCGTCGCGCGCCCGTGGCCAGCCGCGCTTGTGATCGTTTCGCGCAGCCGCGCCGGCCCCAATTCGCGCAGCCGCACCGGCCCCCGCGAGTCGTCCCAGCCGAGAACCGTTCGCCGACTCTGTCTCTCTGGGCCTGTACCGGACCGTAAGCCACAGGCGCGCGGCTGCCGCGGATTCCCGAGAATGTCGCGCAGGTACAACTGTCGTGGGCGAACACGTGTTCGTACCCAACGAGCCGCGAGCGCCTCGCCTCGCCGGCCCTGGTGGCGGCGGTCGCCGAAGTCGCCCTTAGTAGGTGATCAGCGTGAAGACGTCGACGCCGCCAAGCTTGTCGCGGCCGTGGAGGTCGGCAAGCTCGATCAGAAACGCCGCGCCCACGACCTTGCCACCCATCTTCTCGACCAGCCGCACCTTGGCGGAGGCGGTGCCGCCGGTGGCCAGAAGATCGTCGTGGACCAGCACGTTCATGCCCGGCGTGATGGCGTCTTCGTGCACCTCGAGGGCATCGCTGCCGTACTCGAGCTCGTAGGACTCGCTCACGGTCGCGTATGGCAGCTTGCCGGGTTTGCGGGCGCAGACGAAGCCGGCGTTCAGAGCGTAGGCCAGCGCCGAACCGAGAATGAAGCCGCGCGACTCGGCGCCCAGGACGACGTCGACATGGCGGCCGATCGACCACTCGGCCATGCGGTCGACCGCGGCGCGCAGCGCCTGGGCGTCCTGCAGCAGCGGCATGATGTCGCGAAAGAGGATGCCGGGCTTGGGGAAGTCGGGGATCGCCCGGATCTTGGCGGCAAGATCGACCGGAATAGCGTCCTGCACGATGTCCTCCTGGGAACGGCGGGGCTCGACGCCACGCCTCTCGACTACGAGCCTAGACGGTGAGGCGTCTGATGTAACGGGTGAGCAGCAGCTGCTCGAGTTGAGACATGGCCTGGGCGAGCTCTTCGAGGGCATCGAGGGCTTCCTGGCGCTGCTCGCTGCGACGCGAGCGCAGCGCCGGCAGCATGACCTGCTCGATCAGGCCGCCCTGGCGGTCGACGGCACTCTTCATGGCGCGCAGGTTCTTGGGTCGCAGGCCAGCCCGGGCCAGGCGGGCGGCGCAGGCCACCACGCTCGACTCGAGCTCGGTGTAGCGCCGCACGCCGCTCACCTGGCGACCCTTGATGAGCTCGAATTCCTCGAGCTCGCCGAGCAGACCGGGGTCGCCGCCGGAGAGCTCGCGGAGATCTTCGGCGGTGAACTCCTTCTCGCCCGCCGGGTTGGGCACGAAGTCGGCCTTTCGCAAGCCGCCGCGCGGCGCTCCGCCCACACCCGCCGGCATGCGCTCGATCTCCTTGCGGATGACCTTGAGCGGCAGATACTCGTCGCGCTGCAGGGCCAGCACGCGGATGAGGCGCTGATAGTCGTCACGCGAGAACAGCCGATAGCCGCCCTTGGTGCGCCGCGGTGTGACCAGCCCTTGCTCTTCGAGGTAGCGCAGCTTGCTGACGCTCACGTCGGGAAACTCGCCCTTGAGGCGATCGACCACCGCTCCGATCGTCATGAGCTTCTCGTCGCCGATGTCGAACAGGAGTTCCGTCTTTTCGTTCAAGGCGTGATGAAGGTGAGCTTGTACTTGCCGACCTGNNAAGAACACATCGGAGTCGGGATGGCGGCCGATCGTGGTGCGCGGAGCGGCGAGCGTGTAGGTCTCGCCCGCCCTGCCGCCGCCGCTGCGGATCACGAGTGTCGCGCTTTCGGCCACACCGCTCGACAGCGGCGCCAGTGTCTCGGGGCTCTCGCCCGGCGAGTAGTTCATCGTCGTTTGTGGATCGGCCTGGTCGGCGATGAGGCTCGCGCCACAGCGTACGCAGTAGTTCACGCCCTCGGAGTTGCGATACCCGCAGTTCGGGCAGAACACAGCCTAGTCCCCAGCGGCCGTGGGATCGTCGAGCTGGTCGTCGGCGACCTCGGCGGCGGGGTGTTTGCCCGCCAGGATCTCCGACAGCCGGCTGACGTCGGCGGCCGTGATGATCGACTCGCCGGCCTCGCGATGGTGTTGCAGACGCAACACGAGCTCGGCGCGCAGGATATCGAGCTGGCCGTGGAGGATACGCCGCTGGCGAGAGACCTCGAGCTCTTCGGCGGTCAACTCACCGATGAGCTTCTTGAGCTCTTCGTCGGACAGCGAAACGAAATCGATGATGTCGTCCATCGCGCTTGTCCTTCCGTCGTGACGACCGGCATGGCTACCTTACACGACCGGGATGGCTACCTTACAGGACGTGGGGGCAACCTTCAACTTCACGTTGAGATGTTCCCTTCAGCGCTCGTTCTCAGCGGCGGCGCCGGCAGCCGGTCGGTCGAGCAGGTCGACCACGCCGCGGTCACGCAGGCGGGCGAGCGCCCGCAACACGTCGTATTCGTCGACGGTGCCGGCGACGAGCGCCCCGTCGACGATTTCGCCGACCGCGCGCTGTCCGGGCCCAAGCTGACCCAGGACCGTGGCTTCGAAGTCGTCGTCTGGCCCGCCCCCCAGGAACGCGACGCGGGCGTAGGCGGGCAGCGCGGCGCGCAGGTGACCGCTTTCGTCGACCCGGCGCATGGCCTCCATGAGTAGCGAGCCGGTCGGCAGGTCGGCGGCAGCCTCGCCGGGGTCGAGCTCGGGGTCGAAGACGAAACCGCCCTCCTTCAGGCCGAGCAAGGCGTAAAAGGCGCGCTCGCCGACGAGCGGCCCGCAAACCGCCCCCACGAGGGCGCCGTCGCGAAAGGCGAGCCGCCCGGCGGGCGCGCCGTCGGGGTGCGCGACCTCGAGCACACCGCTCTTTCCGCCCAGCGTCGTGATCTCGACGAGGTCGCAGAGCGCAAGCTCAGCCAAAGTCCCGGTGAAACTCATGGTCGCTCGGGTGCCTCCACGACCGCGAGTCTACCACGCGCGCTTCCTCTTCCCCGCCGAAAACCGAATGCCAAGCTCATGTTCCCACCCCAAGACGACGATATTCACTCTGTGAGAAAGCGGGCGCTCTTGCGACCCACCATCCTGATATACTTCCGCGAGAAGCGCGCCTGTTGAAAGGAGCCCCGAGTGGCGAAGCGCAAAGGCCTCGTCATAAACGATCGCCAGCTCGACCTGTGCGACGACCTGCTGCGCAAGCTCAAGGACGTCACCGGGTCGACCTTTCTCGCGCTGATCTCGACGTCGGGCCAGCCGATCACCACGGCCTCCGACGACTATCATCCCGAGACGCTCTCGCTGGCCTCGCTCGCGGCAAGCTCGTTCGCCGCGACACAGCAGCTCGCCAGCATTCTCGACGAGAAAGAGTTCACGCTGCTCTTCCACGAGGGCAAGAGCTCCAACCTGCACGTCTCTCAGGTCTCCGACCAGGTTCTGCTCATCATCACCTTCGGGCGCGAGACCCAGGTCGGCAAGGTGCGGCTCTACACGCAGCGGGCCATCGAGGTCCTGCGGCCCATCTTCGAGGGCTCCGACGAAGAAAACGAGGCGTTGTCTGTCGACGTCGACTACGAAGCCACCGCCGGCAAGGCGATCGACGACCTGTTCGCCGACCTCGAGGGACAGCCCTGAAATGCCGCTGATCAACTTCGCCGCCCGCGAGATCAACTACAAGATCGTCTTTTACGGTTGCGGGCTCTGTGGCAAGACGACCAACATCCAGTACATCCATCGCAAGATCAACCCCTCGGCGCGCGGCAAGCTCGTCTCGATCGCCACCGAAGAGGAGCGCACGCTCTACTT
>PKYM01000294.1 GCA_003132645.1 Actinomycetota bacterium | reverse complement strand
CCGGTCGCCACCTGGTAGAGCAACGGCTGAAAGAGGTGATGATTGGCGCGATCGACAAGCGTGATCTCGACCGGCGCCTCGGCCAGACCCTTGGCCGCGTACAGGCCGCCGAAACCGCCCCCGACGATGACGACGCGGTGGCGCCGGCCGGCCGGTTCGGTCGCTGCTGCCGCTCCGGTCTCGGCCTCCAGCGCTGCCCCGGCCGCGGCCGGGGCGGAAGCCGCGGCCGCGGCTCCGGTCACTGTGNNTCAAGGCGCCGGAGAGGTATCATGCCTGCGCAGCCCGCAACAGCGCCTTAGAGGGTGACCAGTGCCCGAACGTCCACCGCAGATCGTCGTGCTCGTGTCGGCCACCAGCGAGTGGCGCGCCCTGGACAGGCTGCATCCCGACACGCCGCGCAGGCGCTCGCCGTTCGGCGAGTGGTACGCCCTTCCGGAGCCCATCGCCGGGTTCACGACGGCCCTCTTCTACGGCGGTTGGGGCAAGGTCTCGGCGGCGGCCTCGGCCCAGCATGTGATCGATCGCTTCGCCCCCGAGTTGCTCGTCAACCTCGGCACCTGCGGCGGCTTTGCCGGCGAGGTCGAACGCGGCGAGGTGCTGCTCGCCGAGGAGACCCTGGTCTACGACATCGTCGAGCAGATGACCGACCCCGACGAGGCCGTCGCCGCGCGCGCCGCGACGATCGATCTGTCGTGGCTCGACGGTGCCGACGGCCGCCCGCCCGAGACCTACCCGTCGGTCGTGCGTCGCGTCCGGCTGCTCTCGGCCGACAGCGACATCGTGCCGGCCCAGGTGAGCCTGCTGCGTGAGAAGTACGGCGCGGTCGGCGCCGACTGGGAGTCCGGGGCGATCGCCTGGACGGCCGCGTGCAACGATGTGCCGTGCCTCATCCTGCGGGCGGTGAGCGATCTCGTGGGCGCCGCCGGCGGCGAGGTCTACGATGACTACGTCGAGTTCGAGCGGCGCAGTCTCGAGGTCATGGAGACACTACTAGGCGTGCTGCCGGCCTGGCTCGAGGCGTGGCGGCGGCGACCGGCGACCGGCGACCGTCTTGCCGTGACGCGTCCATGACCACCCTGCTGCTCACCCAGATCCCGGTGTGGGCTGGGGTCGTCCTCGTCCTGTACTGGATCGCCGTGCTGATCTTTCTCGTGGACCAGGACCGCGAACCGACCTCAACCCTGGCTTGGCTGTTCGTGCTGCTGTTCCTGCCGTTCATCGGCGTCCTTTTCTACTACTTCTTCGGGCGCGACTGGCGCGAGCGGACCGCCCGCTCGAAGTGGGCGCCCCAGGCAGTGGCGCTCATGAAGAAGGGCATGGCGCCCATCTACGAGCGCAACCTGGCCGCCAAACAGCGCTTCCAGGCCGCCTTCGCGGGCACCTGGGTCGAAGACATCTCAGAGGCGATCGCCGTCGACAACTTCAGCCACCCCCTGACGGCGAGCAGCGTCGAGATCTACGGCCTCACCGCCGACTTCTTCGCCCGCCTCAGGCACGATCTCGCGGC
The DNA here is from genome assembly GCA_003132645.1 of Actinomycetota bacterium. GTDB lineage: Bacteria > Actinomycetota > Thermoleophilia > UBA2241 > UBA2241 > Bog-752. Next base: position 29,420 of record PKYM01000294.1, on the reverse strand, counting down.
CGCCCGCTCGTTCATTCATCTGCAGTACTTCATCTGGGAGATGGACGAGCTCACGGCTGAGATCACGCAGATCCTGCTGGAGCGCGTCGCCGCCGGCGTCGAGGTGAGGATCCTCTACGACAACATCGGCAGCAAGGCCTACGGCAAGGGCGAGCTCAAGCGCCTGACCCGGGCCGGCGCCCAGGTCACGGCCGACGTCACCGAGCGGGCCCAGCTCAATTATCGCGACCACCGCAAGGTCACCGTGATCGATGGCGAGATCGGCTATACGGGCGGCTCGAACATGGGCCAGGAGTACATCGACGGCGGCGAGCGCTTCGCCACCTGGCGCGACACGAACATCAGGATCACCGGCCAGGCCGTCGCCGAGCTGCAGAAGCTGTTCGCCTCACGCTGGTATCTCGACCGCGACGGCGAGGACCTGCTGGTCGAACGCTACTTTCCGGCGCCCGGCGGCCACGTGGCGCACACCGGTCACCTCACCCAACTCGTCGCCCACACCCACGAGGGGCTCTGGCAGGCCTCGCGCCGGGCCCACATGATCGCCATCGCCAAGGCCGAAAAGACGGCCTTCATCCAGTCGCCCTACTTCATCCCGGACGCCGGCATGTACGACGCCATGATCAACGCCGGCCTGAGCGGGGTCGACATCCGTTTCATGATGGCCGGCGTGCCCGACAAGCGCGTCCCGTTCTGGGCCGCCCAGACCTACTTCGGCAGGCTGCTGGCCGCTGGCGTGCGGGTGTACCTCTACGAAGCCGGCTTCACCCACGCCAAGACCATCACCGTCGATTCCACGGTGAGCGCGGTCGGCACGATGAACCTGGACATCCGCAGCATGCACCTCCACAAGGAGCTCATGCTGTGGTTGTTCGACGAAGGGCTCACTCGCGAGCTCGAGGATCTCTTTCTGGACGACATCACGCGCTGTCACGAGGTGACCATCGCCGACGTCCGGGCGGTGTCGCGGCGGGAGCGCTTTCGCAACCAGGGCTGCCGGCTGCTGTCGAACCTGTTGTAAGGGCAGCGGACACTCCGCCGCGCCGCGGCTCAGACGCCTCGGTCCCACCGCCGCTCAGACGCCCCGGCGCCACCACCGTCCGACGGCCGCTCCTTTCTGCTCCACGCGACCTCCCGAACGAGCGCGCTTCGTGCCCTCGTCGCGCCCCCGCCTCGACAGCGTATCGGGGTGGCAATCTGGGTAGGTTGTCAAGGTTTACGATGGCGATAGTTCACAAGAAAGTGCCACAAAGGAGCGGCAGATGTTCAGAAGACGACCACTCATGCGCGCCGCGGTGGTGGGCGGCACTGCCTACCACGTAGGCAAGAAGGTACAGCAGTCGCGCGCCCAGACCGCCGACCAGAACGCGCAGATCGACGACCTGCAGCAGCAACAGCAGCAGGCGCCGGCGGCTCCCGCGGCGGCGGCTCCCGACGGCTTAGCCGACCAGCTTGCCAAGCTCAAGAGCCTGCTCGACTCGGGCGCCCTCACGCAGAGCGAGTACGAGGCCGCCAAGGCGAAGGTCATCCAGGACGGCTGAGCCGAACCTGCCTGCTCACTGAAGGGAGAAAACTCATGGCTTTGGGTCCGGTACAGGTCCTGGTGGTCGGCTTCGGCGAGGACGCCCAGTTCACGGGCGCTGCCCTCAAGGAGCTCGAACGGCTGCGCGAGCACGACGTCGTGCGGCTCATAGACCTGCTGTTCGTCCACAAGAACGCCGACGGTTCCGTCGAGAAGATCGAGCTCAGCGACAGCGACGAGCTCGCCAAGCTGGGCGCCGTCGCCGGCGCCCTGATCGGCTTCGCCGCCGCCGGCGACGAGGGCCTCGAGGCCGGCGCCGTCGCCGGAGCCGCGGCGGCAGCCGACGGCTCGCTGTACGACGAGCAGCAGGTCTGGTATGTCGCCGACGCCATCCCCGAAGGCATGTCGGCGGCCATCGCGGTGCTCGAACATCGCTGGGCCATCCCGCTGCGCGACGTCATCGCCGAAGCCGGCGGCGTGGCTCTGGCCGACGAGTGGCTCCATCCGCAGGATATCGTCGCGCTGGGCATAGAGGCGGCCCAGTAGCCACCCCGGTCAGAGTCGAGTCGACCAAGGTCGGGTCGCGCGGCTCGCCATGCGTGGGCGGCGGACGGGCCGCCCGCGCCCACAAGAGAAAGGAGGCGACGCCGTGTCTGACTCCGGCATGACGTCGCCTCCGCCCGCGTCGACGCCTCCGCCCGGGTCGACGCCTCCGTCTGCCGCGTCGCCTCCGTCCGCCGCGGCCCCCCCGGCCGGGTCGGCTCCCGACCCGGCCGCCGTCCTGCGCAGCCGCAGCTATGTGGTGCTGCTGCTGTTCGGCGCCATCGTCGGGGTCATCGTGGCGACCGTCGCCTACTTCTTTCTCAAGCTCATCGCCGAGGCTCAGCAGTACGTCTTTGTCACCCTGCCCAAGGATGTCGGGTTCCACGGTGCGCCGGTCTGGTGGCCGTTGCCGCTGCTGGGGCTGAGCGGGCTGCTGGTCGGGCTCATGATCCGCTACCTGCCGGGGATCGGCGGGCACAGGCCCGCAGAGGGCTTCAGGTTCTCCGGGCCCGCCGCGGCGAGCGAGCTGCCGGGCATCATCATCGCGTCCTTTGCCACCCTGAGCCTGGGGGTCGTGCTCGGGCCTGAGGCGCCCCTGATCGCCATCGGCGGTGGGCTCGGCGCCCTGGCCCTCCACCTGCTCCGACGAAATGCGCTGCCGCAGGCCGTCACGCTGATCGCAGCGGCCGGCAGCTTCGCCGCGATCAGCACGCTGCTGGGCTCGCCCATCGTGGCCGCGTTCCTGCTCATGGAGGCGGCCGGTCTCGGCGGCGCGCTCCTGGGCGTCGTGCTGGTGCCCGGCCTGCTGGCCGCCGGTGTCGGCGCGTTGATGTTCGTCGGCCTCGACGGCTGGACCGGCTTCGGCACCTTCTCGCTGGCCATCCCCAGCATCCCGCACTTCGGTTCACCGACCGTCGCCGAGTTTCTCTGGGCGATCGGTATCGGTCTCGCCGCCGCCGTGCTGGGCACGGGCATCCGGCGCTCGGCCCTGCTGCTGCAACCCATCGTCGAACGCCGCATGGTGGCGCTGACGCCGGTGGCCGGCCTGGCCGTAGCCGGCCTGGCGATCGTCTTCGCTGAGACCACCGGCAGGAGCTCCAGTGAGGTGCTCTTCTCGGGGCAGTCGGCCCTGCCCTCGCTCATCCAGAACGCAGCCGGCTGGACCGCCGGCGCGCTCGTGCTGCTCGTCGTCTGCAAAGGTCTTGCCTACAGCGTCTCACTGAGCAGTTTTCGCGGCGGCCCGGTGTTTCCGAGCATGTTCATCGGCGCGGCCGGCGGCATGGCGCTGTCCCATCTTCCCGGTCTGCCCCTGATCGCGGGCGCCGCCATGGGGATCGGGGCGATGACCGCGGTGATGCTGGACCTGCCGCTGACCGCCGTCTTGCTGGTCGCCCTCTTCATGAGCGCCGACGCTCTCGCCTTGACGCCCCTGGTGATCGTCGCGGTGACGGTGGCCTACGTGACGTCGGCGCGCCTCAAGCCGCCGGCTGCGCCTCAGCCCAAGGTGCCCGAGCCGGCACGGCGGGCGGTCGCGTCGCCTCCGGGGCCCCGCAGCGCGTAGGCGAAGCCCACGGCGATGAGGGCGCCGATGGGCGGGCCGATCAGGTACACCCACCAGGCCGTGTAGGTGTTGAGGGCGATGGCCGGTCCGAGCGAGCGTGCCGTGTTCATCGAGGCGCCGCTCACCGGGGCGCCGATCATGCCGGCGAGCGCGATGAAGCCTCCGACGCCGATCGCCGCGCCCCAGCCGACGTTCTGGGCGCCCGACGAGGTGCCGAGGATGACGCTCACCAGGCCGGTGGTCAGGACGATCTCCCAGAGTAGCGCGGTGGTCGTGCTGATGCCGGCGCCGAGCAGGGTGAGTCCCGCCGTCCCCTGCTTGCCCAGCAGCGCGACCAGCAGCAGCGTGGCGAGGATCGCCCCGACGAACTGGGCCACGAGGTAGAGCGGCACACGGCGCCAGGGAAAGTCGCCGCGCAGGGCGAAGGCGAGACTGACGCCCGGGTTGAGGTGGGCTCCGGAGATGGCGCCCATGAAGAGGATGATGCTCATCACCATGAGGGCGGGCGCCACGACCTGGATGAACTGGGGGATGGCGGCGCCGCCGAACCTGGCGTTCACGATGCTGCCGCCGGCGGCCACGAAGACCAGCATGAAGGTCCCCAGGAGCTCCGAGAACAGGCGGCGCCACTCGTACTCGGACTGGTGGAACTGGAGCATCGCCTCGAGCTGGCGCGCAGTGCCCGTCGCCTCGGCGACGGCGCTCAGTGAGCGCCGATGCGCCCGCTGCTCCTCGCTTGTCGGCGGTGCGTCTGGCGTCGGTGGATCCTTTGTCGCAGGCATGTGCGTCCCCTTGTTAGCCTTGTGAGAGCCTTGTGAGCCCCGTTTCGGCTGCTTGCATTCCCGGCCGGCGGGCCCGCTAGTCGCGTAAGATCCTCACTTCGCTCACCTCCCGGGCCAGAGATCGGCTGGTGTCGGTGGCAAGGGTGTCGGCGGCCGACGGCGAACTGAGTCAGGCGATGACTTACACGCACGTCATGGATCATGTGGCTCAGGTCTTCGAGATCGTCGGCACGGCCGTGCTGGTTTTCGGCTTCGGCGTCGGCTTCGTGCACGCCGCGGTCAACGGGCTGCGCGGCCGCGGCTCGGGTGGCATCTACACGATGCTGCGGCGCTACTTCGGTCGCAGCATCCTGCTGGGCCTCGAGGTCCTGGTCGCGGCCGACCTTATCCGCACCGTGGCGGTGGAACCGACCATGGAGAACGTCCTCGTGCTCGGGCTGATCGTGCTCATCCGGACCTTCCTGAGCTTCTCGCTCGAGATCGAGATCGACGGCGTGGCGCCCTGGCGCCGCTGGTGGCTGGAGCGCTCGCGCAGCGCCGCCGGCGCCGGTAAGACCGAGCCGGCGGCGGACGCCGTCGAGTGAGGCCCGGCCCGGCGCCCAGACCGTCGGGCGTGCGCTCGGGCCGGGCTCGCGGTCAGGCCGTCGGGCGCGGCTGTGGCGCGGCGGCCTGTTCGGCTTCCGCCAGCGCCGCAGCGAACTCGTGATGGCCGACGTCGAGCCGCTTGACGATACGTTGCGTGGCCCCCGACAGGATGCGTTCAGTCTGCTCGCGCAGCTCGGGCGCGCCGATGACGATCAGCGCGGCATCGCCCGCGTCGAGGGCCTCGCCGAGCTCCTTGACGTCGGTCCGCGACATGCCCTTCCACAGGTGCCCGGTCAGACCGCCGGCGACGCCGCCGACGATCGCGCTCCCGATGAGCGACGGCGGGAACAGAAGGCCGAGGGCGGCGCCTACGCCGATCCCCGTCCAGGCCCCGTGCTCGGTCGACTTCTCGTGCTTGTGGAGCGTCACGGCGCCCTGAGCGTCCTTTTCGACGACGGCTGCGTCGTAGGTGCCGATCCGGCCCGAGCGGTGCAGCTCGGCGAGCTCAGTCAGGTCCTGTGCGGCGCGCGCCGGGCTTTCGTAGATGCCCAGGTAAAGGACGAGTCGATCGTCTGCCATGGTGCGGTCACCTCCATCGTGTGCGGCCGGTCGACCGCGCTTCCTCTTAAGTCAAGGCGTCGGCGAGCTGCTGGGCGCGCCGGTCGAGACGACGATCGTCACGGTGGTGCCCGGCTGGGCCAGTACGCCGCTCGAGGGCGTCTGGTCGCTGACAACGCCGTTGGGCACAGTCGAGCTGGGCACCTGGTCCACGACCACGGCGAAGCCGGCTCCCTGGAGCGCCGCGACCGCCTGGGACTGGCCCAGGCCGGTGACGTTGGGCACGGTCTTCGCCGAAGGGCTGGTCGTAGGCGTCGGGCCCTTTGAGACGGTGATCGCGACGGCCGACCCGGCCGGCGCCGTGAGGCCCGCGTTGGGAGCCTGGTCGACGACGGTTCCCGACGGCCCGCTGGAGCTGTAGATCAGGCTGACGTGACCGAGGGTCAGGCCGGCGCCGGTGATCGCCGCGCCGGCCGCCGATTGGGTCATGCCGATCACGTTGGGGACGGTCTGCACGGTCGTTCCCACCGCGACGAGGTTCACGGCCGAGCCGTTGTCGGCCGACGCCCCGGCGGCCGGCGTCTGCGACAGGACGGTGCCCTGGAGCTTGCCGACCCCCTGCTGGTAGCTGACGGCGCCGAGCTTGAAACCGTCGCTGTCGAGCGTGCTGGTAGCGCCGGTCAGGGGCAAGCCGACGACGTTGGGCACCGTGCTCTTCTGGGTGAAGGCGCCGCTGGCCCACAGCACCGCGACGATGATCGCGGCGAGCACAACGATGCCGCCCACGATCCACGGCCACAGGGGGCGCCGGGATTGGGCGGCGGGCAGGTCGGCGACCGGCGCCATGACCTGGGTGCCCTGCAGCTCGTCTTCGAGGGCCTGAAAGAGCTGCCGGCCGGAGGCGAAACGATCCTCTGGTTGCTTGGCAAGGGCTCGCAGGATGATGGTTTCGAGCCCGATCGGGACCGCGGGGTTGAGCCGGCGCGGCGAGGTGACCGGCGCGCCCACATGATCCTGGGCGACCACGAGGGCGTTCCGGCCGTCGAAGGGCACGCGCCCAGTGACGAACTGGTAGAGCACGACACCGAGGCTGTAGACGTCGGAGGCCGGCACCAGTGGGCGGCCGAGCGCCTCTTCGGGACTCACGTAGTAGGCGTTGCGCGGCGGCGCCTGCTCGGTCAGATCGACTCCGCCCTGGGCCTGCTCGAGGCCCGCGTCGACCACCAGGACGCTGTCGTCGAGGCCCTGGACGAGGGTGCCCGGCTTGACGGCCCCGTGGACTATGCCCTGCTGGTGCAGGGCGGCCAGCCCGAGCGCCGCTTGAGCGCCGAGCGCGGCCGCGGACTGCGTCCCCAGCGCCCCCGCGGTGGCCAGCACGCGGCCCAGGTCGGTGCCCCTGACGGGCTCGGTGGCGAGCGAGACGAACTGGTCCTGCTGCTCCCAGGCCAGCACGCGCTCGAGGTGCGGGCTGGCCACGCCGGCGACACGGGCGATGGCCGAGACGAACATCTCCGGTGCGACGGGCCTGACCGTCTTGATCACCACCTCGGCGCCCTCGGCGGTGATCGCCCGCTGGGCCTTCAGGGCGTCGCCGGGCGGCAGGTCGCCCGTGATCGTGTAGGTCTCCTCGAAGCTGCTGGCCATCGTGAACTTCGCCCCCTCCGTCGCCTAGGTCAGAACGGTGCCCGTCACGGCGTCGAAGCAATCGCGCGGCACGAGCGATCCGTGCCGGCCCGCGTCGTACCATCCTCGCGCGGCGCGCCGAGGCGGCCGCTGGCGGTGGGCCCGCGGCCGCCTACGACAGGCTCGCGACCGCCTACGGCAGGTTCGCTACGATGTGCCCGAGCAGTCTGAGGAGCGGCGCCGGGTAGATGCCCAGGAACAGCACGAGGCCGACGACCACGACCAGCACCGAGCCGCCGGCGCGGCTGCCGACGACGGCCTCCACGCGCAGCAGCCGCGACGTCGTCGGTGCGTCCTGCGGCCGCTGGACGTACATCGCTACGACGATGCGCGTGTAGTAGTAGAGCCCGACGGTGCTGGATGCGACGAGCACGACCAGCAGCCACCAGAGCCGCGAGTTCGCGCCGGTCGCCACCACCAGGAACTTGCCAAGAAAGCCGGCCGTCAGCGGTATGCCGGCCAGCGAGAACAGCAACAGGGCGAAGGTCGCGGAGAGCAGCGGGCGCCGCGCCGCGAGGCCGCGGTAGTCGTCGATATCGTCGGCGTCGGCCTCAGGCCCCGACAGCTCGGAGACGATGCCGAAGGCGCCCAGCGTGGTCAGAAAGTAGGCGACCAGGTAAAAGCTCACCGCCACCGCCGCCGAGCGGCCGACCGCGAGAAAGGCGACCAGGATGTAGCCGAGGTGGGCGATCGACGAGTAGGCCAGCAGGCGTTTGACGTTGCTTTGCAGCAGGGCCAGCAGGTTGCCGGCGATCATCGAGGCGGCCGCGATCACGGCGAAGAGGAGCCACACGGTGCCGTGCGGCGAGAGGCTGACCTGGCGGAAGTAGCGCAGCAGCAGGGCGACCATGGCGCCCTTCGAGACGGTGGCCACGAAGGCCGTCACGGGCGCCGGCGCGCCCTGGTAGATGTCGGGTGTCCACATGTGGAAGGGCACGACGCCGAGCTTGAAGCCGATGCCGACGATGATCAGGGCAAGGCCGCCGACAAGCAATGAGGTCTCGGCCGCGCCGCCGCCGGTCACGTGCGCTGCGGCGAGCGCGCTCAGGCTCATCGTGCCGAGCTCGGCGTAGACGAGCGCCATGCCGAACAACAGGAACGCCGCCGTGGCCGCCGCCAGCACGAGGTATTTCACGGCGGCTTCGATGAAGTCGGCGCGCAGCCGCGGGTAGGCGATCAGCGTGTAGAGCGAGACGCTGAGGATCTCGAGACCCAGGAAGAACGAGGCGAAGTGGGTTGAGGCGACCAGGACGGCGGCGCCGAGCGTGGCCAGCAGCAGCAGGGTGTAGTAGTCGTGGGGATGTTCCTCGCGACGCGCAAGGTAGCCGTACGAGATGAGGACCACGCCGGCGGTGGTCAGCGCCAGCAGGCCGATGAAAAACAGCGCCCAGTCGTCGAGCAGGAGCAGGGCAGTGACCTGGTGATCGTGCCGGATCTGGGCGATCGGGATCATGGCCACCGTCCAGAACAGGCCGGCCAGCGTGAGGCCGACGGTCAGCCGGTGGCTCGTGTGGAACGTTCCTGCCAGCATCACGACGACCGCCGAGACGATCAGCGCGATGATCGGCAGCAGCGTGACGACGTCGTGGACGGCCACGGCGACGATCGGCATCGAGGTAACGAAGTTGGCGGCGTTCACTGAGCGCCCCCGGGAGCCGGTGCGTCGGACGTGTCGGTCGCGACCGGCTGTGCCGCCGCCGCGTTGAGCGTGCTGGAGCCGCTCGCCGCCGGCGGCGACAGCAGGATGGCGCCGGGCGCGGTGGGCGTGGGGGCGCGCACGGCGCGCTGCTGCAGAGCGGCAAGGCCGGGCCGCACGGCGTTGAACAGCGGCTGCGGGTAGAGGCCGAGCCACAGTAGCGGAGCGGCCATGGCGGCCAGCATGACGCCCTCGCGCACCGTCAGATCGGGCAGCGCCAGAGCCGGCGTCTCGCGACCCTGGAAGACACGCTGCACGAGCCACAGCGCGTAGATCGTGGCGGCGACCAGGCCGACAGCGCCCAGCACGGCGGCCGGCTCGCTGACCGGCCACGTGCCGAGCAGAATGAGGAACTCGGCGACGAAGTTGCCCAGCGTGGGCAGACCCAGGCTGGCCAGGGCGAAGATCAGGGCGAAGGCGCCCATGCCGGGCGCCGCCAGCCACAGGCCGCCCATCTTGTCCATGTCGCGGGTGTGCAGGCGGTCCTGCATGAGCCCGACGATGGCAAACAGCGCGCCGGTCGAGAAGGCGTGGCAGACGATCTCCAGCACGGCGCCCTGCAGGGCCAGCGTGTTCCAGGCGAAGATGGCGAGCAGCACGAAGCCCATGTGACTCACACTGGTGTAGGCGACCATGCGCTTGAGGTCGTGCTGGGCGAAGGCCAGCACCGCGCCGTAGAGGATGCCCAGCACCGCGAGTCCCATGAACACCGGGGCGGCGCGAAACGCGGCCTGCGGGAAGAGCGGCACCATGAAGCGGATCATCCCGTAGGCGCCGATCTTGATGAGCAGCCCGGCGAGCACCAGGCTGCCGGCGGTCGGCGCCTGGGTGTGGGCGTCGGGCAGCCAGGTGTGCAGCGGCACCGCCGGCAGCTTGACGGCGAAGGCGGCAAAGAAGCCGAGCATGAGCCAGGTCGCGGCGGCCAGCGAGAGGTGGGTGCCCAGCAACTGCAGGTAGTCGAAGGTGTAGACGCCGGTCTGGCGCCCGTGAATGACGTAGAGCGCGACGATGGAGATCAGCATGAAGAGTCCGCCGATCTGGGTGAACAGGAAAAACTTGACGGCCGCATAGACGCGCCGCTCGTGGCCCCACAGGGCGATCAGGAAGTACATGGGGACGAGCATCATCTCGAACAGGAAGTAGAACAGGAACAGGTCGAGGGCGGTGAACACGCCGACCAGGGCGGCGATCGTCCAGAGCAGCATGAAGTGGAAGAAGCCGACCCTCTCTGTGACCTCGTGCCACGACGACAGGACGGCCAGCAGGCCGAGCGCGTAGCAGAGCGTGACCATGACCAGGCTGAGGCCGTCGGCGGCCACGAAGAAGCTGATGCCGAGCTGCGGCACCCAGGCGACGTGGACGGAGGCGACGAACGGACCGTGACCGGTGAGCGAGAAGTCAGGCGCCTTGGCGATCCACTCGACGATGACGGCCACGAGGCCGGCGGCCATCGCCAGGGCCGAGACCCAGCGGGCGAGCTCGGGCCGGCGGCGGCCGGCGAGCCAGGCGGCGATGCCGGCGATAAAGGGCCAGGCGATCAGGGCGACCAGGATCATCGCGGCACCTCGATCATCGCAGCACCACGATCAGGACGCCGACCGCGACACCGAGGCCGATGACGAACAGATAGGAACGCACGAGACCGTTCTGGGTGGCAGACAGGGTGCGCCAGCCGGTGCGCGTGAGCCAGGCGAGGCCGGCCACCGGAGGCTCGAACAGGTCGTTGCTGGTGGCGTGCGCGAACCACAGGAATGGCACCTCGAAGACGTAGTGGTAGAACCAGTCGAAGCCCCAGCCGCCGAGGAAGTAGCGCGCGGCGCCGGAGGTCTGCGCCTCGGCGGCTTCCTGCCGGCGTCGCTGGAAGAGCAGGAAGGCAAGGCCGATGCCGGCCAGCGCCATGACCGCCGGCACGTAGGTCGTCCAGAAGGCGGCGGCCAGTCCGCCGTGGCGCAGCGTCGCCGCCGGCAGCACCGGCGCCAGAAAGTCGTCAAGTTTCTGCAGGTGGGCCCAGCCGCGCGGGATGTCGATCAGGCCGCCGCCGATGGCCAGCACTGCCAGCACGATCAGAGGCAGACGCACGGCGAGGCCGGCGCGAAAGCCCGCCCGTGGCTCCGTCCGCGACGGTCCGAAGAAGACGACGAACACCGCCCGGAACGCGTACAGCCCGGTGAGCAGCGAACCGACAAGGGCGGCGAGCCACAACCAGAAGCCGCCCTGGGTCGACTGCAGCGCGCGATCGATGATCAGGTCCTTGCTGTAGAAGCCGGCGGTCACGATCGGCAGGGCGGCCAGGGCGGCGGCGCCGATCAGGAACGTCCAGAAGGCCACCGGCAGGCGGGTCCGCAGGCCGCCCATCCTGAAGATGTCGTGCTCGTCGTCCAGGGCGTCGATCACGACCCCGGCCGACAGGAACAGCAGCGCCTTGAAGAAGGCGTGGGTGATGAACATGAAGATGCCGGCCGACCAGGCGCCCACGCCCAGGGCGAGGAACATGTAGCCGACCTGGCTGATCGTCGAGTAGGCCAGGATGCGCTTGAGGTCGACCTGGAAGAGCGCGCTGACGCCGGCGTAGACGAGCGTCGCGGCGCCGACGATCGCCACCGCCATGCGCACCGACGGCGCCAGGTCGAAGAGCACGTTGGTGCGGGCGATCAGGTAGACGCCGGCGGTGACCATGGTGGCGGCGTGGATCAGGGCGCTGACCGGCGAGGGGCCGGCCATGGCGTCGGGCAGCCAGGTCTGCAGCGGGAGCTGGGCCGACTTGCCCAAGGCGCCGGCCAGCAGGAGGGCGGCGGCGGCCACGGGCAGGGCGGAGCCCTGCGGCCAGGCCGCCGCCGCGCGTGCCATGAGCGGCTGGATCTGCAGGGTGCCGAGCTGCGTGAAGAGCAAAAAGAGGCCGACCATCATGGCGGTGTCGCCGACGCGCGTCACGACGAACGCCTTGCGGGCGGCGTAGCCGTTGTACCAGTGCTTGTGCCAGAAGCCGATCAGCAGGTAGCTGCAGAGCCCGACGCCCTCCCAGCCCAGGTAGAGCAGCAGCAGGTTGTCGGCCAGCACGAGCACGAGCATGAAGCCGACGAAGAGGTTCATGTAGGCAAAGAAGCGCGCGTAGCCGTCGTCGTGGGCCATGTGCTCCACCGAGTAGAGGTGGATGAGAAAGCCGACGAAGGTGATGATCAAAATGAAGCAGATCGCCAGGGGGTCGAGATAGAAGGCGACCTGCACCTTGAGGCCGGCCACGCTGAGCCAGGTCCACAGGACCTGGCCGAAGGCGTGGCCGGCCGGCGGGCTCGCCAGAAAGTCGATCGAGACGGCGATGGCGACGAGCGCCGCGATGCCCACGGCGCCGGCGCCCACGGCGGCGATGGCGCCGCGTGAGAGGCGCCGCCCGGCCAGCGCCAGCACGACGAAGCCGGCGAACGGGAGCAGCGGCACGAGGAAGAGGAGATGCAGCACGTCAGCCTCGCATCCGGCTGGCCTCGTCGATGTCGAGCGAGCCGAAGGCGCGCCGGTAGAGCAGCGCCAGCGCGAGGCCCACGGCCACCTCGGCAGCCGCCATCGAGAGGATGAAGATGAACATCACCTGACCGTCGGGCTGCCCCCAGCGCGAGCCCGCCACGACGAAGCCGAGGCCGGCGGCGTTCAGCATGATCTCGATCGAGGCGAGCACGAAGATCAGGTTGCGGCGCACCAGCACGCCGACCAGCCCGATGAGAAACAGCGCGGCCGCCAGGTAGAGCCCGTACTCGAAGGGCACGTGAGCCATCAGCGCTCGTCCTTTCGCCAGAAGCGCGCGCCGCGCGGCTCGCGGCCGGCGGGCGGCGCTTCGGTCGCACCGGGCGCGCCCTTGGTCGTCCCCAAGCCCTCGGATGCGCCAGCGGCGGGTTCGGCGCCGGCGGGCTCGACCCCGGCGGGCGCGGTCACGGAGACCCTGGCTGCGGAGACAGCGGCTTCGCCCTCGGTCACGGCGAGGCCTGCGCCGTCGGTCGCCGCTCCGCCGGCGAAGCCGTCGGCAGCCGCACGCTGTTCTCCGGGTGCGAGCTCGCGCTGGCGCTGGCCGAGATGCCGCGCGCCGATCAGGGCGGCCAGCAGCAGCGTCGAGGCGAGCTCGACACCGATGGCATACGGTCCGTAGAGCGCCACGCCAACCTCGCGCGGCGAGACGACGCGGGCGCCCACCTGGGCCGTCGTGCCGGTGCTGATCGCCCAGGCCAGCTCGGCGAGCAGCACGACGGCCAGCAGGCCCGGTCCGATCCAGACGGTGGCCCGCAGCCGGCCGCGCTCCTCGGCCTCGTCGGCGCGGCCGATGTTCAGCAGCATCACGGTGAACAGGAACAAGACGATGATGGCGCCGGCGTANNGCCACGGCAAACAGCGAGACGACCAGGTACAGCAGGGCGTGGATCGTGTTGCGGCGCGTGACGACGAGCAGCGTCGAGATCAGGGCGATCGCTCCGGCGATGTAGAAGGCGACTGTCACGGACAGCTCCGGCGGCCTTACGGCAGAAGCCGTTTGGAGTCGACCGGCGGGGCCTCGTTCTCAGCCTCGCCCTTGCCCTTGCCGCCGATCGAAAGTCCGGCGACGCGGTAGAAGTTGTAGTCGTGGTATTTGCCGGTGCCGGCGATCTGCAGGTCCTCCTTCTCGTAGACCATGCTGGCGCGCGCGTACTCGCTCATCTCGGTGTCGGGGGTGAGCTGGATGGCGTAGGTCGGACAGGCTTCCTCGCAGAAGCCGCAGTAGATGCAGCGCGAGAAGTTGATGCGAAACCAGGCCGGGTAGCGGCGGCCGCTCTCATCCTCGGTCGCCTGCAGGGCGATGCAGTCGACCGGGCAGGCCACGGCGCAGAGATAGCAGGCCACGCAGCGCTCGCCGCCGTCGGGGTCGCGCGACAGGATGATGCGGCCGCGAAAGCGGGGCGGCAGATAGGTCATCTCCTTGGGATACTGCACCGTGTCGCTGCGCCGGAAGAGATGCAGGAAGACGATCCACAGGCCACGCAGGTAGCTCATCGCTGCACCGCCAGGATGATCGCGCCGGTGATCGCCAGGTTGGCCAGCGAGAGCGGCAGCAGGATCTTCCAGCCGAGCTCCATGAGCTGGTCGTACCGCGGCCGGGGGAGTGTGCCGCGCACCAGGATGAAGAACACGATGACGATGAAGACCTTGATCGCAAACCAGAGGAAGCCGGGCAGCCCGGGGCCCAGCCAGCCGCCGAAGTAGAGCGTGACGATGAGCGCGGCGATGAGCGTCATGCCGAGGTACTCGCCAACCAGGAACATGCCGGACTTCATGCCCGAGTACTCGGTGCGGTAGCCGGCCACGAGCTCGCTCTCGGCTTCGACCAGGTCGAACGGGATGCGCCGCATCTCGGCGAAGCCGGCCAGCAGGAAGACGATGAAGCCGGGGAGCTGCGGCACGATGTACCAGAGGCCGCGCTGGCCCTCGACGATGCGGTTCAGGTCGAACGAGCCCGAGAGCAGCACGACGCCGGTCAGGGCGAGGCCCATGAAGACCTCGTAGCTCATCATCTGGGCGGCCGCCCGCAAGCCGCCGATGACCGAGTACTTGCTCGCCGACGACCAGCCGGCGAGGGCCACGCTGTAGACGCCCAGCGACGACATGGCCAAAAAGAACAGCAGGCCGATGTTCAGGTCGGCGACCACGAAGGTGCGCGTCACCGGCACGATGACGAAGGCCAGCAGGACCGAGACGATGATGATCGCCGGCGCCAGGATGAACAGGGCGCGGTCGGCAAACGGCGGGATCCAGTCCTCCTTGGTCAACATCTTCACGGTGTCGGCCAGGGGCTGCAGCAGCCCGGCCGGGCCGACCCGGTTGGGTCCGAGACGGTCCTGGAAGAAACCCAGCAGGCGGCGCTCGAACCAGGTGAGTCCGGCGGCGATCGACAGCGCCCCGACGAACACGACCGCCACGATCACGATGTCGTAGGCCAGGGTCGACCAGACCACGACCACGAGGTGGGCTGGGGCGGCCAGGCGAAGGAGCTGAGAGGCGCCGTCAGGCATGGCCGTCCTCGTGCTCGATCTCGAGCTCCGCCGGCAGCGCGACGAACGGCTGGCCCGGCAGCCCGACGGGCAGGCCGGCCACGCCTTCGGGCAGCGAGGCCACGATGCGCACCGGGAGACTGAGGTGCAGCTCGTCCAGGGTCACCTTGAGGGGCCGCCCCTCGCGGGCGCCCAGGCGCTCGGCGTCGAGCGCGTTCAGGGCGACATAGGCGGCCGGCGCGCGGCCGGCGACCGGCGGCGAGAGCATGCTGAGCTCCTCGGAACCGTAGATGTGGTGCAGCGGCACCGCCAGCAGGCGGTCGAGCGCCGGCCGGAACGCCGGCGGCGGGGCGGGGCGGGACGACGGCGCGGCGGCGGGGCGGGGCGGCGACGGCGTCACCGCAGTGGACGATTGCGCCGCAGCGGGTATCGAGGTCGGCACGGCGGGCGGTTCGATGAGCCGCACGCCGGGGTCGCCGCCGCGTAGCGGTCCGCCGACCTCCTGCTGGAACTTGTTCAGCGCCTGCACCGAGTTCCAGCGCGGCGCGTGGAAGCGCGTCACGAGCGGCGCCGGCGGCTCGTCGCGGTAGCCCTCCATGGAGAAGCTCAGGGGTGCGTCGTGGTCGTCGGGCGGCGTCGGCTCGAACACCGAGACGTCGGCGTGCATCGCCGTGCGGCCACTGTAGCGGCTCGCCTGGCGGGGGATTTTCATGTCGGCGACGCGGGCGTCGGCATTCGGCGCGACCAGGGCCGCGGGCGCCAGGTCGGGGCGTTCGCGGGCAAGCTCGGCGAGGACGTCGTCGAGTCTCAGCCAGTTCTGACCGGCCGGCAGGCGGGCGGCGCTGGCCAGCGCCGAGAGCCAGCGCCAGGTGGGCTGGACCGGGCGCGGCGGCACCATCACCTGGAACGAGCGCTGGGCTCGGCCTTCGTGGCTGACGAACGTGCCGGTGGCTTCGGCCCACGAGGCGGCCGGCAGCACGGCGGCCGCGGCCGCCATGGTGGCGGTCTTCACGTGGTCGATCACGATGGCCGTACGCGAAGCCTTCAGGAAGGCCTCGACCTGGGCCGCGGGCGCGCGGCGGTAGAGGTCGTTCTCGATCACCAGAGCGACTTCGACGTCGCCCTCGGCGGCCAGGCGGAAAGCCTCGGAGAGTCGCCCGCCGCCCAGCAGGACGAGCCCCATCGAGTTGACCTCAGGCACGACCAGCGCGAGGGGCGCGGCGGCGGCCGGGGGCGGGCCCGGCAGGGCCCGCGCCAGAGCGGCCGCCGCCTCGAGCAGCGCCAGGCTGCCGCAGCTCACGCCCGAGATCACGACTGGGCGTCGCGCTGCCCGCAGGGCTGCCGCGAAGCGCTCGAGCCGGGCGTCGCCGTCTGAGGCCGGACCGTCCGCGGTCAGGCTCGCCGACGGGCCGTCTGCCGCCGACCTCTTGGCCGACCGCGCCTTCGCAGACCGGCTCTTCTGCGGCGGTTCGCCGGCGGTTCGCGATCCGCCCTTCGAGTCGAGCGCCGCCGCCAGCGCCAGGGCGAACCGGGCGAGGTCGTCGGGCGCGGCGTGGAAGGTCTCGGCGGCGATCTCGTCGAGCTTGCCGGCGTGGGTCGTGGCCAGCCACAGCGCGCTCGGCTCTTCCTTTTTGACGGCGCCGACGCCGGCGTCGTTCCAGCGCGCGATGCCCAGGCGCTCCTCGGCGACCGTGGGGCGCAGGCGCGCCCAGCGGCGCACCGAGAAGTCGAGCATGGGGGCAGTGTTGGTGAGGTCCTCGCCGAGCACCAGCACGAGATCGGCGGCCTCGATGTCGTGCAGGGTCGGGGCCGGCGATGGTCCTTCGCGCAGAAGCTCCGCGGCGCGCTCGACCAGGGTCTGTTCGCCGTCGGCCAGGCCCAGGAAGAAGCGCTCGGCGCCGACCAGCCGCTTGAGGGCGAAGTTGGCTTCGAGTGAGGCCCGCGGCGAGCCGATGCCGACGGGGCGCGGCCGCGCGACGCGCGGCCGCGCCCCGACCGCCACGCGCCGCTCGCCGAGGGCCGACTCGAGCCGCGCGCCCAGACCGCGCACGAGCTCGCTGGCCGACAGGCCGGAGAGACCGACGATCGGCTTGCGCACGCGCTCGGCGCCGTTCACCGACTCGTAGGCGTAGCGTCCGCGGTCGCACAGGAAGTAGCCGTTGACCTCGCCGTTGAAGCGGTTCAGGACACGGCGCAGCTCGCCGTAGCGCTCGCCCGCTATGGTGTTGCAGCCGCGGCCGCAGAAGGCGCACACGGCGGGGGCCGTCTGCAGGTCCCACTTGCGCGTGTAGTGGGCGGCGAGGGTCTTGTCGTCGAAGACCCCGACCGGGCAGACCTCGACCAGATTGCCGCTGAACTCGCTGTCGAGGGCGCCGTCGCGAAGGCGCCCGAAGTAGACCTCGTTCCGCAGTCCGAAGGCGTCGAAGTCGTGGCCCCCGGCGTAGTCGACATAGAAACGCAGGCAGCGATAGCACTGGATGCAGCGGTTCATCTCGTGGGTCACGAAGGGGCCCAGGTCGTGGTTTTCGAAGGTGCGCTTGCGGTAGGGGTAGCGCCGGTAGACGTGGCCGGTCATCACGGTCATGTCCTGCAAGTGGCACTCGCCGCCCTCGTCGCAGACCGGGCAGTCGTGCGGGTGGCTGATCATGAGCAGCTCGATCACCGTGGCGCGAAAACGCACGGCCTCTTCGTCTGAGATGGCCACCCGGTTGCCCTCTCGGGGGCGCGTCAGGCAGGCCATGACGATTTCGCCCTTCAGGTCGTCGTCGTCCCAGAAGAGCTTGACGGCGCATTGCCGGCAGGCGCCGATCGAGCCCAGGTCGGGATGCCANNCAGAAGTAGGGCACGTCGTAGCCCAGCGAGAGGCAGATGTCGAGCAGGTTGCGGTCGGAGTCGACCTGGTGCGGCGCGCCGTCGATGGTGATCGAGACGATGGCCATCAGTGCCCTCCGTCCGGGCCAGGGCCGCGCAAGGATCGTTGTCCGGCGGGCTGCCCCACCGGGCCGTAGCTGCAGCGCTCCTCGCGGATATGACGCTCGAAGTCGTCGCGGAAGAGCTTCAGGGCGGCGCCGAGCGGCTTGGTCGCGCTCGGCGCGAGATCACAGAAGCACATGTCCTCGCCCATGAACCAGCACTGCTCCTCGAGGAGATCGAGGTCAGACAGGCGTCCGCGTCCCTCCTCGATGTCGTTCAGCACGTCTGCGGCCCACGGCAGCCCGCCCCAGCAGGGCGTGCACCAGCCGCACGACTCCTGAGCGAAGAAGCGCACGAGGTTGCGAACTAGACCGATCGGGCACACCGAGTCGTCGACGAGCAGGGCGGTGCCGGTCCCCAGGCTGTAGCCGGCCTCCTTCATGTGGTCGAAGTCCATGATCACGTCGATGGCCTCGGCCGGCACGAACGGCGTCGAAGCGCCGCCCGGCAGCACGGCGCGCAGCGCAAAACCGTCGCGCATGCCGCCGGCGTGCTGTTCGATCACCTCGCGCATCGGCGTGCCGACGGGCAGCTCCCAGGCGCCCGTGCGGTTGACGCGCCCGGAGACGCCGTACATGCGCGTGCCGCCCTCGTCGGTCAGTCCGAGGCTCTTCCAACGCTCGGGCCCGAGCCTGACGATGGGCGGCACGCAGCACAGCGACTCGACGTTGTTGACCACGGTCGGGCGGCTCCACAGGCCGGCGCTGGCCATGTGGGGCGGCCGCCAGCGCGGGTTCGGCCGGTCGCTCTGCAGCGCGTTGAGCATGGCCGACGCCTCGCCGCACATGTAGCGCCCGATGCTCACGTGGAGGTAGATCTCGAGGCTGAACCCGCTGCCCAGGATGTGCTCGCCGAGGTAGCCTTTGGCCTTAGCCTCGGCGATCGCCTGGGTAAGCAGGGCATAGGGCTTGTCGTACTGGGCGCGCAGGAAGATGTAGCCGGTCCTCGCCTGGATTGCGTAGCAGGCCAGGGCCATGCCCTCGATCAGCAGGTGCGGGTTGCCCTCGATGAGGTGCCGATCCTTGAAGCTGCCCGGCTCCATCTCGTCGCCGTTGCAGACCACATACTTGATCGCCGGCGCCATGTCGCCGACAGGCACGTGACTCCACTTGCCGCCGGTCGAGAAGCCGGCGCCGCCGCGGCCGCGCAGCCCCGAGTCGCTGACCAGTTTGGTGACCTCGGCGGGTGCCAGCTCGCGCAGCGCCGTGCGCAGCGCCTCGTAGCCGCCCGCCGCCTCGTAGTCGGCGATGTTCGCCGGCCGGCCGTCGGCGCGAAAGGCCGCGGTCAGCGGCCGCTCGTCGGGCGATACGCCTGTCGTGTGCCGGTCAGTCATAGCTCGCCAGGATCTGATCGATGCGCTCGGGAGTGAGGTCGCCGTGAAAGTCGTCGTCGATCTGCATCGCCGGGGCGTGGTCGCACTGCGCCAGGCAGACGATGGGCAGGAAGGTGAAGCGCCCGTCGGGAGTGGTCTCGCCGAGGCCGATCCCCAGGCGGGCCGCGATGTGGTCGCGCATCTGCTCGTAGGCCATGACGTAGCAGCAGTCGCTGTCGCAGATGAGGATCACGTGGCGGCCGACGGGGCGGCGGAAGAGCATGTTGGCGAAGGTCGCGCGCGAGTCGAGCTCCTCGACCGAGACACCGAGAAAGCCAGCGATATCAGCCAGGGCTTCGTCGGACAGCCAGCCGCGGTGGCGTTGCACGGTGCGCATGGCACCGGCCGCCGCCGAGCGGCGGTGCGGGTAATGGTGCAGCGTGGCCTCGATCTCGCGTCGTTCGCTGTCGGTCAGCATGGGCTCAGGTCTGTCGGCATGGGTGTCAGGTCTGTGGACATGGCTACCGGCTTACCGGTCCACGTCGGCCATCACGAAGTCGATGCTGCCGAGGATCGTGATGAGGTCGGGGATCTCGAGGCGCTCGGCCAGGAGCGGCAGCACCTGGAGGTGGGGAAACGACGGCGAACGGATGCGGTTACGGTAGGCGCTCTCGGTGCCGTCGGACACGAGGTAGTAGCCGTTGTTGCCCTTGGTGGCCTCGATGCCCAGGCAGGCTTCGCCGGGCGGGATGATGGGCCCCCAGCTCACGCCGAGGAAGTGATCGATGAGGGTCTCGATGTGGTGCATCGTGCCCGGTTCCTTGAGCGGTGGGGTGGCCAGCGGCTGGCGCGACTTGTAGTCGCCGCCCGGCATCTGGTCGAGGCACTGGGTGATGATCCGCAGGCTCTGGCGGATCTCCTGGCTGCGCACCCAGACCCGGTCGTAGCAGTCGCCGCCCGTGGCGGTCGGCACTTCGAACTCGAAGCGTTCGTAGCCCGAGTAGGGCCGCTTCTTGCGAAAGTCCCATTCGAGGCCGCAGGCGCGCAGGTTGGGGCCGGTGATGCCCCACTCGATCGACTCGGCCGTGTTCAGGCGCCCCACGCCCTTGGCGCGCGCCTTGGTGATGCGGCTTCCCAGCACCAGGGCGTCGTAGTCGTCGAGTCGCGGCGTGAGGTAGGCCACGAGGTCGCGCACGAGCGTCTCCCAGCCCTCGGGCAGGTCTTCAGCCACGCCGCCGAGGCGAAACCAGCCGGGGTGCATGCGGGCGCCGGTGATCGCCGTCGTCACGTCGTGGATGCGCTCGCGGTCGCTGAACATGTAGAAGACGGGCGACAGCGCGCCGATGTCCTGGGCGAAGGTGCCGTAGAAGAGCAGGTGGCTGTTCACCCGGTAGAGCTCTGAGAGCATCACGCGGATGACCTGGGCGCGCTCGGGCACCTCGAGGCCGGCGAGGCGCTCAGCCGACATGAGGTAGGCGAGGTTGTTGACCACGCCGCCGAGGTAGTCGATGCGATCGGTGTAGGGGATGAAGGTGTGCCAGGTCTGACGCTCGCCCATCTTCTCGGCGGCGCGGTGGTGATAGCCGATGTCGACCACGCAGCGCACGATCTCCTCGTCGCGCAGGGCGACCACGATGTGCACCACGCCGTGCGTGCCGCCGTGCTGCGGGCCGACGTTCAAGAACATGATCTCGGGGTCGTCGGCGAGCTCCTCGAGGCCCCACTCCTGGGGCCGGAAGGCGAGCATCTCCTGCCATTGCTCGGCGCGCTCGGGCGACATCTGGAGGTGACCGATCTCGGTGGCCCGGCCGGCCGACTCCTTGCGCAGCGGGTGTCCCTCCCACCAGGGCGGCATGAGGATCCGCGGGCGCTGCGGCAGCCCGTCGAAGCCCACGCCGAACATGTCCCAGACCTCGCGCTCGTACCACTCGGCCGCCGGGAAGACGCCGGTGATCGTGGGCAGCGTCGGCATCTCGCCCTGCAGGGCGACCTTGAGCCGCACGTCGCAGTTGTGCTCGAACGACAGCAGGTGGTAGACGACCGTGAAGTCGCTGGCGGGCTGGCCCTCGCGATGCCTGCGGGTGCGTTCGTCGATGGCGGTGAGGTCGTAGAGCATCGGGTAAGTCTCCGCGGCCTCGCTCTTGAGGTGGCCGATGACCTCGCGGGCCCGCTCGGCCGGCACCCAGACCGTGGGGATCTCATCGGCGGTCGGCTGCACGACGAGCTCGAGATCGGCGAACCGTGCGGCCAGCTCGGAGGTGACGCCGGCTGTCTGCTGAGTCACGGGCACGACGCCCTAGACCTCCGTCTGGGACGGCAGTTCGGTCTGGCGGCTGCGCTCCGGGCGCTTGAGGTCGCGCAGAGCGACGCGCGGCACGCGCTGCACGCCCTGCGGCCCGACCACCCACGACAGCGGGCGCTCCTCAGTGCCGACCGTCGCCTGAAGGAGCAGCAGACCCTCCATGAAGGTGGTCGGCGACGGCGGGCAGCCCGGCACGTAGACGTCGACCGGCAGGAACGAATCGACGCCCTGCACGACGCTGTAGACGTCGTACATGCCGCCGGAGTTGGCGCAAGAGCCCATCGAGATCACCCAGCGCGGCTCCATCATCTGCTCGTAGAGGCGTTGCACGATGGGGGCCATCTTGAGGAACACGGTGCCGGCGACGACCATGACGTCGGCCTCGCGCGGCGAGATGCGCAGGATCTCGGCGCCGAAACGGGCGATGTCGTAGCGCGGCGTGACGGTCGTGGCGAGCTCGACAAAGCAGCACGAGAGGCCGAAGTTGAATGGCCACATCGAGTTCTTGCGGCCCCAGGCGACCAGCGACTGCAGGCTGCCAAAGGCCGTCGCTGGGCGCTGCGCGAACATGCCCTGCTCGGTCTGCGTCAGGCCGCTCAGGGCCAGGGCGGTGCGCGACGGGCCGCTTGTCCGGCGCGGGGTCATAGCAGGTAGACCACGACGAAGATCACGACCCAGACCGCGTCGACGAAGTGCCAGTAGTAGGTGGCCGCCTCGGCCATGCCCGCGGTGCCCGAGGCGCGGGCGACCACGGCTGCGGCGCCGCTGGCCGCGGCCGTGGCGGGCTGAGCCGCCTGGCGGCGCCGGTCGCGGGCCGACCTGAAGAGCAGGTAGATCAGCAGCAGGATGCCGACCGTGACGTGGGCGCCGTGCAGGCCCGTCAGCGTGAAGAACGACGAGCCGGTCAGGCCGCTCGACAGACCGAAGCCGGCGTGCGTGTACTCCCAGCCCTGGCCGCCGAGGAACACGGCACCCAGGATCACCGTCATGACGAGGAAGAAGCGAAACCAGGCCGTGCTGCCCTTGCGGTAGCCGGTCAGCGCGTAGTGGGCCGTGATGCCGCTCGTCATGAGGATGACCGTGTTGATGATCGGCAGGGTGAGCGCCAGGTGATGAGCGCCGCCCAGGGTGATCAGGCTGTCGTGGATACGCAGGTGGAGATCGGCCGACACGAGGGCCCCGAACAGGACGATCTCGGAGCCGATCAGCATCAGCATGCCGGAGCCCAGCGCGGTGAAGCGCTGGCCGGGCACCACAGGGGGCTCCGGCGTCTGCCAGTCGGCGCCCATCCAGAGCGCCGTCAGGATGAGCAGCAGGGCGATGCCGGCGGCCACGACCAGCAGGGTCGTGAGCAGGCCGACGCCGATCACGACCACGGCCAGCGCGGTGACGATCGGCAGGCGCGTCCAGTGGTCGGGGTGGGCCGGCGGGGCGTGGAGGGCGGCCTCCTCGGCGGCTGCCGCCGAGTGCCCGGCCGGCGGTTCGGCCAGGAGCTCAGCCGCGGAGCCCGCGCCGGCGGTCTGCGCGCCCGTGTCGAGCCCGGCGCCCGCGCCGGGCTCCGACTGCGCGCCGGCGTCCTGCCGGGCGCGTTTGGCATCCCAGAGCGGACGCTCGCTTGCCACCCACGGCAGAGCCGCGAAATTGCCGGTCGGCGGCGGCGAGGTCGTGGCCCACTCCAGGGTCCAGGCGTCCCAGGGGTCCTCGCCGGCCGGCTCGCCGACCAGCAGGCTGCGCACGATGTTGACGATGAAGATGACGATCGCCGCGCCGATGATGTAGGCGCCGATCGCCGAGATGAAGTCGAGGGTGCTCCAGCCGAGGTTGGGGGAGTAGGTGTAGAGGCGCCGCGGCATGCCCAGCAGGCCGAGCCCGTACATCGGCATGAAGGTCAGCAGAAAGCCGACCGTGATGGTCCAGAAGTGGACCTTGCCGAGCCGGTCCGACAGCATGCGGCCGGACATCTTGGGAAACCAGTAGTAGAAGCCGGCGAAGGCCGCGAAGGCGGTGCCGGAGAAGAGCACGTTGTGCAGGTGGGCGACGATGAAGAAGCTTTCGTTGACCTGCCAGTCGAAGGGCACCGAGGCTTGCAGTACGCCGCTGATGCCACCCACCGTGAACAGGGCGATCAGGCCGCTGGCAAAGAGCAGCGGCGTCTTCAAGCGCAGCGACCCGCCCCACATGGTGGCCAGCCAGTTGAAGATCTTCACACCGGTGGGGATGGCGATCAGCATGCTCGTGCCGGCCATGATGGCGTTGAAGTAGCTCGGCAGGCCGGCGGTGAACATGTGGTGGGCCCACACCAGAAAACCGAGAAAGCCGATGGCCACGAGGCTGAGGATCATCGCCAGGCGGCCGAACAGCGGCTTGCGGGCGAAGACCGGCACGATCTCGCTCATCATGCCGAAGGCCGGCAGGATAAGGATGTAGACCTCGGGGTGGCCGAAGAACCAGAAGAGGTGCTGCCAGATGATCGGGTCGCCGCCGCGCGCCGGGTTGTACCAGCCGGTGTGGTAGAAGCGGTCGAGGTAGAGCAGGCCGAGGGCGGCCGTCAGGCTGGGGAAGGCGAACAGGATAAGAAACGAGTTGATGAACGTGGCGATGCAGAACATCGGCATGTCACGCCATCTCATGCCCGGCGCCCGCAGCCGCAGCATGGTCATGATGAAGTTGATGGCGCCGGCCACCGACGAGATGCCGAGCAGCGTCAGGGCGATGATCCAGATGCTCACGCCGTCGTGCGGCGAGAAGGCCTTTTCGGTGAGCGGCGCGTAGCTGAACCAGCCGGTGTCGAGCACGCCGCCGAACAGCAGGCCCGAGTAGAGGGTCAGCCCGCCGAACAGAAAGAGCCAGAAACTGAGCGCGTTCAGGCGCGGGAAGGCCATGTCGCGAGCGCCGATCATGAGCGGCACGAGGTAGTTGGCAAAGCCGATCAGGATCGGCATGGCAAACAGGAAGATCATTGTCGTGCCGTGCAGCGAGAAAGCCTGGTTGTAGGCCTCGGCCGAGAGCAGCCTCTCGTTCGGCCGCATGGTCTGGGTACGCATCGTGATGGCGATGGCCGCTCCTATGACGAAGAACACGAGCGACGCCATGATGTAGAGCATGCCGATGCGCTTGTGGTCGGTCGCGGTCAGCCAGGCGGCCAGGCCGNNATGGTCGGCATGAAGGTGCCGGGCTTCACGGCCTGCGGGTCGGCGATCCAGCGGCGCAGGTTGCCCGGAGTGTTGCTCAGCGTCACGGCGGCGATCGAGCTGCGGCTGGCGAGATGGGTCAGGTCGGGACCATAGGTGCCGTCGAGGGTCGTGCCACGGATGGTGTGGCAGCTGCCGCACGCCAGGGTGGCGATGGCGGCCGCTCCCGCGGTGGCCTGCGCCCCGACGGGCGTCGCCGCCGGCTTGAGCTGGTTGGCAAACCAGGCCGCGAACTGCGCCGACGACTCGACGATGACCTTGAAGTGCATGTGGGCGTGCTGCTTGCCGCAGAAGTTGACGCACACGCCGAGGTAGGTCCCGGGGACGACCGGCAGGATCGTGATGTGGTTGACGTGGCTGGGGATGAGCTGGACCTTGCCGGCGAGCTGCGGCACCCAGAAGCCGTGGATCACGTCGGCCGAGAGCAGATCGGCCGTGACCGTGCGGTCGGCCGGCAGGTGGATCTCGTTGGCCGTCTCGAAGTCGGCGCCGGTGTAGCGCACCTGCCACCACCACTGGTGTGCGATCACCGTGAACTGCACGGGGTCGGGCGCGGCAACGAGCTTGCCGGTGGTCTGCAGGGTGAGCGTGAACAGCACGGCGACGATGATCGCCGGGATCACCGTCCAGACGATCTCGATGGTGGTGTTGCCGCGCGTCTGGCTGGGCTCGCGGTCGGGCCGCTCGCGGTATCTGATGATGACCCAGGCAAGCAGCGACCAGACCGTGATCAGCACCACGCTCAGGATGGCGAACATCGTGTAGGTCAGCGTCGCGATGTCGTGGGCGCTCGCCCCCCCGGTCCGAAAGACGCTCGGCGACTGTGTCGCGCAGCCGGCCAGACCGAGGGCGAGGGCCGCGAGAAACAGGGCCCGTGCCACGATCACACGACGCGCGTGCCGGTGCCTGCAGTTATCGTTCGTGTCCGACACTAGGTCACTCCCTCCTCATCGCCCAGCGAGCTTTTCGACCACCATCGCCACGACCAGCGCCGCGAGGCACGGACCGGAGATCTTGTAGGCAAGCCAGGCCGTGGCGCGCCTGCGCCGCCAGGCGAGGACGGCGGCGATCGCCACGAAGGCGCCGCCGGCCGGCAGCGCGACGATCAGGTAGGTCGGACCGTAAAGACCTGCCACGACCGCCGCGACGGGCAGCGCGACCAGGGCGATGGCGGCGACGAGGATCATCCGCGCCGCCGCCGTCTCGCCCAGGACCACGGGCGGCGTGGGGACGCCCGAAGCCAGGTACTCGTCCTGCAAGGCGTAGGCCAGCGCCCAGAAGTGGGGCGGCGACCAGACCGCGATCAGGACGCAGAGAAAGACGATGCGGCCCGTGAGGCCGCCGCCGCTCGCCGTCCAGCCGATCAGAGCCGGAAAGACGCCGGCCAGCCCGCCGGGCAGCGAGCTGAGCGCCGTGCGCGGCTTGATGAGCATCGTGTAGATGACGACGTAGTAGATCGCGCCGCCGGCGGCCCAGGAGGCGGCGGGCAAGCCGCCGCAGGCTCCCACCGCGGCCACGCCGCCGGCTGTCGCGACAAGGCCGAAGGCCAGCGCCGCGCGTGGCGGCAGCGTGCCGGCGGCCGTGGGCCGCCGGCGGGTGCGGGTCATGCGCGCGTCGAGCTCGCGTTCGAGGTAATTGTTGAGCGCCGCCGCACCGCCGACCGTGAGCGCCGCCGAGGCCACGATCGCCGCGGTCAGCGCCGGCCCGACCGGGCCGGCCAGAAGGCTCGCCGCCAGCACCGTGAAGGCGAACAGCGCGACGATGCGCGGTTTGGCGACCTGCACCAGAGTGACGCCGCGGCGCGCGGCCAGCCGGGCCGAATCGCGGCCCTGACGCAGGATCGGCGCGCGGCTGTCGGCGACCCAGCTCACGAGAGCGCCTCGTCGACGACGGCGCGATGGCGATGGCGGAAGATCGCATAGACGAGTCCGCCCACGACGAAGGGCAGGCCGAGGGTCAGGNNCAGCAGGCCGGCGCCGATCGCCGTGCGGCCCGGCCGGCCGCGCGGCATCTGCAGGACGTTGTAGAAGTCGTCGTCGCGCAGAAGCGCCGCATCGAGCCACGGCCACGTGAACAGAAAGCCCATGATGATGCCGGGCAGCAGCGCGGCCGGCCAGAACAGGCCGGGCAGCAGGAAGCCGCCGATGTGGATGTCCCAGGCGGGAGTCATGCGCACGGCGCCCTCGAGCCAGCCGGTGTACCAGTCGGGCTGGGCGAAGCTGGTCGAATCCCAGGCCTGGTAGGGACCGTAGAGCCAGACGGGGTTGATCTGAAAGAAGCCGCCCATCGCGGTGAGTACGCCGCTGATGAGGAAGAAGTAGCCGGTCGTGCGCAGCGCGTAGGCCGGCACCATCGGCGTGCCGACGATGACGCGGTGGCTGCGCGCCCGGCCCGGGTACTGGGTGTGGCGCTGGACCCACAGCAGGCCCATGTGGGCCCCGAGAAGGCCGGCGATGGCGGCCGGCACGAGCAGGATGTGGACGGCGTAGATGCGTGGGATGAGACCCGTCGTGGGAAAGTCGCCGCCGAACAGCAGCGAAGCGAGGTTCGGGCCGATCAACGGCATCGACTGGGTGATCGAGTAGGCGATGCGCAGGCCGGTGCCCGACAGCAGGTCGTCGGGCAGCGAGTAGCCGAACACCCCGTTGATGAAGACCATGCTGAGCAGGCTGAGCCCGATGACCCAGTTGAGGCGCCGCGGGCGGCGGTAGGCGCCGGTGAAGAACATGCGGAACAGGTGAAAGACGAGCGTCGCGGCGAACACCAGGGCGGCCCAGTGGTGCACCTGGCGGATGACGAGGCCGGCGCGCACGTCGAAGCTCAGGTGCATGACCGAGGCGTAGGCTTCTGACATGTGGACCCCGTACAGCGGCCGGTAGTGCCCCAAATAGACGGTGGGCGCGGCCGAGGCCTTGAAGAACAGGCACATGTAGATGCCGGTGATCACCAGGATGACGAAGCAGTAGAGGGCGATCTCGCCGAAGAAGAACGACCAGTCGTCGGGAAAGACGTGGCGCAGCTCCTGGCGCAGGAGGCCGCCGCCGCCCGTGGTGTTGTCGAGCCAGCGCGCCACGCGGCGGTACCTGTCGCGCGGCAGGCGGAAGGCGTTGGAGAGCGATCTGCGCAGTCGGTCGTCAGGCATAGAGGTTCCAGAATCCGGGGCCGATCGGTTGCGTGAAATCGTGCTGGGCGACGAGGAAGCCGCCGGCGTTGATAGCCAGCGCGAGCTGGGGCAGCGGGCGCGCCGCCGGGCCGGCCACCGGCCGGCAGCCGTCGCGCAGATCGAAGGTCGACTGGTGGCACGGGCAAAGGAGTGCCTGGGTCTCGTCCTCGTACTGCGACACGGCGCAGCCGGCGTGCGTGCAGACCCGCGAGTAGGCGAAGAACCCCTCCGGACTCCAGCTCTCGCGGCCGGGCTGGGCCGTGATGTCGGGCAGGTGCAGCAGGGCGATCTGCGAGTCGGCGGCGTCGGTGTGGCCTTCGGGGAAGGCCACGATCATGCCGCCGCCGGACAGCGCGTCGCGGGTGATGGGGCGCCCGTCGAAGGTCACCAGGCGGGCGCCCGGCTTCCAGGCGGTCGAACGCAGGCCGCGCGACCTGGGGCCGAGCGAAGCCAGCAGCACGAGCTGGCTGAGCCCGAGCACGCCGGCGGCGCCGACCAGCAGCGTCGTCAGGAACTTGCGGCGCGTGAGCACGGCGGCGCTGCGGGCGAGCTCGTCGCCGAGCGCCGCCGGTACTTCGGCCGAGGCCGAGTCGCCGACCAGGCCGCCCGATCCGCCGGTCGCCGGCGAGTCGCTTGTCGTGGCCGACACGCCCGATTGGCCGGTCGTACCCGCCGCAGCCATGCCGGTCATGCCCGCCGCAGGCATGCCGGTCGTGCCCGCTACCGCTACGGCCGACCCCGGGGGCAGCGGATAGCTGCCCACCACGACCTCGTCGCTCGTCAGGTCGCGGCCCCAGTAGGCCAGCGCGAAGCCGAGTCCCAGGAAAGCCAGCGCCAGCGTCCCGCCGATCCGTTGCGAGTCGTTGCCGGCGATGAAGAAGGCGACAAAGCCGCACGAGCCGCCAATGGCCACCAGCAGCCCGAGTGCGGCCGGCCAACCCGCGCCCGGCGGGCGCGGCGCGACGGGGCCGCCGGTGGTGGTGGGGCCGTCGGACCCGGCGTCGCCGTCAGACCCGGCGTCGAGGTCGGATCCCACGCCGCCCTTGCCCCAGGCCAGCCACACGGCCGCCACGAGCAGGGCACAGAGGCCGAAGAAGGCGGCCAGACCCTCGGTGACCGGTCCCAGGTAGCCGAGCCCCCAGCCNNGTGCCGGCAAAGACCGGCATGTTGCTGCGTCCGATGATCATGGCGGCGAGCGCCTCGGCGGCGGGGTAGTCGGCCAGCGAGGGAGGGTTTCGGCCCTGGCTCACCGAGCCGAAGCGGCCGGTCGAGCCGTGGCAGCCCGAACAGTAGAGGCGAAACAGCACGCCGCCGTCGGCCACGGTGGCAGTGCGCGCCGCCGGCGCTGCGATCTGGGTGGCCACGAAAGTCGACACGGCGGCGACCTGCGCCGGCGTGAACTGCGGGAAGGCCGGCATCTGGATGCCGCCGCGGACGACCATGCCGGCGACCAGGCCGGGGAACGCGTCGGCCTGCTGGCTGGGGCCGATCAGGCCCTGGCCGTGATCGCCGTGGCAGCCCGAGCAGTTGGCGGCGTAGAGCGC
>PKYM01000061.1 GCA_003132645.1 Actinomycetota bacterium | reverse complement strand
AAGATTCCCCACTGCTGCCTCCCGTAGGAGTCTGGGCCGTGTCTCAGTCCCAGTGTGGCTGATCGTCCTCTCAGACCAGCTAAGCATCGTCGCCTTGGTGAGCCGTTACCTCACCAACAAGCTAATGCTGCGCGGGCCCATCCCAAAGCGGAAGCCGAAGCTACCTTTAGTACAGCCCGCTTGGCAGGCTGCACCACATCCGGTATTAGCATCCCTTTCGGAACGTTATCCCGGTCTTTGGGGCAGGTTACCCACGTGTTACTCACCCGTTCGCCGCTCGAGTACCCCCGAAGGGGCCTTTCCGCTCGACTTGCATGTGTTAAGCACGCCGCCAGCGTTCGTCCTGAGCCAGGATCAAACTCTCCGAGACAACTTTGAGCACGCGACCCGAAGGCCGCGGAACAAACGTTGGGAGAGAGCTTGTGCTCTCAAAGACAAGGCAGGATATGCCTTGTTGTCGTGCGGCCGGTTGCCGGTCCCGAAGGACCGGTAGAGCAGCAATGCTCGAACCGCATGACGGGGTATTGTTTATGGGCCTGTTGGCACCTTGCGGTGCTTCAGGCGCACTGGCGTCCGCCGGCCCAGACCCGAGACTCGGGCCGAACCGGCTTCCACGCTGTTCAGTTTTCAAAGACCGCGTGCCACGTAGGCACTTGGTTGACCCTTGACACAAACATGGCCCCAGGAGCCGGGGCCTTCAGTCGTCGGTCGCCTCAGATGAGTGAGACACGGATACTGTGATCCGTTACCGCTCGACTCCCCGCGTTCTGGGTGTTGACTGCGTCAGGACAATCCCCTTGTTGGGACTTTATAGCTTACGCAGACTACCGCGCCGTGTCAAGAGCACGTACCCCCTTGGTCTTCATGCCAGAAAGCGACAAGAGCAGACTGCCCTGGGGGTTAAAGGAGTATACCCGGCGTTTCTCGCGAGTCAACCTCATTTCGCCTCGATTGTGAGACTGCCGTGCGCCGGCGCGGCACGCTCGCCAGCGCTCGCGAGCGCACGCCGCTTCGAGCGCCGTCTCAGATGTTGTAGATGTCGGCCTTGTAGCGGCCGAGATTGGCTTCGTCGCGAAACCACTCGAGCGTCCGCCTGAGACCCTCACGTAGCGGGACTTCGGCGTGCCAGCCGGTCAGCTCGCGGGCCAGCCCCGGGTCGCACAGCAAACGGTCGACCTCGCTCTTTTCGGGCCGCAAGCGCTGCTCGTCGCCGACCAGGCGCGCCGCCGGATTGACGAGCTCGATGAGAAGTTCAGCCAGCCGCCCCACGGCGATCTCGGCTCCCGAACCCAGGTTCACCTCGCGACCGACCGCCGCCGGACAGGCGGCCAGAGCCGCCAGGCCGCGGGCCGTGTCCCCCACGAAGGTGAAGTCGCGGGTCGGCGTGAGGGCCCCGATCCGTATCTCCTCAGAGCCGCTCAGCAGCTGGGTGATGACCGTGGGGATGATCGCCCGGGCCGACTGGCGCGGGCCGTAGGTGTTGAAGGGCCGCGCGATCACGACGGGCAGGTCGAAGGCCCGGTAGAACGACTCGGCGATGCGGTCGGCGCCGATCTTGGTCGCCGAGTAGGGCGACTGCCCCTGCATGGGGTGCGACTCGTCGATGGGCACGTAACGCGCCGTGCCGTAGACCTCTGAGGTGGACGTCACGAGGACTCGCTCGATGTCCCTGTCGCGGGCCGCCATGAGCACGTTGAGGGTGCCCTTCACGTTGGTGTCGACGTAGGCGTCGGGGGAGTGGTACGAGAACGGGATGCCGATCAGTGCCGCCAGGTGCAGCACGACGTCGATGTCCTCCATGGCCTTGCGCACGCCGTTGCCGTCACGGATATCGCCGGCGAACACGTCGAGCTCGCGTCGCTGCTCGTCGGGCAGGGTGTCGAGCCATCCCCAGGAGTTGAACGAGTTGTAGTAGACGAAGGCGCGCACGGCACAGCCCTGTGCCACGAGAACCTCGGTCAGATGGCTGCCGATGAAGCCGTCGGCGCCCGTGACGAGCACCCTCTTGCCGCTCAGGTCCATGCCTCGCTGCCCTTCGTCGCGGCGGCCCTGACGGGGGCCGCTCTTGTCGCCGGACATTCTAGACCGTATGCGAGGCAGCGCGCATCAGCAGACGCTCCCACCGCGGCAGGTTCAGTCTGCGGTCGCCGCGTTCCTCGACGACCCGCCGGTTGGCTGCCGCGTGAGCGCCGTCTCCGGCCAGTTCGAGACCGCGCACAACGGCGTCGGCGACGTGCTCGGCGTCGACGGTCCCCACAAAGACGGCGCGCTCCGGGTCGACCCACTCACGCACCGACTCCAGGTCGGACACGACCGGCAGCGCGCCGCTCGCCATCGCTTCGAGCAACGACAGCGGAGCGCCGTCGGAGGGCGGGATCGAGACCCAGACCGCCGCCCTCCGCAGAGTCTCGGCAAGCTCCTCGTGCGAGACGCGACCGACGAAGGCCACGCTGTCGGCTATGCCGAGCTCGTCGGCGAGCGCCTTCCAGCGGTCGATGCTGGCGTCGTGCTGCGTGACGACGAAGCGGGCCCGCGGACGGCGGGCCAGCACCGCGGGCCAGGCCCGCAGCATCGTTTCGAGACGATAGAACTCGCGCAGGCCACGCGACCAGACGACGGTCTCCGCGCGCCGCTCCCCGAGGGCAAACCTAAAGGCGGCAAGATCGACGCCGTACTGGAAGGTCTCGATCGTCGCTTTGCGAGCGCCGCGGGAGGCGAGCGCCGCGGTCATCTGGCGCGAGACCGAGTGGATGCAATCCGCCTTGGCGACCACCCGCCGCATGAGCAGCCGCACAAGCCAGGGACGCTGGTCGAGACGCATGATGTCGGAGCCCCAGAAGTCGAGCACCAGCGGGCCCCGCCACAACCAGGCCGCGTAGACGCCGGCGGGCGTCACCTGCATGATGTCGAGCACGTCAAAGCGGCGGCTGTGCAGCGCCCGCCGCAACCGCCAGAGCAGCACGAGAAAGGCCATGCCCGGGGGCATGGCGCGGCGGCCGCGGATGGGCCGCGCGAAATCGAGCACCTTCACCGCCGCCTCGACCGTCCGGGTGTCGGTGATGACGGTGACGTCGTGGCCCTGGGCGACGAGGAAGTCGAGATAGACACGAAAGTGGATGCTTTTCGGATTGATGCCGCAGACGGCGATCTTCACGGGACCACCGGCCCTTCGGCCTGCGCAGCGATGGCGGCGAGGCTGTCGTCGAGCGTGCGCCGAGCCCGCCAGCCGAGCGCCAGCAGGGCCGCGGGGTCGCCGATCGAGACGGTGCCCGCGGCCTGGGGCTCGGCGACGCTCAGGTCGAACTCGCGCTGCCAGACTGTCGAGGCGCGCCGCACGAGCTCGGCGACCGAGACGCCGCGGCCCGAGCAGATGTTGTAGGCCGCCCCCGTCTCACCCGCGCAGCCCAAAGCCACGAGTGCCTCGGCGACGTCATCGGCATCGACGAAGTCGCGTACCGAGACGGTCTCGCGCAGGCGCACGGCCGCCCGGCCACCACGCGGCGCGAGCAGCGCTTGAGAAGTCAGGGTCGCGGTCACCGAGCCCGGCGGCTCCCCCGGGCCGATGACGTTGAAGGGCCGTCCGATGACGACGTGCAGCCCGCAAGACGCGGCCGCCCGGCAGACCTCCTCGGCGGCGAGCTTTGAGGCCGCGTAGGCGCCGACCGGCGCCAGCGGCGCCGCCTCGGGCGTCGGCACCGGCGGCTGCAGGCCGTAGACCGACGCCGAGCTGAGCACGACCACCGCCGGGCCCGAGCCGACCGCCCGATGCGAGCCGACCGCCGACGGGCGCGACCGCAGGGCGGCCACAGTGTCGAGAAGGGCGCCCGTGAGCTCGACGTTGGCGGCTTGCAGGACGGCCGCGTCGGGGGCGCCGCCAAAACGACCGTTGTGACCGGCGCAGTGCACGATGACGGTCGCCGCAGCGCGCTCGAACAGGCGCCGGCGCGCCTGCTCGTCGGTCCAGTCGAGGACTTCGATGCCGTCGCCGGTCGCGGCCTCGCCCAGCTCGCAGTCGCGCACCACTCCCAGGGCGTCGAACCCGGCTCGGCGCGCCGCCGCCATCACCCGGGCGCCGAGAAACCCGGCGGCGCCGGTGACGACCAGACGCGCGCCGGCGGGCGCCTCAGCGGCCGTCATCGAGGAACTCGCGCCTGTGTGCGGCGTACTCCCGCTGCGCCGTGGCGAAATCGTCGTGACGCCCGATGTCGAGCCAGCGGCCGTCGAAAGGCACGGCCCTGACAGCCTCTCCGGCGGCGATGAGTCGCAGCAGCAGGTCGGGCATGTCGAGCCGTTCCCCGGCTTGCAGGTGGGACAGTGCGGCGGGTGAGAAGGCGTTGATGCCCATGCTGACCGAGCTCGTGCTGGAGGGTTTTTCGACGTACCCGACGATCTGCTCGCCCTCGGTCTGCACGACGCCGAAATCGACCGTGTAGGTGCGGCTGATCGTGGCCACGCTGGCGGCAGCCCCGGAAGCCGCATGGCCCTCGAGAAAGGCGTCGTAGTGCAGGGTGGTGAGGATGTCGCCGTTCATCACCAGAAAGGGCTCGTCGAGACCGGCGATCGAGGCCAGCGGCCCGGCGGTGCCGAGGGGCGCCGCCTCGCGAGCGTAGTCGATGCGCACCCCGAAGCGCGAGCCGTCGCCGAAGTACGATTCGATGAGCTGCCCCAGGTGACCGACCGCCAGGATGAGCTCGGTGAAGCCCTGGAGCGCGAGCTGGCGCACGACGATCTCGAGGATCGGCTCTTCACCCAGGGGCATGAGAGGTTTCGGAAAGACGAGCGTGTAGGGCGCCAGCCTGGTACCCTTGCCGCCCGCCAGAATCACGGCCTTTCCGGCCACCTGGTCCTCCTTTGCCCGATTCCTGCGCCGATTTGAGAGGCGCACCGCCTAGCGGTAGATCTGCAGGTCGAACAGTCGATGATAGGCGCCCTCAGCATCGAGCAGCTCCTGGTGGACGCCGCGTTCGACGATGACGCCGCGGTCGAGCACGACGATCTGGTCGGAACGCTGGATCGTCGACAGGCGGTGGGCGATCACGATCAGGGTCTTGCGGTGACGCACCGATTCGAGCGCCTTCTGGATGTACTCCTCAGACTCCGAGTCGAGGGCGCTGGTCGGCTCGTCGAGGATGAGGATGTCAGGATCCTGCAGGAACACGCGGGCCAGCGCCAGGCGCTGTCGCTGGCCACCGGACAGCCGCACGCCGCGATCGCCGACGCGCGTTTCGAGTCCGTTGGGCAGCTTGGCGATGAAGCTCGAGCAGTAGCCGGCCTGGAGCGCAGTCTCGACCTCGTCGCTCGAGGGCTCGCGGTCGAGGCCGTAGACGAGGTTGGCGTGGATCGTGTCGTCGAACAGCAGGGCGTCCTGGGTCATGAAACCGATGGAGCGGCGCAGCGAGTGCAGCTCGAACTCCTGGATGCGCCGGCCGTCGAAGAGGATCTCACCCGCGGTCGCCTCGCGCAGACGAGGGATGAGGTCGACGAGCGTGGACTTGCCGCCCCCCGAGCGGCCGACGATCGCGGTCTGCGAGCGGCTCGGAATCTCGAGGTCGACGCCATTGAGGACGAGATGCTCCTTCTCGTCACCGTAGGCAAAGCTCACGTTCTCGAAACGGATGCTTTCGCGCACCCCTTCGAACGGCGTGCTGCCCCCGACGATGCGCAGCGAGGCCGTGGCCTTGGCGATCACGTTGCGCACGCTGATGAGGCTGTCGATGAGCGAGACCAGCGTCTGCCAGCCGCTGTTGAAGTTCTTGGCCAGCTGACTGAGCTGCAGCAGGATGAAGAGGAAGATGCCGAGCGTGGCAAGCGAGGCGTTGAAGTACTGCACACCGACGTAGATGATGGCGAACACCACCAGCATGTTGAGCGGGTCGAGAGTCACCTCGATGACGCCGCTGAAGATGGCGATACGCACCTGGGCGTCGGCGAGGTGTCGCACCACCTGGTTGACCTTGCGCGTCTCGGCCTTCTCCTGGCCCAGCATCTTGATGAGGCGGATGGCCGTGATGCGCTCGCCGATCACCGAGTAGGTCTCGTTGTTGCGGCGGGTGGTTTCGGCGCCGAGCGCCCGCGAGCGGGTGACCGCGCCTCTCACGAGAAAGGACATGAACAGCATCGCCGCCACGGCCATGAGCCCCAGCCGCCAATCGAGCGTGAGCAACACGATCACGTACATCAGGATGAGGAGACCTGTCGAGATCTGTGCCAGGAACTGGCCCACGGCCTGGCTGCCGCGCTGGGCTTGAAGGGTCAGCGTGCTGACGAGATTGCCGAATCCCTGGCCGACCACGAAGGCGAGGTCACCGTCGACCAACGCCGAGAAGCCCCTGGTTCGCATGCGGGTGGCGGCACCCTGCACCACGCGTGAGGTCGCCCAGTTGTTGACGAAGTAGACGACCTCGCGAAAGATGACCGGGATGAACGCCAGCACGAGCAGCGTCAGCAGGCTCACCTGCAACCCGAGAGAGTGGGAGACGTTGAGGAGCAGCGTGCCGTAGGGGCCGCTGCTTTTCACAGAGCCGAACTCGATATACTGCAGGACCGGGCTCAGCATGCCGACCGCGAGGCCCTGCAGCATGGCGAGGGCGACCGAGAGACCGACCAGCAGGAATATGCGCCTCGTGGGCACCGACATCATGCGCAGCGCCGTGCGACCGCGGCGCAGCACGTGCCTCTTTGAGCGCTTGGTCAAGATGCTCCTTGCCTCGACAGATGGGGCGCGCGATGTGCGCCGCGAGCCGCTGGGGCGCGCCTTAGTCTAGCGCGGCGGAGGTGTGCGCCGCCAACCAGCCCGGCCCGGCACGGCGCGCTTCTCAGGCCGGTCGGACCAGGCCTTGGGCCTGCGCTGACTTGCCGGCCTTCAGGTGCCTGCCGGCGAGCTCGGCAGCGGGCACGGAAAAGGCCGTGACCGCCGCCCCGTCGAGCGTCACGCCGCCCTGCTCGATGCGCCGCCGGCCTTCGGAGCGGCTGATCGCAAACCAGCGTTCCATGACGGCCGGCAGGTACACAGTCGCACCCTCGATGTCGGCCGGCTCGAGCACGAGGCTCTGCGCTGCGCCGGCCACCTCGTGGCGGCGAAAGACGCGATCGAAGTGCTCCTCGGCTTGGGCGGCGGCGGCCTCGCCGCGCAGCCGCGCGAGGATCTCGCGAGCCAGCCTTGCCTTGAGGTCGCGCGGGTTTAGCGCGCCGCCGGCGAGGCCATCCTCGAGGACCGCGATCTCGGCGGCGTGATGG
>PKYM01000197.1:2873-13176 GCA_003132645.1 Actinomycetota bacterium | reverse complement strand
GTGACGCCGCCGATGCCGGTGTCGACCTCGTCGAAGATCAGCGTGCGCACGTCGTTGCCCAGATGGACGAGCGTCTTGATGGCCAGCATGGCGCGCGAGAGCTCGCCCCCCGAGGCCGTCTCGCGCAGCGGGCGCGGCGGGACGCCGGGGTTGGCCGAAAAGACGAACTCGGCCTCGTCGGCGCCGCGCGCGCCGAGCGCCTCGGGGCCTTCGCCGCGGGGCTGAAGCTCGACCTCGAAACGCACGTGCGGCATGGCCAGACCGCGGAGCTCGGCGGCCACGCTGGCGGCGAACTCGGGAGCCGCCGCGGCGCGTGCCGCGGAGAGGCGCGCGGCCACCGCCAGCGCCTTCGCTCGCGCCTCGTCGCGCCTCGCCACGAGGTCGGACTCGTCGGCTTCGAGACGTTCGAGCGCGAGCAGACGCTCGCTCGCCGCGGCCGCGGTCGCGATGATAGCGTCGGCCGAACCACCGTACTTGCGCGCCAGAAGGCGCAACTGCCCGTAGCGCGTTTCGACCGCGTCGCGATGCGTCGGGTCGACGTCGAGGTCGTCAAGATAGGAACGCAGGACGTCGAGCAGGTCGTCGGTCTCGGCGGTCAGGCCGGCCAGGCGCGCGGCGGTGTCGGCGAGCGCGGAGTCGAGGCCCGCGGCTTCGGCCACCAGGCGCTCGCCGGCGCGCAGCGCGTCGAGCCCGCCGCCGGCCGATTCGTCGGCGAGCAGGGCGATGGCGCCGCCCACCCGCTCGACCAGCTTCTCGCTGTGGCGCAGACGCTCGCGCTCGGCCTTGAGCCGTTCGTCTTCGCCGGGCTCGACCGCGGCCGCCTCGATCTCGTCGGTCTGAAAACGCAGAAAGTCGATCTCGCGCTCGCGGTCGTGGCCCGCCGTGCGCAGGCTGTCGAGCTCGCGCGACAGCTCCTGAGCGACCGACCAGGCCGCGCCGTAGTCGGCGAGCAGGGCCGCCAGAGCGGGGTCCGCCCAGGCGTCGAGCAGGTCGAGCTGGCGGTCGAGCTGCAGCAGACGAGCGTGCTCGAGCTGCCCGTAGAAGGCGACGCGCTCGCGCAGCGCCGCTTCGACCACGGCAAGCGACGACACGAGACCGTCGAGGTAGGCTCGCGAACGCCCGCCCCTGGTGATGCGTCGCGCGACCGACAGCGTCTCGCCGTCATCGTCGAACACGGCCTGGACCAAGGCCTGCTCGGCACCGGGCCGCACCAGACTCTCTTCGCCCTTCTGACCGAGCAGCAGGCCGATACCCTGGGTGAGCAGCGTCTTGCCGGCACCCGTCTCGCCGGTGATGACGTTGAGACCGGCGGCGAGCTCGAGCCGGGCGCCCGCGATGAGCACCAGATCGTCGATTGCGAGTTCAGCAAGCATGGGCGCGCCGGCCGGGACGGGAACCTTCAGAATGCATGGCGGGCGCGGTTGAAGAGCTTCTCTTCGACGTTGTGGTAGAAGGAACCGCCCTCTTCCACGAGCAGGCGGGCGCGGGTCGCGCCGGCCGAGATCTCGACCGTCTCGCCACAGCACAGACGGCCCACACCCGAACCGTCGGCGAGCACCTCTGCTTCGTCTACTGGAGAGGCGTTGCGCACCCGGATGACGTGATCGGGTCGCAGCACGAGGGGCCGGAACCCGAGCGAGTGCGGGGCGATGAAGTTGAGCACGAGGGCGTCGGCGTCCCAGACCACGAGTGGTCCGGCGCACGAAAGGTTGTAGGCCGTAGAGCCCGCCGGCGAAGCGACGATCATGCCGTCGCAGAGCATCTCGCCGACCCGCGTGCCCGACACTTCGTAGACGAGCCGCAGCACGCGTTGCGAGCGCACCCGGGCGAGCACTATGTCGTTGACGGCCGTCTGGCGCTCGCCGTTCCACCTGGCCTCGACCGTGAGCAGCTCGATGACCGTGTAGCTGCCGCTCGTGATGCGTTCGAGCCCGGTGCGCCAGTCGACCTGGTGCATGCCGGCCAGAAAGCCGACGTTGCCGAAGTTGACGCCGGTGGTCGGTACGCCGCTGCCGAGCATGCGACCGAGGGCCCGCAGTATGGTGCCGTCGCCGCCCAGCACGAGGCAGAGGTCGACGGCCCGCAGTTCGTCGTCGTCGACGACCCGGTAGCCGTCGGTGCCCGACAACCGGTGCTTGTCGGCTTCGTCTGCGGGTACCACGAGCTCGAGGCCCAGCCGGCGAGCCTCGTCGGCCAGGTCGCGCAACGTGCGGTCGGTGGTCTTGGCCACGAAGTGGGTGAGGACGGCGATGCGGCGCAGCGGCTCAGGCATGGACCGCCTCGACCGCGCGACGGGCCGCCTCGCCGGCGTCGGTGCGCCGTACGGCAAGTGCGCTGCGCGCGTCGCAGAAATAGATGAAGAACTCCACGTTTCCCCTTGGCCCGGGATGGCCGGAATCGCAGACACCGAGCACCGCCGCGCCGCGCTCGGTCAGCCACGAGGCGATACCGACGAGCACCTGCAGATGAACCGCCGGGTCGCGCACGACACCGCCCTTTCCGACTTGCTCGCGGCCGGCTTCGAACTGCGGTTTTACGAGTACGAGGCCCCGATAGTCGACGCGGGCGCATTCTAGCACAGGGCCCAGGGCGAGCCGCAGGGAGATGAACGACACGTCGGCGGTGACGAAGCTCGGCGTGAAGGGCAGACGATCGGCCTCGAGGCGGCGGGCGTTGGTACGCTCCAGCACCGTCACCCGCGGATCCGTACGCAGCCGGTAGTCGAGCAGGCCGTACCCGACATCGACGGCGACCACATGGCCGGCGCCNNCCGACATCGATGCCCAGCGTATCCAGGGCGTGAGCGAGCTTGTCGCCGCCGCGCGACACATACCGAGGGCGCTGCGCGACGACGAGCTCGCTGGCCTCGTCGACCATGGTGCCCGGCTTGCCGGCGGGCTGCCCGCCGATCGAGACCTCGCCGGCCAGCACCGCGGCCCGGGCCTGGGACCGGGTGGCAAAAAGCCCGCGTGCGACGAGCAGCGTGTCGAGCCGCTCCCGCATCGTTTCAGGAGATGTGCGCGAGCCCGGGCTGGCGTTCGAGGACGGCCGCCGCGATCGCCTCGGGGGTAAGGCCGAGATCGACCAGCAACCGCTCCCGGTCGCCGTGGGCGACGAAGCGGTCGGGCAGGCCGAAACGGCGCACCCGCACGTCGGTGTCGGCGAGGTGCTCGGCGACGGCGCTGCCGAAGCCGCCGCACAGCACGTTCTCTTCGATCGTGACGATGCGCGCGTGGGTCGCGGCGAGCTCGTCCAGGAGAGCGGTGTCGAGCGGCTTCACGAAGCGCGCGTCGACGACGGTCGCCTGCACGCCGGCGGCGCCCATCAGATCGGCCGCCCCGAGGGCGATGCCGACGCCGGTGCCGATGCCGATCA
Organism: Actinomycetota bacterium; assembly: GCA_003132645.1. Taxonomy (GTDB): domain Bacteria; phylum Actinomycetota; class Thermoleophilia; order UBA2241; family UBA2241; genus Bog-752. The sequence goes on along the minus strand of PKYM01000197.1, from coordinate 9,801 downwards.
AAGCCACCTCGCGCCCCTCGCGCAGCACCTCGGCCGTGCCCAGGGCGATGGTCTCCAGTTTCTTGGGCTCGTCGAACAGCGCGGCCAGCCCGCGCGGATAGCGCAGCGCTACCGGGCCGTCGTGCTGCAGCGCCGTGTGCAACATGTGCTGGAGCTGGGCGTGACTGGATGGCGCCATGACGACCAGGCCGGGGATGAGTCGCAGATACGACAGATCGAACACTCCGTGGTGGGTCGGGCCGTCGTCGCCGACGAGCCCCGCCCTGTCGAGCGCAAAGACCACGGGGATGCGTTGCAGGGCGATGTCCTGCACGAGCATGTCGAAGGCCCGCTGCATGAAGGTCGAGTAGATCGCCACGACGGGCTTCATGCCGGCCAGCGCGAGGCCCGCCGCGAAGACCACCGCGTGCTGTTCGGCGATGCCGACGTCGTACAGGCGGCTGGGAAACTCGCGTTCGAAGCCGCCGAGGCCGGTGCCCTCGGTCATGGCGGCGGTGACCGCGACGATCCTCGAGTCGATGCGCGCCTCGCGCACGAGGGCGTGACCGAAGGCCTCGGTGTAGGTCGTGCCCCGCGGGCCGGCCTTGCGCTCGCCGTTGCTGCGGTCGAACGGTCCCGTGCCATGGAACTCGGATGGCCGCTCTTCGGCCGGCTCGTAGCCCTTGCCCTTGACCGTGCGCACGTGCACGAGCACTGGGCGCCGGGTGTCCATCGCCTGACGCATGGCTTCGCGCAGGGCGCCGATGTCGTGACCGTTCACCACGCCGATGTAAGCGAACCCGAGCTCCTCGAAGATGAGCCCGGGACCGAGGAAGGCCTTCATGCTCTCCTTGACGTCGCGGCCCAGACTATAGGCCCGGGCGCCGATCGCCGGGATGCGGGCGATGGTGCGTTCCATGTCTTCGCGCAGACGAGTGAGCCCCGGGTCGAGGCGGAAGCGGTTGAGGTAGAGCTGAAAGCCGCCGACGTTGGGCTTGATCGACATCTGGTTGTCGTTTAGAACGACGACCAGCGGCGTGCGCAGCTGCCCGGCCTGGTTCATCGCCTCGAAAGCCACCCCACCCGTGAGGGCGCCGTCGCCCAGCACGCAGACCACGTGGCCGTCGGAGCGCCCGGAGAGCCTGGCGGCCTCGACCAGGCCCAGTCCGTAGCTCACCGAGGTGGAGGCGTGGCCGGTGCCGACGACGTCGTGCTCGGACTCGCGCCGGCAGGGAAACCCTGAGAGGCCGCCGTACTGGCGGATGGTGTTGAAGCACTCGGCCCGCCCGGTGATGATCTTGTGGGCATAGGCCTGATGGCCGACGTCCCAGATGATCTTATCGCGGGGGCTGTCGAGAACGCTGTGCAGCGCCACGGTCAGTTCGACCGCGCCGAGACTGGCCGCCAGGTGGCCGCCGACCTCGCTGACACACGACAGGATGACCTCGCGGATCTCGTCGGCGAGGGCCTGGAGCTCGGGAATAGCCAGTGAGTGCAGGTCGGACGGACCGCAGATGCGCGAGAGCTGGTCCATTGGTTTCGTAGTATACCACCGCCCCCGGAAGCCACACCGTACGGCGGCGTTCGGCTAAGCCCGGCGCGCGGCCGCTACGAGCGCCGGTGGCGGATGTAGTCGGACACGGCCGCGAGACTGCCCGGGTCGCCGCCGAGGTCTGCCAGCCGCGCCTGGGCGCGCTCGTGGCTTTCGGCCGCCAGCACACGCGCCCGGTCGAGGCCGAAACGCGAGACGTAGGTGGTCTTGTCGAGCCGGGCGTCCTTGCCGGCGGTCTTGCCCAGCTCGACGGTCTCGCCGTCGACATCGAGGATGTCGTCGACGATCTGGAAGAGCAACCCGATCTCGCGGGCGAAGGCGCGGTAGGGTTCGAGCGCCGCCCCCGACACCCCGCAGAGGATGGCCGCCCCGGCCACCGCCGCCTCGATCAGACGGCCCGTCTTCAGCGAGTGCAACAGGCGCAGCTCGTCGTCGCGACTGGCCGTCGCGGCGACGTCCATGTACTGGCCGCCGACCATGCCCTGCACACCGGTCGCCCAGGCGACCTCAGACAGCGCCGCCACGACGAGCGCGGCGTCTCCCTGCTGACGGTCGGTGATCAGCCGGAAGGCCTCGGCGAACAGCCCGTCGCCGGCGAGGATGGCGATGTCTTCGCCGAACATGACGTGGCAGGTGGGCACGCCGCGCCGCAGGCTGTCGTCGTCGATCGCCGGCAGATCGTCGTGGATCAGCGAATAGGTGTGGATCAGCTCGAGTGCGGCGGCGAAGGGCAGTACGCGCGCCGGCGGGCAGCCGAGCCGCTCAGCCACGGCCAGGCTGAGCACCGGACGGATGCGTTTGCCGCCGGCCAGCAGCGAGTAGCGCATCGCCGAGACGAGCGGCAGCGCCGCCGGCGCCGCGCTGAAATCGAGCTCGTCGAGGTAGCGCTCGACGAGCTCGCGGAGGTGTTCCGGGTAGCGCGTCGCGGCGCCTGCGTCGGCCCCCGCGCCCTCGCCGCGAGAGCGGCCGTCCTCGCTCACGACGCTGGGCCCGAGCTTGACGACACTGGGCCCGAGCTTGACGTCGCCCTCCCGGTGTCTTCGAGCAGCCGCGCCGCCTCGTCGGCGAGCTCCGCGGCACGCTCGAAGAGGCTCATCTCGATGTCGGTGGAACCCACCTGTCCGGCGCGCTCTTCAAGGTCGCGCAGCTCGGTGGCGATCTCGCGGACCCGGGCGAGCGCGCGGTCGTCTCGCGCGGCACCCGGTCGGGTCGCGCTCACAATGCCTCCCCGCTCTCGTCGGCGCCGGCGGACGCGCCGGGCTTGCCTGTACGCAGGGCCCCGGCGAGTATGCCGTTCACCAGGCCCGCCGCCTCGTCGGTTGAATAGCGCTTTGCCAGGCGCACAGCTTCGTCGATGGCCACCTCGGGCGGCGTTTCGCCGCTGCGCAGCTCCCAGAGCGCGAGCCGCAGGATGCTGCGTTCGAGCGGCGCGATGCGCGACAGCGGCCAGGCCGGCGAGTTCGCCGAGAGCTCGACGTCGAGTCGGGGCTGACTGTCGACCACACCCGCGACACTGCGCGCCGTGAACTCGTCGGGAGCGTACCCTTCGCTGGCGGCACGGTCGGCCAGCAGCGCCTCGAGCGAACGGTCGGTGACCTCACGCTGATAGAGCACGAACACGGCATCGCGGCGCGCCTGTTTGCGACTCGGTCTGCGAGCGGTCACGGCCGTCGGACTCGGCCCTAGACGGGTTCGATGGCAAACAGCGGCTGGCCGTACTCGACCGCGGCGCCGTTGTCGGCCAGCACCTCGCGCACGACGCCGCTCACATCGGAGCCCAGCTCGTTCATGAGCTTCATGGCTTCGAGGATACAGAGCGTCTGGCCGGTGCTGACGTCGTCGCCGACATCGACAAAGGGCGGGATGGCAGGCGACGAGGCGCGGTAGAAGGTGCCCACCATCGGCGAGCGCACCAGATGGTAGCCGTTGCTCTGGGCGCCCGGGCCGGGCGCCTGCCCGGTCGCGGCCGCCGGCGCCGGGGCTGTGCCGTTGTCCGCGACCGACGCCTCGGGGGCGGTCTTGCGCACCGTGATGCGTACGTCGCCCTCTTCGAGGATGAGCTCCTGCAGATCGCTTGCCTCGACCATGGCGATGATGTCCTTGACGCGGTCGGCGCCGGCCTTGCTCACGGCCGTCTCCATCTGCGAGGTGAGGTAGGCGGGCACGTCGGTGCCGAACACGTCGTGCTCTGGGCCGAGGTGATGGCGCTCGAGGTAGGTGCGCGCCGTTTGCGGAAAGAGGGCGTACGACAGAACGTCCTCGTCGGCGCGCGCCAGATCGCCGACCTCGGCGCGAAAGTCGTCGAGCGTCTCGTCGATGAGTTCGGCCGGCCGTACCGATATGGGTCGTTCGTCGCCCAGCACCCGCTCGATGATCTCGGCCGAGACGGGTCCGGGCGCCGCGCCGTAGCGGCCGCGCAGGTAGGCTTTCATCTCGTCGGGCACGATCTGCCAGCGCTTGCCCGAGAGCACGTTGAGCACCGCCTGCGTGCCGACGATCTGCGACATCGGCGTGACGAGCGGCGGAAAGCCGACCTCGGCGCGCACTACGGGGATCTCTTCGAGAACCTCGGGCAGGCGATCGAGGGCGTTCTGCTCCTTGAGCTGGCCCTCGAGGTTCGAGATCATCCCGCCCGGCACCTGATGCGAGTAGACCTGCATGTGGGTGAGCGAGGTGACGCCGCGGTCCCAACCGCCTTCGAGACGCACCCGCTCGAAGTACTTGGCGATGGTGAACAGCTTTTCGAGGTCGAGCTCGGAGTCGTACGGCGTGCCGATCAGGGCGGTCACCACCATCTCGGTGGCCGGCTGCGAGTTGCCGAAGGCCATCGGCACGGTGGCGGTGTCGATGACGTCGACGCCGGCCTCGATCGCCTTGAGGTAGGTCATCGGGGCGAGCCCGCCGATGTAGTGGCAGTGCAGCTGGATGGGGACCGCGAACTCGCTCTTGAGCCGGGTGATGAGCTGCTCGGCGTAGAACGGAGAGAGCAGCGCCGCCATGTCCTTGATGCACAGGGAGTCGGCGCCCATGTCGACGAGTCGCCGGGCGACCTCGATGTAGTGGTCGAGCGAGTGCACCGGCGAGATCGTGTAGACGACGGCCGCCTGGAAGTGCTTGCCTGTCTCCTTGATCGCCGCCGCCGCGGTCTCGAAGTTGCGGGTGTCGTTCAGAGCGTCGAAGACACGGAACACGTCGATGCCGTTTTCGGCCGCCTTGGTGACGAAGCGGCGCACGATGTCGTCGCCGTAGTGCCGGTAGCCGACCAGGTTCTGACCGCGCAACAGCATCTGCAGCGGCGTGCGATGGACGTGGTTTCTGAGAACGCGCAGGCGCTCCCAGGGGTCTTCGTCCAGGAACCGCAGGCAGGCGTCGAAGGTGGCCCCGCCCCAGCATTCGAGCGAGTGAAAGCCGATCTCGTCGAGCAGCTCGATGACGGGCAGCATCTCGGAGGTGCGCATGCGCGTGGCCCACAGCGACTGGTGGGCGTCGCGCAGGGTGGTGTCGGTGATGCCGATGCGCCTCGCTCGCAAAACGCCTCTCCCTGCTCCCCTTGGCCTCGCCCGACGCTAGACGCGCGTGATGTAGCTGCCGGTGCGCGTGTCGACCCGCACGAGCTCGCCTTCCTCGATGAACAGCGGCACCTGGATCATGACCCCCGTCTCGAGGGTGGCCGGCTTGGTGCCTCCCTGGGCGGTATCGCCGCGCAGGCCTGGGTCGGTCTGGGTGATGGCCAGCTCCACGTGATTGGGCGCCTCGACGCTGGCCGGCACGCCGTCCAGCGAGAGTAGCTGGACCTGCTGGTTTTCGACCACCCAGTCGAGCGCCTGGCGGGCCGTCTCCGGGCTCACCGTGACCTGCTCGAAGGTCTCGGGGTCCATGAGCACGACCTCGTCGTCGGTCGAGTACAGGTACGTCATGGTCTGCGACTGCGTGTGGATGCGGTCGAACTTCTCGCCCGAACGGAAGGTCTTGTCGAGGACCGCTCCGGTGGCGATGTTACGGACCCTGGTGCGCACGAAGGCGCCGCCTTTGCCCGGCTTGACGTGCTGAAACTCGACGATGGTGAAGTTCTCACCGTCGATCGCGATCGCCATACCTTTGTTGAACTGACTGGTGGACACTACTTCGGCCATGAGGCTCTCTTTAGCTCGGGTCGGGATATGCGCTCCGGGCGGCTCACCTGCGAGCCTTCTCCCGAGTCGGCACACCATGATACACGAAAGGCAGGCACGCAAGAGGCGATGCGGCGACGCTCCTACCCGACGATGCGCAGCTCCTTTGGAAACAGGGTGAGCCGCTCGCAGCCGTCGGCGGTGACCACCAGCGTGTCCTCGATGCGCACGCCGAAGCGGCCTTCGAGATAGATGCCGGGCTCGACCGTGACGACCATGCCTGGACGCAGCCGGTCGCGGCTGCGCCGGCCGACCCGCGGGCCTTCGTGGATCTCGAGCCCGACACCGTGGCCCGTGCCGTGGCCGAAGTGCTCGCCGTAGCCGGCCGTCTCGATCACGTCGCGCGCGGCGGCATCGACCGCGCGGGCAGCCACGCCGCCGCGCGCCGCCTCGAGCCCCGCGAGCTGCGCCTGCAGGACGATCTCGTAGACGGCGCGCTGATCGGCGTCGAGCCGCCCGACGCCGAAGGTGCGCGTGATGTCGCTGTGGTAACCGTCGAGCCGCGCCCCCATGTCGATCACCACCAGGTCGCCGTCGCCAACGACCCGGTCGCCGGGGATGGCGTGGGGCAAGGCGCCGTGCGGCCCGGCCGCCACGATGGTCGGAAAGGCGGGAGCTTCGGCGCCGGCGGCGCGCAGCGCCTGTTCTACGGCCCAGGCGATCTCGGCTTCGTTGCGGCCCAGCAGGCCCTCGGCGACCACCGTCTCGAGGGCGGCGTCGGCGAGCGCCGCCGCGGTCTTCATGAGCCGCAGCTCGGCCGCGTCTTTCACTTCGCGCAGCGCACTCAGCGCCTCACCCAGGTCGCGCAGACGGCCGGCGAAGCGGCCGCGCAACCGCCGGTAGCCCGCATACGATACGACCGCGCCTTGAAAGCCCAGCGAGCGTTCGCGCTCGTCGCGACCGTCCAGCGCCGCCCAGGCCGCGAGGGCGTCGGCCGGCAGGACGTCGCCGCCCTCGCTCTTGACGAGCGTGAAGCCGGCCGCCTCGGCTTCGATCTGGGCCCAGAACCGCGAGTCGCCGCAGATAAGCGCCTGATCGGCGCTCACCACGAGGATCGCGTCATCACCACGAAAACCCGACAGGTACCTGATGTCGGCACTGTCGCTGACGAGGGCGGCATCCACCTTACGGGCGACAAGCAGCCGGCGCAGCGCGGCGAGACGTTCGTTCATGGGCCCACCACCTCCGCGAGCCTGTCGACAGCCTCCAGATACCCGTCCAGCCC
>PKYM01000197.1:0-2835 GCA_003132645.1 Actinomycetota bacterium | reverse complement strand
GGGTTGATGACGATGGCGTCGACCGCCTCGTCGCCCCGGGCGAGAGCGTGCAGCTGTTCGATCAGCCGACCCTCGTGGTTGGTCTGAAAGCAGCGGACCTCGAAGCCGCGCAGGAGCGCGTGGGCAGTCACCCTCGCGCAGAGTTCAGGCAGCGTAATCGTGCCATAGTGACTCGCCGGCCGCCGGCCGAGCATGTCGAGATTCACCCCGTGCAGCAGCCAGAGCACCCTCATCGGTTCAGCAGCCACGCGATCACCTCGCTCTGCAACTTGGCTGGCACGGCCATCCCAGCGACGGGCCGACCGACACTCTCCAGTAAGACGAACCCGGCGGTCCCGGCGGCGACCTTCTTGTCGCGTGCGATCAGGCGCGCCACGTCGTCGGCGGCGACGCCGGTGAGCCGCTCGGGCAGCCCCACCGCCGAGATGAGCTCCTGACCGCGGACGGCCTCCCGAGCGTCGAGCCCCGCCAGTCGCTCCGAAAGCCACAGCGCCGCGCGCAGACCGAGGCCGACGGCCTCGCCGTGCGAGTAGCCGGCAAAGGCGCCGGCCGCTTCGATCGCGTGACCGACCGTGTGCCCGAGGTTGAGGATGGCGCGCGCGCCCGTGATCTCGCGCGGGTCACGCCCCACGACGGCGGCCTTGAAACGCACGTCGGCTTCGAGCAGGCGGGGGTCCGGGTGAGCCGGGTGGGCCGCCCCGGACTCGGTCAACTCGAGGGTGGGACCACCGGCCAGCAGGCCGTGCTTGACGACCTCGGCCCAGCCGCCCCGCACTTCTCGCTCGGGCAGCGTCGCCAGGGTATCGGGGTCTTCGACCACGAGGCGCGGCTGATAGAACGTCCCCAGGTAGTTCTTGCCTTCGCGATAGTCGACGGCGACCTTGCCACCCACCGCCGCGTCGACCATGGCCAGCAACGTGGTGGGCACCTGGACGAGGTCGACGCCGCGCAGGAACGTCGCCGCGGCATACCCGGCCATGTCGCCGACCACCCCGCCGCCCAGAGCCACGACCGCGTCGTCGCGACCGACACCGAGATCGTAGAGCCGGTCGTAGAGCAGCGCGAGGGTGGCCTGCGTCTTGGCCTGCTCGCCGGGCGGCAGAACGATGCTCGAAGGCCGACGGCCGGCACTCACGAGACCGCTCAGCACACGTTCGAGATACAGCGGAGCGACGTTTTCGTCGCAGACTACGACGGCCTGTGTGGCAGGCCCGCCGACGAGTTCGCCGAGGCGCCCCAGAAGACCGGCGCCGATGAGCACGTCGTAGGCGTCGCCACCCGCCCTGACGGTAACGGTCAGCACGGCGGACGACCCACCCGCGGCGCTCATGCGGCGACCGCCGCAAGCACCCTGTCGGCGACCCAGGCGAGCCGTTCGCGACCGGCGGTGCGCACCGCGGCCGTCGACACCTCGCCGTACAGCGGGCGGCGCTCGTCGTAGAGCTCCGCGAACCGGGCCTCGTCGCGCGCCAACGGCCGCGTCCCGGGCCGCAGGCGCCCGAACAGCACCTCGGGCGGAGCATCGAGCCAGACGACGTGCGGGAGGCGCTTCAGCGCCTCCCGCACGTCGTCGATCGTGACAGCGCCGCCGCCGAGGGCCACCACGCGGGCGCTGCTCTCGGCGGCCGCAAGCTGCTCCAGGACGACGGCCCGTTCGATCTCGCGAAAGCCCTCTTCGCCGCGCTCCTCAAAGAGCGCGGCGATAGTCCCGTGACGGCCGCTCAGGACCTTGTCGGTGTCGACGAACGGCACGCCCAGCCGGCGCGCTACGAGCCGGCCGACCTGCGTCTTGCCGGCGCCCATGAACCCGACCAGCGCGATACTGCCCGTCACGAGCGTCGCAGGCGCTCGCGAAAGGCCGTCACCGCGGCCACGTACTCATCGGCCGTCTCGCCCCCAAAGCGTTCGAGAGACGCGGCCGCAAGGCACAACGCCGTCACCGCNNGTGGCGATCGGCTTCATGGCGGCGCGCACGACGATCGGCAGCCCGGTGGAGATGCCGCCCTCGATGCCGCCGGCGTGGTTGCTGGCGCGGCCGTAGCCGGCGTCCGGCGACCAGACGATCTCGTCGTGCACCTGGGAGCCCGGCAGTCGCGCGGCGGCGAACCCCAGGCCGATCTCGACGCCCTTGATGGCGGGGATGCCCAGCAGCGCCGCGGCGAGGCGGGCGCTCAGGCGGCGATCGGGCTGCACATAGCTGCCGACGCCGGGGGGAAAGCCGAAGACCACGACCTCGAACACGCCGCCCAGCGTGTCGCCCTCCTGGCCTGCCTGCGCGACCGCCGCCCGCATCTGCTCGCTGGCGGCGGGATCGAGGCAGCGCAGCGGGTCGGCGTCGACCCGGGCGAGTGTCTCGGCAGTCGGCTCTCTGTCCGCCGTCACGCCACCGATCGCCACGACATGGCTGTAGATCGTGCAGCCGAGCAGCGCCACCAGGCGGCGAGCGACGGCGCCGCAGGCCACGCGCGCCGCCGTCTCGCGGGCGCTGGCGCGCTCGATCACGTCGCGCAGGTCGTCGGCGCCATAGAGCAGGGAGCCGGTGAGGTCGGCGTGCCCGGGCCGCGGCACCCGTACGGGCTCGCTGGGGCGCGCAGTAGCTTCGACGGCCATCGTCTCGAGCCAGCGCTCCGCGTCGCGATTGGCGACGGCCAGGGCGATAGGCGCCCCAGTAGTGCGGCCATACCGCACGCCGGAAAGGATCGTCACGCGATCCTTTTCGATCTGCTGGCGGGCGCCGCGCCCGTAGCCGAGCTGGCGGCGCGCGAGGTCGGCGTCGCAGGCGCTCGCATCGAAAGCGAGGCCCGCCGGGCAACCCTCGACGATCGCGGTAAGCTG
>PKYM01000370.1 GCA_003132645.1 Actinomycetota bacterium | reverse complement strand
ACGGGCAGCAGCGCGAGCAGCGCCGCGGCCCCAAGGAACGTGCGCAGCGCTGCGAACGTGAACGGCTGCGAGTAGCGCAAGCCGACCTTCATCACGACCCAGTTGTAACCCCAGATCAATGCCAGCGCGGCCAGCGCGACGACGGCGAGCATAGGGACGCCACTGCGGGACGACGGCGCGCCGGCTGGCCCTCGGCTGTTGTTCGGTTCGCGCATACGCTCGCTACTAGAGCCGTTCGTCACCGCGCGAGTCAAGCCGACCGTGACGGTCATGGTCGCGAACGTGCGCGAGAGTGAACGACCCGGAGCACAAGCGGGGATACATGCATCTGAAGGAGAGCCTCTGAACGAACGTTGAGAAGGCCGCCTTCTTCGACCGGCGGCCGCGAGGCCGTCGACAGTGCCTTGGAAGACAGGAGATTCTGTGGAAACGACGCTGGCTCCCGACAAGGAGCTCAACAAATTCGGCTACAAACAGGATTTCGACCGCACACTCCATCGGTTCGCATCCTTTGCCATCGGCTTTTCGTTCATCTCGATCACGACCGGCATCTTCACCACCTACGGCGCGGTCCTGAACTCGTCGGGGCCGCTCGGCATCTGGACGTGGCCGATCGTCATCGTCGGCCAGCTCATGGTGGCCCTGGTCTTCGGTGCGCTGGCCAGCCGCATGCCGCTCGCCGGCTACACCTACCAGTGGATGTCGCGGCTGGCCAACCCGCTCATCGGCTGGCTGGTGGGCTGGTTCATGTTCGCCTTCCTCATCGTGGATGTGGTCGCGGTCGACTACGCGGTCGCCTCAGCGGTGGCTCCGGCTCTCTTCGGCTACACCGGCACGACGGCCAACACCTGGCTTGTGACCGGCCTGGTCATCGCCGTGCAGTGTTTGCTCATCATGTTCTCCACGCTCTGGTCCGAACGCGTCAACAACGTGGCCGTGGGCACCGAGCTGATCGGCATCGGCGGCCTCACGATCCTCATCCTCATCGTCGGCGCGATCAGCAGCAAGCTCTACTGGGGCCACCTCTTCAGCAGGGGCGCGGCCGCTGCCACCCATCCGTACTTCGGCCTCGGGACTCTCGGCCACGACAGCCCCTGGGTGCTGGCCTTCCTGCTCGGCGCCTTCACGATCGTCGGGTTCGAGGCCTGCGGCAACCTGGCCGAGGAGACCAACGAGCCCGAGAAGGTCGTGCCCCGCGCCATGTGGATGTCGGTGCTGCTCTCGGGCATCCTCGGCTTCCTTTTCCTGATCGCCATCACGGTGGCCACCTGGAACATCCCGGCGCTCACGGCGTCGGGCACGCCGGTCGCCGACATCGTCGACCACGTGCTGGGCTCCGTGGTGGGCAAGATCTTCCTCGTCATGGTCTTCTTCTCGATCTTCGCCTGCGGCCTCGTGATCTACATCACGGCCAGCCGCGTGGCCTGGGCCATGAGCCGCGACGAGCGCTTCCCCGGCTGGAAGGCCATGCGCCGGGTCAGCACCGCCTACCGCACGCCGCTCATCGCGACGGTTGTGGTCGGTGTGATCCTCGAGGTCGTGCTGGCCGGATTCGCGCAGAGCACCAGCGTGCTCTTCAAGCTGTTCAGCGCCGCCACCCTCATGCCGGCGATCATCTACTTCGTCACGGTCCTGCTGTACGTCGGCGCACGCAAGAAGCTCCCGCATGTGCCCGGGGGCTTCAACCTCGGAGCCTGGGAGTGGCCGGTTATCATCGTCTCGCTCGTCTGGCTCGTCTTTGAACTGTCGATCTTCCGTGACTCCTCGTTCAAGGACCCCTGGATCTACGTCGCCATCATGGTGGGCATCGGGCTGATCTACTTCGTCTACATGCTCGCCACCAAACGCTCGTTCACGATGCCGGGCGAGGCGATCGAACCCGAGAAGGTCTCAGCGGCCCCGGAGCGCTGAAAGCAACATCACACTGACAGCGACCTCAGTCAGACGCCCCGCTGCCCGAAGGCGGGCGGCACGAGCGGCGCGACGGCCCCCGCCCCCCCAGGGCGGCCGTCGCGCCGCATCCCCTGGTCGCGCACGCATTCCGATGGTGGAAAGGTAGAGCGCATGGCAAAGCACTACATTCTGGCCCACGACACCGGCACCGGCGGCGACAAAGCGGTGTTGACCGACCTCGAGGGCCGGATAGTCGAATCGGCCTATCAACCCTATGAGGTCTACTACCCACGGTCGGATTGGGCTGAGCAGGACCCAGACGAGCTGTGGCAAGCCGTCGCAGCCACCACGCGCGAGGTGATCCAGAAGTCTGGGATCGATCCGGGCGAAGTGGCGGGAGTCGGCGTCTCGGCGCAGATGTTCAACCTGCTGCCCGTCGACGAGAACTGCCGTCCGGTGACGCGCATGCTGAGCTGGCTGGACGTGCGCAGCGTCCAGCAGGCCGACCGCGTGTTATCGGAAGACATGCGCGCTTTCATGTACCGGCACACCGCCAACATGCCCACTGCCAAGGACGTGGTGCCGAAGATCCTGTGGCTCAAGGAGGAGCGCCCAGACCTGTGGGAGCGCACNNGATTGGCACGGGGCGAGCACTTTCTTCCTGTTCAACCCCCAGACGAAGACCTGGGACGAGGAAGTCTGCGCCCGGCTCGGTATCCCGGTGGAGAAGTTGCCACCGGCGTTCCCTTCGACGCAGGTGATCGGCGAAGTGACCCCGGAGGCAGCAGAGCAGACCGGCCTGCGGGCGGGCACGCCGGTGGTGATCTGCGCCGGGGATGTGGCGGTAGCGCAATCCGGCTCAGGAGCAAACCAGGAAGGCAAAGCCCACCTGTGCATCGGCACGGCCACCTGGGTGGGCGTTTCGAGCAAGACGCTGCGCAACGACCCTGAAAAACCGTTCTGGGCGCTCAACCACATCGACCCGGACAAGTGGATCATCGCAGGCGAGATGGAGACCGGGGGCGGCGCCCTGCAGTGGTACCGCAACCTTCTTGGTGCGGAGGAAGCCCGCCAGGCAAATGACCGGGGCGTTTCCACCTACCAGGTCTTTGACGAGCTGGCGGC
>PKYM01000202.1 GCA_003132645.1 Actinomycetota bacterium | reverse complement strand
GGTCAAGAAGGTCCTCTTTCTCTCCAGCGCCAACAGTGTGCGCAGCCAGATGGCCGAAGGCTTCCTGCGCATCTTGGCGGGAGACGCCTATGAGGCCTTCAGCGCCGGCACGGCGCCGTGCGCCCTCGACCCCCTGGCCATCGCTGTGATGGCCCAGCACGGCATCGACATCACAAAGCAGCGGCCGCGGGGGTTGCAGGAGTTCATGGGCAAGGCGCAGTTCGACTACGTCATTACCGTGTGCGGCCGCACCGAGAAGGACTGCCCCCTGTTTCCCGGCCGGGGAGCCCGCGAGTTCTGGCCGATCGACAATCCGGTAGGGACCGAGACGACGGGTGACGAGCGCCTGGACAGGTTCCGCGAGGCGCGCGATCACATCAAGGCGCGGGTGCGGCGCTTCCTCGTGGAGTGCCACTACAGGCCGGTGGTGGAACTGAGTCACGAGGGCGCTTTCGCCGACCGCTGAGAACTGGGGCAGGTGCGCTTCTTCGCACCTGCTGCCAATCTCATTCTGCAGCGCCCCTTACGCGAACCCATAACGGCAGGCAGTCGCAGATCAGAACGCGCGCTCCGCGGCGGCTGCGAGCAGGTTGCGGCGGTCGGTGGGTTAGATCAATGGGTATCTCCCTAGTGGCCAGCGAGGTGCTGGGAGGCTCAAAGGAATCCCATGTGTGAGGCCGACGGCGCTAGCCGACCAGCACAACGAGAACAAGCAGCAGGCCGACCACCGTGCTGATGGCCCCGAGGGCGATGCCGGCGGTGGGGAGCCCCTTGGCCATGCCCAGTTGCTGGGCCTGCCGCCGGGCGGCGATCGAGAGGATGAGCCCGAGCACACCGAGGAGGGGGACGCCAAGACCGAACAGCGAGCAGACGAACCCGGCTTCCGCGAGGGCGGGGTGCGAAGCAGTCGTGGGTCTCGACCCTACTGGGTCCGGCATGGCGTCATCGGAGGCTGGCATCGGGCTGGGGCCGACGGACGCTGCCTTCGCCGCGCCCGCCATCGTGTGACTGACCTTCTTCCTGGGCTGCACGCTGACCGGCAGCTCGGACGATGACGGCGCAGGCGCATCGAGCGGCGGCGTGAGAACCTCCGCACTTGTTAGTGTGCCGTGGGCCGGGGAGAGCCGCGCCGCCTCGTCACCGGGCGCTCCACGCGTGCGACAGAGCGCCGCCGCGGCTGCCTCAGCCGACGGAGACGGTGGTTGGGGAGCTACCGCCGCCGCCTGTGCCGCTCTTTGGGTCCACTCGCGCAAGCTCTCTTCTGCCCAGTCGAGCTGGCCCTGCGCGTCGTAGCCCAGGAGCGCCTGGGCGCCGATGGGTCCGCGGTCCTCGAGGATGAACTGGTGTCGGGCATCTTCATAGGTGATGGACTTGCCTGACCAGTCCGACTTCTCGTTGAAGACTGCAACAAGCAGACTCATGGCGCGCTCTCCGGCGTTGCGGCGACGACGCGCTCCGATGTGCGCGAGGCTCGCCCTTCTGATTGTTCCCAACCTTGGCGATATGGCCCCGGTCTCGTCGGCATAGCGGCGGCGTCGTAGGCTGTTTGCAGGCGAGTCAGGCGCCGTACAGGTCAGGGTGTTATGTGAATACCGGAGACCGTCCGTTACCTGACCGTGAGCCTGCTCGAACCGGCGCTTGACTGGGTGTTGCCGGCAGCGTCTACGGCGCCGCGACGACGAAGGCGTAGACGGCCCGGCGGGATCTCATTGCCCTGCGCTTCACTGTGGTGAGGACAGAGTCGTCCTTCTAGTGCGCTGGCCCGGCGGCCAGTTGCACGGTGGCGGTGTGTCGCTGGCCCGACCGATCGCTCCAGCCCAGCCTCAGCTGCTCTCCAGGCCGGTAGCGATCCAGCAGCGAGATGAGCGCCGCCTGCGAGTCGACGGTCTGGCCGGCCAGCGAGGTAATCACGTCACCGGAGCCCAGCCCCGCCTTGGCGGCCGGGGAGCCGGGGAGCACGCCGACGATGGTTGCCCGGGAGGTCGCCGGCGACAGTTCGACTCCCAGGAACGCGGTTGGACCGATGTGTATGGTGGCCGAAAAGTGACCGTTCTCGATCTGCGCGGCGATCGCCAAGGCTTGGTTGATGGGGATGGCATAGTCTTGGCCACCGCTTGAGTGAAACGAGAAACCTGCCGAGGCGGCGGTATCGACGCCGATCACCTTCCCGGCGCTGCTCACCAGCGGGCCGCCGGAGTCGCCGGGCTGCACGTCGGCGTTGACCTCGATCAGGCCGCTGAGCCGCTCGGAGCTGGCGCCGCTCTCGTCTCTGGCGACGATCTGCTGATTCAGCGCGACCACCGAGCCCCCGGCTGCGCTCGGCGTGCCGCCGACGCCACCGGCGTTGCCGATCGCCACGACCGCCTGGCCGACCGCGACTTCGGAGGAACTGCCGAACGCGGTCGTCTTGAGTCCCGAGGCGCCGCTCAGCTGGATGACGGCGATGTCCTCGCTACGGTCATAGCCGACGACGGTCGCCCGGTAGGTCTTGCCGTTGCCCACATCGGCGGCGCTGATCATGGTGGCGCCGTCGATCACGTGGTTGTTCGTCAGCACCAAGTCCGAGGGAGTCAGGACGATCCCCGTTGCTGTCGTGTGCTCGCCCTGATCGCCCACGGTGGCGTTGATGTCGACCAAGCCGGGATCGACTTGGGCGGCTATCGAGGAGACGTCCGGCGGGCCGCCCGATCCGCCGGGGAGGGTACCAGACGACGAGCCACCCGAGCCGTAGCCGTAGGGCGAGC
>PKYM01000285.1:7255-15535 GCA_003132645.1 Actinomycetota bacterium | reverse complement strand
TAGCCACCGAACAGCCGGCCCCAAGTTGTCGCCGCAGTAGAGGACGTTGTCGGCCGCCACTACTGCGCCTCCTCGAAGTAATCCGCGTCGAGACGCTGAACCGTATAAGCGACCACATCCGTCACGCCGATGCCGTAGTCCATCATCAGCTCGGTGAGACGCTGCCCATCAATCAGGACGATGTGCTTCTCAATCTGCTTCACGTAGTCGACGGCGTGTGCGGAGAACTGGGCCGTCGTAATGAACACACCCTTACGAGCCTTGTGGCCCTCAAGTGACCCCGCGAACGCCTGAACGGTATCTCGTCCGATGCTTCCGCCAGCCAGGCGCTTGGCCTGGATGCAAACCTCTTCTAGGCCCAAGCGGTCCTCTTTGATGACGCCATCAATCCCGCCGTCACCGCTGTGCCCAACGGCCTTGCCTGCATCCGCTCTGGACCCGCCGTAGCCCATGGCCACCAAGAGGTCCACGACAAGCTGCTCGAAGAAGGCAGGTGAGCACGCGAGAACCTGCTCAAGTAGCGCCTGCCCGAGGTCCGCACGGAGCGTTACGTAGCCCGCTTCCATCTGCTCAGACGGGTGGCTTCGCTGTCAGGTATGTCGCCCGCCCCGCCCTGTAGCGCCGCCTTGGCCGACGCCTTCTTTGCCTGGTACGCCTGGTACTCCGGAAACTGGGTCAGGTAGCTCACGGTCATGCGTTCCGGGCCGGAATCGAGGGCGGTTCTCCCCAAATCCGTTATCTGGTAGTGCGCCTTCTGAGGGCGATGAAGCAGGGCCGCCAAGGTCAAATACGTGAGACACCAGTGGGCGCGGTTGGAGAAGGTCGGCGCCGTGCCGCTGGGAAGCATTTCAGCGAGGTCATCGGCGCTCAGGTGCAGAACAGCCGCCACCTTCTGCACAGCGTCGGAGCCACGGTGCACGGCTCCGTCATCGAACGCCGTAAGCACGGGCCGCATCAACGATTGGTAGTCCGGTATAGCCATGGCCACCCCCGAAGTGTGTAGCGCGGTTGTGGCGCGAAGGCTACCACCGGGTCGGAGTGTGAGAAAGGCCGCGACGTCGCAAGTCTCGCGCCACAGGACGCCGTCTAAGGCGTCGTCGCGTCCAAGCTCTGATATTAACACGCTCAAGCTCAGGCTCGCCGCCCCTCCCCGTGAACACTTCGGACCACGCTTCGGGCTGTTCGGGGGTTATCGCGAGGCACCGATGTGACGTCTACTTCTATCGTCAGGAACGTACTATCAGTTCAGGAGGACACCATGACCACCATCGCTCTCACCTCGAAGATCGCTCGCAAGCCCAAGTCCGCCAAGGCTGACGCGAAGAAGCCCGCCGCCAAGGCCACGAAGACCCGCCTGTTGTGCGCAGAGTGGGGGTAGGGGGTCGCATCACTGGGAGGCTATACGTGCAACCCTGCCGCCTTGAGAACGGCCCCACGCCCACTACTGGAGTTCGGGTTACGGGTTCTGCCGGTGACGCGTCACGAAGTCGCGGGTGACGGACGTGTCACACTTGAGATGCCAGAATCGCAACCCGACTGGAGGCCATCATGTCCCGCACAACTTGCATCGTCTGCAACGCCCCTCTCCGCCCGACCGGCCCGCCCATGCGCTACTGCTCGGCGCGCTGTAGGCAGGCCGCCTACCGTGCCCGCAAGTCGGAGGTCTTCGCCGGCATCGACCCGCCCGTTGCAGGTGCCGATCCCGATGAGCAGGTCGCGCAGGCCGTCGCCAGCGCTTTCTGGCTCGCCGCCGAGCTCGAGCGGCTCGGACGCGACGCCTCGCCGGGCCTGGCCTGGCGCTGCACCAAGATCAGCGAGGATCTGCTCAAGGCGATCACGAAGCACTTCCCCGATCTCGTCGAGCGGGCGGACGCCGAGACGGCAGCGATGCGCGAGCGCTTGTCGGCGATGATCTGAGCGGCCCTAGAACGCCGAAGGCCCGCCGGAAGCGTGTGCGGCGGGCCTTCGTGACTTGGTCTGACGATGGCTAGTACTTTAGCAGGCGCCCCGGACGGATTCCACCGTTGTCAGACCCGCCAGCGAGTCGATCAGCGCCTCTTCGTCGGCGGTTGGCCTCCAGCCGAGCGCCGCGACCATCTCCCGGACGTGTCGCGGGCGATTGCGCCGGGACCGCTCGCACAGCGGCGTGGGATGGTGCGTGAAGAACGAGTAGAGCGCCGCGCGTTCGGCGTCGCTGTCGTAGCCGACCCCGAGGTGGTACGCGCGCCCGGACCAGGGCGCCTCACCGCTCGGACAGGTCTTCACCACCCGCGGTGCCAGGTGGGGATCCTCGGGCGAGTGTCGGCGGGTGGGTTGGATCAGTTCAAGTTCTGTCTGCATGGTTCCCCCTAGTGATCGGCTAATCAGGACCCTCAGTGCGCTCTTGGCGGCCTCCTTTCGCCGGCTCGGAGGCGCCCGTCTCGCGCTTGAGGAATGCGACGACCTCGCCTTGCCAGACTTTGATTCGCTGGGGCGAGTAGGCGAGTGGCCGAAGCCGCCCGCTCGAGACGAGCTTCTGGATCTCGTCCTCGCCGACCTGCAGCACGTCCATAAGATCGGGAGTGCCCATCACGGTCGGCTTGTCCGCGATGCTGGCGGGGTGAATGCGCGTCTGGCGCGGGTTGCTGGGGCGGGGTTCGTGCTTGTTCACGCTGGCCTCCAGTTCATCGAAGGGGGCAGCGCAGAAGAGAGGGCGGCCGGCCCGTCAGAGGGCGTTGGTGTCAAGGCAGCGTCATGGCGAGCCGGCCACGGCGAGTATACCTTGCTGCACCACGGGCCCTGCGGCGGGATGACCAAGTGGGGAACCCTCTTTCAGACGCTACCTTGACACCGACAGACTACCACCGCTCGCGGGGCCGTCAAGCGATGGCCCGAGCCGCCGGCGACGTCCGCCGTCTGTTAATCGTCTGTTACTTTCCCGGCGGGGCGCCGAGAGGCGAAAACGGAATGCCCTGCACATCGGCACATTTTGCCATGGCATGGTTGAGCATGCGCAGGCGACGCAAGGCACTCGTAATGATGGGGTCCTCGGTTCGATTCCGAGCGTCGGCTCCAAGAAAGCCCAGTAAGATCCGGGTTCGCCTCTTCCCCATCCTTGCCAGCGATGCGCGTTTGTCATACGTCTGTCGAACTCCGCTAGAGCTGCTCGGCGAAGATGTAGTCGTGCACCGTCTCGGCGGCTTCGTCCCGACGACCTGCTGCGTTCCGACCACCGGCACGCCCGGACACTATCGGCGGCAGTGACGGCACAAGGCTGCTGAGAAGCGTATAGTGTCATTGTCGTCGTACCGTGACAGGGGGGCTCTGATGAGACGCCGTCTGCTTGCGCTCGCCAGCGGATCGATCACGATCTGCTTCGTCGTCTTCCTGCTTACGGCGGGTCCCGCTTCGGCCCTTTCCACCGGCAACGGCGCCTGGCAGTGGCAGAACCCGCTGCCACAGGGCAACGCTTACTCCGGCGGCTACTTCCTCGACGCCTCGCACGGCTGGCTGATCAGCGGCGGCGACATCTTCCACACCTCAGACGGCGGCGCCAGGCTCACCGTCGAGGCCCGCCACAACGTCTCCTTTAAGGCCATCACCTTCGTCGGCACCCAGCACGGCTGGGCGGTCGGCTACCCGGCGAGCACAAAGGGCACGGTCATCGTCTACCGCACCACCAACGGCGGCCGCAGCTGGACGCGCGTCCGGGTGGCGCGGGTCGGCGGCATCAACGACGTCAGCTTCGCCACCACTAAGGTGGGCTGGGCGACCGCGGGCAACGCCGTGCTGCAGACCGCAGACGGCGGCCTTCACTGGGCCGTGCACACGATGAGAAACCACGCCAAGATGTACGACGTGCAGGCGCTCACCGTGCGGCGCGTGTATGCCGCCGCCGGCGACGTGCTGCTGCGCAGCCTCGACGGCGGCGCAACCTGGCAGCGCCTCAAGACCGGCGCCCTGAAGCGCGTCGGCCGGGTCTCGTTCACCAGCCTGCAGAACGGTTGGGTCGGCGGTACCAAGGGGATCGTCCACACCACCGACGGCGGCGCTCACTGGACCACGCAGCTCGCGATCGGACCGACCGTCAACTCGCTCGACTCGACCGGCCCTCNNCCGTTTGCCGCCTGGGTGATCGCGTTCGGGCCGGCGAGCGCCGCCATCGGCACCAGTCCGGTCTACCCCGAGCCCTTCGCCGGCGGCCTCAACCGCACCACCGACGGCGGCGCCACCTGGCAGCCCAGCAGTACCGCGGCCGACAACTACCAGGGCAGCCTCGCCGCGCTGCAGTTCGTCAGCGCCACGACCGGCTGGGCGGCCGGCAGCGGCGGCGAGATCCTCGCCACCACGAACGGCGGCGCCATCTGGACGGCGCAGACATCCGGCACCACCGAGGACTTAAGCGCCGTGCACTTCAGCGACGCCACAGAGGGCTGGGCCGTCGGTGACCAGGGCACCATCCGCCACACCTCAGACGGCGGCGCCACCTGGGCGCCGCAGACCTCAGGCACAGGCTACGACCTCACCGGCGTGACCTTCACTGACGTCCAAAACGGCTGGGCGACCGGCCAGACCTTCACCCCAGACGACTACAGCAGCGGCGTCATCCTGCACACCACGGACGGCGGCCAGGACTGGACGACGCAGTACGCCTCGACCTTCGACTCGAACACCACCACCCCTGGGGTCGCCTTCAGCGCGGTCGCCTTCGCCGATGCGCAGCACGGCTGGGCGGTGGGCGAGACCCAGGGCTCCGACGCCGGATACAACCAGACCGTGATCATGCATACGACCGACGGCGGCACCACCTGGACCCAGCAGCTCGACTTCTCGCCGCACTACACCAGCATGGAGGACGACGCCACGCTGACCAGCGTCGCCTGCACCGACGCCGAGCACGCCGTCGCCGTGGGCTACGACGAAGACAACGCGGAGATCTGGCGCACCACGAACGGCGGACAAACCTGGACGAGGGTCGGGCAGAAGCTCTGGCCGCTGTACGACGAGACGGATCTCAGCGATGTGGTCTTCGTCAACGCCACGCACGGGTGGGCGGTCGGTGGCGGCTACATCATCCACACGACCGACGGCGGCGCCACGTGGACCAAGCAGCTGATACCCAACGACCTCGACTCCGTGCCCCTCGACGCCCTGAGCTTCGTCAGCCCGACGCAGGGCTGGGCGGCCGGCGGAGCCGGCGACATCCTGGCGACGACGACCGGGGGCAACGCCCCGTAACGACGAACGACGCCCCCGGCACGGTCCGCATTCTGAGCGACTACTTGGCGCTGTGTACTACGGGAGCCGAACGGGCTGACCCATCCTTGGTACTGGTGGCGGGGCGCCTCTATGCGTCGTAGGCACCCCGCCCGACGCCGTGCTCAAGCCGGTAGGCAACGTACGACTTCGTAAGACCCAGCACCCGCTCGCGCTCGATCGTCGCGTCCGGAAACAGCCGCCGGACCTCGCCCGCGGTCAGGAGTCGCAGTTCATCGACGACTCGGCGGCGCAGCTCAGGGTCGGGGCCGCGGAGCAGAGCCCAGGGCGTGAAGCGCACGAGACGGTGCTGCCAGCGTTTGGGCAGCCAGTGGACGAACGCCGCCATCAGGTGCGGGTCGACAGGGAAACCGCGAGCCGGCGTCTGGACCCAATAGGCCGGCGCCACTCGCGATACCTCGCGAGCGAAGGCCTCCTGCCGTTCCCAGCTTCCCAGGTGTTCCACCACGCTATTGGAGAAGGCGATGTCGTAAACGTCGTCGCAAAGACCAGTGTTGGTAGCGTCCGCTTGGATGCGCGGCCGTTGCGCCACATCGATGAAGTGCACGTTGAGCAGCGTGACGTCGGCGCCCGGCCACTCTCGCCAGAACCTTTCGGAGCCACCGATATCGAGGATCCGCTTTCCGTTGAGCCCATCGAGCACCCGGGAAAAACGTGCCATGCGGCGCGCGCGGAAACGCCTGCCCGCGACCACGATGACCCGGTTTACGGCCGACTGCCCCATGGGCCGATGATATCGGATACGAGAATGAGGAAGGCAGTGCGAGCCTTCTCAGTCTATCGTCACTCCGGGCCTCGCGCCGATCGTCACTCTCGGCCTCGCGCCGATCGTCACTCGGCCTGCATCAGGATAGCCGGTCGTCAGCGGGCGTCACTCACCCATCCGGGGGATTCTTGACGCGCCGGTCAAGGTGTAGCCTCACGCCACAGCGCCGCACGAGCTCGAGGCGACCGCCGCACGACGCCTCGACCCGGTTCCGCAAGGCCCCAGAGGCCAAGGACGGGGGCGGCCCGACCAAGGGGAGCAGCATGGCACGCCAAGCGCAGCCGCAGACCGCCGCAGAGCTCGGCCTCATGCCAGGGGGCCGACCGACGCCCGACAGGTTGGTGACGCTCGCCAACTGGCAGGACCCCCCCTTCAACCGCTGGGCCTTCCAGCACCTGCGCGAGCTGGTGCCGACCGCGCGCATCGACAGAGGGACCGGGCCCGTCACTCGTCTGCCGCGCGAGACGCGCGACCTCGACGACCTGCGATTCGCCGCGGCGGATGGCAAGACCACGACACTCGCCGCCCTGCTGACGGCGACCTACACCGACGCCTTCCTGGTCCTCCACCGCAAGCGGGTGGTCGTCGAGAAGTACTTCAACGACATGACGCCCGCCACGCCGCACCTTCTGCAATCCGTCTCCAAATCCATCACCGGCACGCTCGCCGGCATCATGATCGCGCGCGGCGAGCTCGACCCGGCCGGGCTCGTGACCGGCTACGTGCCGGAGCTCGCCGGAACGAGCTGGGACGGCGCCCGGTTGCGCAACGTCCTGGACATGAGGACCGGGACGCGTTTCAGCGAAGACTACGCCGACCTGAAAGCCGAGGTGCGCCAGTACGAGCAGGTGGCGGGCTGGCGGCCGCAGACCGACCCGCAGACGGCCGACGACCTCTACTCCTACATCGCCGGCCTCGAAAACAAGGAGCCCCACGGGGGACCGTTCGACTACCGCTCAATCCTCACCGACCTTCTCGGCTGGATCATCGAGACGGCCGGCCAAGCGCGCTTCGCCGATCTGCTGAGCCGCGACCTCTGGGCGCGGATCGGCGCGCGGCACGACGCCGAAGTCACAGTCGACGGCCACGGACACCCCGTGACCGACGGCGGCATCTCGGTGACCCTGCGCGACCTCGCCCGGTTCGGCCAGTGCTACGTCGCGCGGGGCCGCAGCTCGGGCCGCCGGGTCATCCCGGCGAGCTGGATCGACGACTCCTGGCGCGGCGACGACGAGACGCGCGCCGCCTTTGCCGGCGCTCCTCAGGCGGAGCGCTTCCCCGGCGGACTGTACCGCAACCAGTGGTGGGCGCCGTTTCCCTCGCGGGCGGTGCTGCTCGGTTCGGGCATCTACGGTCAGTCGCTCTACATCGATCTCGCGGCGGAAGCCGTGATCGTCAAGTTCTCGACTTGGCCCGAGGCGCTCGACTTGACGCTGGCCGAACAGCACGTGCGCGCCTTTCGTGCCGTCGTCGCGGCGCTGCGGGACGCCGGCGCGTAGAGTCGAAGTCAGCCCGGCCCAGCGGCGCGACGCGACGCTGGGGGCGCTTCCTGCGAGCCCAACAGTAGGCTCCTCTAACTGCGCCACTGTATGCTACTAAGGAAACCAGAACCTGCCTCCGGCTTCACTTGAGACACAGAACTACTGTCCGGCACCTTGCTCAGGAGCGTGTGTGAGCGGCAAGAGATCCTCCCGTCGAACGCCACCCAGTGTCACCGCCGCCGACCCTCCCAGGACCACCGCAAGGACCGCTTCGTACGTGGTCGGCGTCGGCGCCTCGGCAGGCGGCCTCGAGGCACTCTCGCAGCTTCTCGAAGGGCTGCCCGGCGACACCGGCATGGGCTTCGTGTTGCTGCAGCATCTCGATCCGACGCATCCCAGTCTCCTGACGCATCTGCTCTCAGACAAGACGAGCATGGCCATCGCCGAGGCTGCAGACGGCGACCGAGTTGCCGCCGACCGCATCTATGTGATCCCGCCGGGCGTGGACGTCGTCATCGACGACGGGCGGCTCAGGCTGACGCCGCGCCGGCAGACTCCTGGCGTCCATCTCCCCATCGACGGTTTCCTGCGCTCACTGGCGGCCGATCAGGGAGAGCGCGCGATCGGCGTGATCCTCTCCGGCGCCGCCTCGGACGGAGCGCAGGGGCTGGTGGCCGTCAAGTCCGAGGGTGGCGTGACCTTCGCCCAGGAACCGTCGACGGCCGAGTATCCGAGCATGCCCGCGACTGCCATCGACGCACGGGCCGTCGATTTCGT
>PKYM01000285.1:0-7247 GCA_003132645.1 Actinomycetota bacterium | reverse complement strand
GAGGAAGCCGACGCGTTCGACGAGGTCTTCGCCCTGCTGCACGCCGCCCTCCGCGTGGATTTCTCGGCCTACAAACTGCCGACGATCCGCCGCCGCATCACCCGGCGCATGCTCGTGCGCAGGACTCCCGACCTGGCAAGTTACGTGCGCGTGCTGCGGCAGGACCCCGCCGAGGTCGAGGCTCTCTACCGCGACATCCTGATCATGGTCACTGAGTTCTTTCGCGATCCGGAGACGTTCGCCGTGCTGCGCGAGCGGGTCGTTCCGGCCATCCTGCAAGACAGAAGTCGCGACGCTCCCGTGCGCATCTGGGTGCCCGGCTGCGCGAGCGGCGAGGAGGCCTACAGCATGGCCATCACCCTGCGCGAGGTGATGGCCGAGCAGCGCCTCGAAGTGCCGGTCAAGATCTTCGCCACCGACATCAGCGAGCCCGACCTCGAAAGAGCGCGCCGTGGATCGTATGCGGAGAACATCGCCGCCACGGTCGCCCCGGATCTGCTGCAACGCTATTTCGCGCGCACGGAGAGCGGCTATCAGATCGTGAAGACCATCCGCGAGCTGTGCGTCTTTGCCCGCCACGACGTCACGCACGACCCGCCGTTTGCCACCCTCGACCTCGTGAGCTGTCGCAACCTGCTGATCTACCTCGGCTCAGCCCTCCAGCGATGGGTCATACCCAGCCTTCACTACGGCTTGCGGCCAGGCGGCTACCTGGTGCTGGGCCGCTCCGAATCGATCGGCAGTTTCACGGAGCTCTTCGAGCCCGTCGACAAGAAGCACAAGATCTTCAAGAAGTCGGCTGCCGCCTCAGCCGGAGGCCTGTCCAACTTCCCCGCGATGGTGCGCGCCGAACAGGCCGGCAGGTCCGACCGCACGCGCTCCACACGGAGTCTCCCCGACGCAGGGCGCAGCCCTACGGTACGCGAGGAGGCCGACAGGGCCGTCCTTGCCACGGTCGCCCAGGCGGGAGTGACCGTCGACTCGAACCTGGCCATCCTCGAATTCCGCGGCGAGACGGCGCCCTACCTCAAGAATCGGCCGGGCCGACCGAGTCACAACCTGCTCGACATGGTGCGTGACGAGCTTGCCGGCCAGGTGCGGGAGGCGCTGACAGAGGCACAGCGCACCGGACTCGCGGCCGTGCTCAAGAGCGTTCGCCTGGACGAAGGCGGAAGCGAGGAAGGGCGGGCGATCGACCTCAAGGTCATCCCGTTCAGCTCCACAGCCGGCGAGGTGCACTATGTCGTCCTGTTCGAGGAGGTCGAACGAACCGCCGAAGGCGACGGCGCAGGCCGGGACGGCGGAGCGCCGCCGCACGGCGCGACGACCAGCGCGACCGAGCGATTGCGCGACGAGCTGAACGCGACACGGGAGCGCCTCGAGGCCGTGATCGAAGACAAGGAGGCCGCCAACGAGGAGCTGCGCGCCGCCAACGAGGAGATGCTCTCCAGCGGCGAGGAGATGCAGAGCATCAACGAGGAGCTCGAGACGACCCAGGAGGAGCTGCAGTCGACCAATCAGGAGCTGCGCAGCCGCAACGCCGAGCTCGGCGAGGTGAGCGACGACCTGAGTAATCTCATCACGAGCGTGAGCTTTCCCATCGTCATGGTCGGAACGGACCTGCGCATCCGGCGCTTCACACCCGCCGCCGGGCGCCTGCTGAACGTGATGAGCAGCGATGTGGGGCGGCTCATCACCGACCTGCGACTGTGCATCGACGTCCCCGACATCGAGGCCCTGCTCGCCGAAGTGATCGACACGATGACCCCCAAAGAGCGCGACGTGCAGGACGACCAGGGGCGCTGGTATGAGATGCAGCTGCGCCCCTACAAGACCGCTGACAACCGCATCGACGGGGCCGTCCTGACCCTCTTTGACATCGACGAGATGACACGCCGCTTCGCGACCCAGAAGCGCATCGCCCTGACCCTGCAGCAGAGTTTCGTCCACCCGCTGCCCGAGCTGGCCGGCGTGGAGCTGGCGGTCGCCGAAGAGACGGCCTACCGGCGCGACCTCGTCGGCGGCGACTTTCACGACGTCTTTCGTCTGCCCGGTGGCAAGATCCTCATCTTCGTCGGCGACGTGGCGGGCAAGGGCGTCGGGGCGACGGGACTGGGAGAGACGGTGCGGGTGGCCGTGCGCGCCACGGCGTTGCTCACGCCGTCGCCGGATCAGATCCTCGCGAACGTGCACAGTCTGGTGGCCGATATCTCAGACCAGTTCGTCACGGCACTGCTAGTGCTGCTCGACCCGACGACCGGCGAGGCCGTCCTGGCCAGCGCCGGCCACCCGCCGCCCGTGCACATTTCCGCATCCGGGTGCTCGCTGGTCGAGGCGAAGAACGGCACTCCTTTGGGCGCCTTCGTATGCGACTACCCGGCGAAGCGCTTCTCACTGCAGCCGGGCGACGCGCTGGTGCTCTACACAGACGGCGTCGTCGAGGCCCACCGTGGCGCGGAGTTCTTCGGAGAAAAGCGGCTCATCCAGGTCCTGGGCGGCGTTTTGCAACCGGTCCCGCGGCTGCTCGTCGAACGCCTCCGCAGCGCCGTCGTCGAGTTCGTGGACGAGCTCAAAGACGACCTCCAGGTCGTCGCCCTGCGGCTGCCCTGAGTCTTCTTACGGCGTGCTCTGCCCCGTCGCCGCCTGGCCGCCTGCCCCCTGCGTGCCCTGCTCCTGCTCGATCAGCGCTGCGAGTTTCGCCCGCGCCGCGCCAAAGCTGCTCGCCGAGCTCACGTACTTCGGGAACTTGAAGATGTGGCCGTACTTGATGGGGTACGGATACCAGGTGACGGTCTTGATGATCGGCGCCACGGCCTTGGCGCCGGCGAGCTCGGTCGCGAGCTTGAGGTACTCCTTGTCGGCGAGGCCGTCGCGCAGCGCCTCGAGGCGCAGCGACGAGACCGGCACGGCGTTGCGGTCGGTCAGCCCGTAGCGCGGATAGTAGCCAGGGTAGATGATGCTCGCCTCGCCGTTGCAGACGCGCCCGTCGGACCAGATGAACGAGATCGGGTCCTTATAGGGGTCGCGAGAGCCGACGGCGCCGGTCCGCGCGTTGCCCCACCGATTGACGCCCCAGTAGAGCAGGCCGTCGACGTGCCACTGCTGCATGAGCCAGCCCCACACCCGCTCGTCGGCGAGCGACTTGTCGATCACGAAGTTGGGCATGTTGGCGACGTTGCGATTGCAGTACGGATACCACCAGATCTGCGAGCCCTTCGCCTGCAGCTTGCGCGCTACAGGCACACGACCGAAGAAGTAGTAGTACCGCATCGCCCAGATGTCGACGTCACTCCAGAGGTACTTGTTGGCCGCGAGCATCGGACCGAGATTCGTCGGGCGCGGGTCGTCGGTAAGCAGGAACTTCGCGCGAAAGCCGACCTTGGCGCTGGCCTTGTGCAAGGTGCGGGCGAGCCTGTCGGCGAGGCGTTCCTGGGCGACGCTGGTCGGCTCGTCGACGGGGTAGGCCACGAGCTTGTCCTGCCAACCGTTCTCCTGGTACAGCCAACAGACGTTGGTGAGATAGTTCAGCAGGTGCACGTTGCCGGCCTCGAACTTCCAGGGGTAGTCGGGATACCAGCCGAGCCACGGCATACGGGCGTTCGACATGTCGAGGCCGTCCTGGTCCAGATAGGGACGCAGCGTGGCGACGTAGTACGTGGTCGTCTTGAGGGCGCCGCTAGAGGTGACGGGCGGCGCCGCCCTGGGCATGAGCGGCGTGACGCCGTGCTCCTGGAGCATGGCGTAGTCTTGCACCAGGTTGCCGCCGAGGTTGTTGAAGTTCACCTGGAACGCCGTGCGCGTGCTGAGACGCGGCCAGCCGAAGTCCCACACCTTCAGCTCGACACTGAGATCGACCTTCTCAGTGCCGTTTGTGACCTGCAGCGTGCCGGCGTACGTGCCGGCCGCCGAGTAGGACGAGTCGTACGGGACGTGGAACAGCACGTACAGCGAGGAGCTGTGGGCCGGCACGGCGATCCGCTTGGCGAAGCCGCGCGGCAGCAGGGGATCGGGGTAGAGACCGGCCTTCGCCCCGGTGCCCGACGTCGGCCGCCGGATGTGCACGAAGGCGACCTGGTCGAGGACGGCGTTCTGCGCGATGAAGGGGTCGGTCGGCGTGCCGGTGCCGGGATCGTCGACCCAGGCCACACTCACGTGCCGCGCGGCCGAGCCGCGCAGGCCGACGATGAAGCCCTGGTACTCGCCACAGGCGAGGCTCAGGCTGATCGAATGCCGGGCCCGCGGCGCCGTGTTCGGAAACACGCGCGCGCCGGGCGGGGCGGTCCAGACGGAGGCCTCGGCGACCGTCGCCAGGGCGGCGAACGCGCCGACGCCGGCAAGCAGACACAGGGCCAGGGGACACAGGCCGGCGGTGATGAGCCGTCGGCGAGCGTGACGCGCCCGGACCAGACGTGAGGGTGGCGCCCACTGCAGGCTTTTCACTCCCAGACCTCCCCGCATGGGTTCTGTACTACTTATTCGTGTCGTTCTTAGCTATCGGCACACGTCCCGCGAGACTTCAGGCCGGGCGTACGTCCTCGCGTGGCGCGAGAGCCGCGCGCGAGGAGCCGACTCGGCCGCGCTGCCGGTCTCGCGCCAAAGCTGTACGTCCCGCGCCAACGGCAGGTCGTCAAGGAATGGCCCGCCGCAGCGAGAACAGGGCCGGACAGCCGCGTGAGCGCAACCGGCGCGAGCGCATGGTTTGCGCCTCCGCCGGGCACGTAGTGTGGAAGAGGGGTCGGCCATGAACACGGAGAGCCGGATGATCGTCGCCCACGACATCACAGAGCTCCCTGCAGCCCGTGACGAGTTGCGGCTCTATCTCGAGAAGTGCCGGCTACCGGCGGACGTCACCTACGACCTGCTGACCTGCGTCCAGGAAGCCTGCAAGAACGCCCTGCGCTTCGCCGACAGCCCGCGCGGCGTCCATGCCCGGGTCGTCGTAAGGAGCGACGAGATCGTGGCGATCGTACGTGACTTCGGCGCGGGACTCGCTCTCGGGTCCCTGCCCACCACGCCACCCGACCCCGACAGCGAATCCGGCCGCGGTCTCTTTTTGATGCAGGCGCTCATGGACCGGGTCGAACTGCGGGTGAACCACGGTACCGAGGTGCGACTCCACAAGCTGCTGCCCGTCTGGCCCACCCGAGGCGCTCGAGCGGCCTAGCTTTACCACCGCTCACGGGCGCCGCGCCGCCGTCCACAGGCGAGCCGGCCGCCTAGAACGACCTCACGAAGTTCTCGACGATCTGCCGGCAGAGCACGCGCGAGTCGGCGCAGATCTGCGTCACCGACGCGGCCAGCCGGGCCAGCAGCTCCGGATCGCGGCGCGCCAGTCCCTTGTTGTCGCGCCGCACCCAGAACCGCAGGATGCTCTCGTCGACTTCGGCGTGGAACTGCAAGCCCCACGCCCGCCGGCCTATGCGAAAAGCCTGCACGCCGGCGTCGGGTGGCCGCAGGGCGAGGACCTCCGCCTCGGCCGGCACCGTGAAGGACTGGGCATGCCACTCGACGGCGTAGAACGGCGAGCAGATCTCGCGCAGCAGCTCGTCGTCGCGCACGATCTCGACCGGCAGCCAGCCGACCTCGGCCGCCGGACGCGGGTAGACGCGCCCACCTACCGCAGCCGCGAGCTGCTGGCCGCCCAGACAGATGCCGAGCACCGGTAGCCCGACTTCGACCGCGGCGGCCAGTAGGCGGCGTTCGCGGTCGATGAAGGGAAACTCGGCCGACTGGTCCGTGTTCATCGAGCCGCCGAGCACGACCAGGCCGCCGATCTCGCCGAGTTCCGCGACGACCGGCACGCCGGCGCCTGCGTGGAGCTGACGCACGTCGAGCGTGAGGCCGGCGTTGACCAGCGTCTCGAGCAGCGTGCCGGCGTGGCCGGCGGCCTCGTGCTGGATGATGATGATGGGGTCGTCCGTGGGCGCGTGGATCATGGCAAGAGAGTACCCGCTTGAGGACGAGCGACCGACACGACCGTTGGCGCACGCCCAAAGATTGTCGTCGGGCGCCCAAAAAGAGGCGAGGGGCTGGGGCCGAATGGCCCCCGCCCCTCGCCGAAGTCTACGCTGCGTGTCGTGAGTCTTACTTCTTCTTCAGCACGACGTTCAAGGCCTGAGCCAACCCGCCGGGCGAGCTGGTGATCTTCTTTCATGGGTCGCAATCCGCTCCGTCGCGCGACGAACGTAGCAGTTCTTGTCGCACCGCACGCGTGCGACTCGACTCCGGCGAGAGGCTCCTCTTCCCTACGTCGCCCGGCCGGGCCTCCAGGCTACCGGGTAGCCGGCAGAGAGGCCTGCCTTGAGACGCTCGACCGAGTTGATCGGCAGCTCCAGCAGCTCGGAGATGTGCCACTTGGCCTCGAGCGGGCTCGGGTCCGCGTAGTAGGTCGATTCGGTCTCGAAGACACGGCCCAGCCGCAGCTCGCCGCGACGCTCGTGCATGGCCTGGTTGTCGGACAGGTCGCGCAGCGTCACGCCGAGCTTGTCGGCGACGTACCGTTTGGCCTCGGTGATCCTCATGCCCTTCGCCATCTGCAGCCGCGCCACCAGATCTCCGGCGGCGCGCAGTCCGTTCATGCCGGAGGCGCACGAGTGGGCGACGTCCATACCGAACATGTCGCCCGAACCCACCTACAACCCGTCCAGCCGGAGGATGTCGACGCAGGCCCGCGACGCCCGGCTGACGGCGTCGACCGGCGCGAAGGCGTACATCGGCATGCCGCCGACGCCCATGCCGACGTTCATGTGGACGGGGATGCGGGCCGCCGCCATGCAGGGCTTGACGAAGCTCAGGGCGCGCGCCGTGTTCCAGGCCACCGACTTGCTCGTGTTCGTGTTGACCGCCGGACCGTAGACGGTCGCGCCGGCCTGTTGCACGACCGCGAGCTGGCCGGCCGGCTTGAGCCCGGCCAGGCGCGTGCCGTAGTACTCGAGCTGACCGTGGGTGCCGAGCACGACCTCGGCCGCCATGCCGACCATGATGCCCATGTCGGGATGTCTGTCGCGCAACGTCTCGACCGCCCTTAGCGTGGCCAGGAAGTCGGCGTCGCCGGCGGCCCCTGCGGTGTCGAAGTTGAGGCCGTCGGCGCCCGCGTCCCAGAGGCTTTCGGCGACGTAGACCATGTCGCGGACGGCCAGCTCGAGCGCCTCTTCCTGGGCCTCGCGGGCTTCGTCGATCTTCATCTGCGGCAGCAGCTCGGACCAGTTGCCACACGGGCCGTCAGGCGTGGAATAGCGGCCGAGGTC
>PKYM01000351.1 GCA_003132645.1 Actinomycetota bacterium | reverse complement strand
TGAGCGGCCAAGCCTTGGCCGCCCGATGCGACGCAAACGTGGGCGGGGGCGTGACGCATGTCGCGATTGCCCTCGCCCACGCGTATATTGGAGCGACAAGGCCGTTGTCAGCAGTCGGGCGGTGACCACATGAGCAAGACCGGCATCACGCTGCTGGGCATATCTGGAAGTCCTCGCCTCAAGTCCACACACTACGCCGTCAACGCAGCGCTTGACTACGCGCGAGAGCGCCACGAGGTCGAGACCGACTACTTCAGCGTGCACGCGAAGACTGTCGGATTCTGCACGCATTGCGACTACTGCATCAGGAAAAAGAAGGGCTGTATCCTCGACGATGCCATGGGCGAACTCCACGAGAAGATGCTGCGCGCAGATGCCTGGATCCTCGGCAGCCCCGTCTACCAGGGGCACGTGAGCGGCCAGTTGAAGACTGTCCTCGATCGCTGCCGCGCGGTGGTAGCACGTGACCCGCATGCCTTTCGCAACAAGGTCGGGATGGGGATCTGCATCGGCGGCGACCGCAGCGGCGGCCAGGAGCCCTCGCTGCAGTCGCTGATCGATTTCTACATCATCAACCAGATGATCCCGGTGGGAGGCGGCTCGTTCGGCGCCAATCTTGGTGCGGCCATATGGTCGCGTGACAAGGGCGTCGAGGGAGTGAAGGCCGACGAAGAGGGTAGCGCGGCTGTGCACCGGGTCGTGGACCGTCTCGTCGACGTGGCGCGCCTGCTTCACACGTGACTCGTCTTGAGAAGGTCGACGACATGACGCTGAAGGTGGCTTGGGGGATCACGGGGTCCGGCGATCTGATGCCGGAGACCGTCGCGGCCATGTCGGCGCTGAGCGAGACGCAAGACGTTGAGATCACCGCGGTGCTCTCCAAGGCGGCAGTGAAGGTCGTACGCTGGTACAAGTTGACGGAGCAGCTTGAGAGCTTCACTAAGGCCGTCCTGATCGAGGAGGACGCGAACACGCCGTTCATCGTGGGCAAGCTCCAGATCGGGCGCTTCGACTGCTTCGTCGTGGCGCCGGCGACCGCCAACTCGGTCGCCAAGATCGCGCACGGCATCGCCGACACGATCATCACGAACGCCGTGGCGCAGACTGCCAAGAGCGATACGCCGATCTACGTGCTTCCGGTTGATCAGCGCGAAGGGACCACAGTCACCACACGTCCGGGCGGAGAGAGGCTGGAGTTGGCGATACGTGCGGTCGACATCGCGAACTCACGGGTGATCGCGGAGATGGAAGGCATCCAGGTCCTGGCTGGTCCAGAAGAGATCGCGGACGCCATGAGAGAGTGTTCCCTACGGCGATTCGAGAAGCGATGAGGGTATCGGTAGCGACCGGCTGCAGGTTGCATCTGGGCTTCACCAACCTGAGCGACGACGTCGGCCGGTGCTACGGGAGCCTCGGCGTCGCGTTGGATCGACCCAGCACGAGGGTCGTGGTGGAGGAATGCCGCGACGCGGCCGTTATCGGAGACGACCCAGAGCAGATCCGCGCCTGCTTGCGGCGCTTCTGCGACCACTATCAGGTCGACCCCAGAGTCTCCATCGAAGTCCGTGAGAGCATTCCTCAGCATGTCGGCCTCGGCTCGGGTACTCAGCTCGCGCTCGCCATCGGCCTGGGTCTGGCGATGGTCTGCGGCATCGACATCGACGTGTGGGATGTCGCTACGGCCATGGGCAGGGGCCGGCGGTCCGGAGTCGGAACGGCGGCGTTCCAAGCGGGCGGCTTCATCGTTGACGCCGGGCACAAGAAAGGCCGGACCGGTCGGGACGCGGAGCCGACCGTCGTGTGGCGCCGCGATTTTCCCGCCGACTGGCGTTTCATCGTGGTCATTCCCGACGAGGGCAGAGGCCTCTGCGGGCGCAGCGAAGAGGGGGTCTTCGGAGCGTTGGCGCCGTCG
This sequence comes from Actinomycetota bacterium, assembly GCA_003132645.1. Classification (GTDB taxonomy): domain Bacteria; phylum Actinomycetota; class Thermoleophilia; order UBA2241; family UBA2241; genus Bog-752. The sequence goes on along the minus strand of PKYM01000351.1, from coordinate 21,128 downwards.
GTGCGGATCTCGGAAGAGGTCTGCAGGATCACGCAGCTCACACTGATGCCGGCGCTCGTAGAGCACGACATCGAGGAGTTCGGCCGCGCTTTGACCGCCGTGGATCGCAAGACCGGCGCGTACTTCTCGGACGTGCAGGGCGGTGCCTACTGCGGCGGCGAGACCAACATGGCCATCGATGCCCTGATGGGCGCCGGGGCCTGCGGGGCGGGACAGAGTTCCTGGGGACCGGCTGTCTATGGACTGGTGCATGAGCGCGACGTGGGGAGGGTCGAAGTGGGGGTCCGCGAGTCCCTGGCAGAGAAGGGCATGGGAGCGCAGGTCTTCGTGAGCCATGGCCGCAACACGGAAGCGAGAGTGGAGGTGCCGAGGGCGGCTCTATGAGGACGGGCCGAGATCCCGCAGCAGCGCTGCCAGCGCACGTTCGTAGGCGGACCCCGGCGCCACCTTGCCCACGACTCGGTAGTTCTCTGTGAGCGTCGTCAGCGCAGCACCAGGATCTCGGTGCTCCAGTCGTGTGGCAAGCACGAGGCTCTCGAGCAGGAGCCCCTCGGCGCGGTTGATCAGGCGCGGCGCCCCGTCGTGGTGCACGCGCCTGACGTCGCCCACGATGCGCACCGTATCGCCGCCGGTGATTGCACGACTCAGGGTGAGCTCCACGGTGGCCGTGCATCCGACGACGACAGGCGCGTTGACGAGATGCGCCCCCGCGAATGCTAGCTGCTCCGGGGCTCGCAGCGCCGTATACAGCGTCCCTGCATCAACGGGGAAGTTGGCCACGAAGTGGCCGCCCTGTAGGATGTTTGCGAGCGTCTGCGAGCCGTCGTACACATCCATCAGCAGCTCATCGGCGCCGTCGGACCACACGCCGATGGGAGCCGCGTGGGGGGTGTCGTGGCAAGAGGTGGAGATCAGGACTTCGTAGATCCAGTGTTCTTGCAGGCCGAGTCGGTGGAGCTGGTCCATGTGTGATCCTGTTCACGGAGGCGGCTCATGCCTCCTCGGGTGACATCAACCAAGATGGAAGGGCAGTATATCTCGGGCGGACGGCGGCGAAAGTCCGTCGTCGGGCTCGGATTTTTTCGGCTGAGGGAGGTCAGGGTGTCATGAAGAAGATCCTGCTGCAGCTCGACAGCGATCGAACGGCGAGCGTCTTCGATGCGGTCACGGCCTACGATGCCTGCGCCGACATCCTGCTCCAATACGGGGGGGTCGAGGCCGCCGAGGTGCGCGCCCTCGTGTATGGCGCGATGTTCACGCGAGGCCCCTCCGACCTCAAGAACTCGGCGATCTTCGTCGGGGGCACCGACGTCGCCAAGGGCGAGGCCATGCTCAAGGAGGTCTGCGGCTGCTTCTTCGGCCCCCTGCGCACGTCGGTGATGCTCGACGCGAACGGGTGCAACACGACAGCGACTGCGGCCATCGTGAAGCTTCTCTCCGCTGGCGATCTTCGCGGGAAGAAGGCCGTCGTGCTGGCCGGTACCGGCCCGGTCGGCCGCAGGGCGGCCGCGCTCCTCGCCAAGGAAGGAGCGGACGTGGTCGTGGCCGAGACGTTGCCCACGGAGACGATGGAGCGGGCGAAGGCCGCCTGCGCCACCATCGAAGAGCGCTTCGGCGTGCAGGTGACCCCTGCCGCCGCCGCTGACGTCGACGCCACCGGGCGCGTTCTCGAGGGGGCGGAGGCGGTCCTGTGCACTGGTGCCGCTGGCCTGCAGCTGATTTCCGAGACGCTCTGGAGAGGTCATCCGACGCTGCGCGTGCTGGGGGACGTCAACGCGGTGCCGCCGGCGGGCATCGAAGGCGTCAAACCGACATGGAACGGCAAGGAGATCGACGGCAAGTTGTTGTTCGGCGCGCTCGGGATCGGCGACCTCAAGATGAGGGTGCACCGGCGATCGATCGCTCGGCTCTTCGAGCAGAGCGACCTGGTCCTGGACGCGGAGGAGATCTTCGCTCTGGCCAAGGAACTGTCCGGGTAGTGCGCGTCCTCGTCCTCGGAGTAAGCACTCGTGCCATGGTCGAATCCGCGGTCCGTGGCGGCCACGAGGTGGTGGCCGTGGACTTCTTCGGCGATCGCGATCAGGCGCGACTTGCGGAGAGCTACGCGCTGCAGCGAGATCTCGGCCTGCCGGCGACCGCGGAGGGATTGGGAGAGGCGGCGGAGCGCATCGACGCCGACGCGGTCGTCTACGGCTCGAACCTGGAGAACCACCCGGAGGTGGTCGGCGAGCTTGCCACCCGTCTGCGCCTGCTGGGCAACCCGGCCGAGGTGCTCCGGGACGTGCGTGACTGGGGGCTGCTGCGACGCTTCTGCCGGGAGGCCGGGATCGCACACCCTGTGACCCTGCTCCGCGGGGAAGAGAGACACGCCGGGCGCGGACGCTGGCTGAGAAAGCGCCTGCGCAGCGGCGGCGGCCACGGCGTCGTCCCGTGGGACGGCAGGGCGCTGGACGACGCCCACGTGCTACAAGCCGAGGTGAACGGTCGCGCGGCCTCGGCGGCGCTCGTGGCCGACGGCAAGGAGTGTCGCGTCTTCGGCGTCACCGAGCAGCTCATCGGGCGCCCGGCCTTTGGTAGCTCCGGCTTCGCCTGGTGCGGCAACCTGTTGCCCCTTGAGCTCCCCGCCGCGGACGCAGCGTCCGTGCGGGCGCAGATCGACCACATGGCATCGTGTCTGACCTGGCGCTTCGGCCTCGTGGGCGTCAACGGGCTGGACGTCGTGATCGGCCGCGACCCCGAAGGCGTCGCTCGGCCGTATCTGATCGAGGTCAACCCGCGCTTCAGCGGTTCTATGGAGCTGGCGGAACGCGCCTTCGGCGTCAATGTGTTCTCGCTCCACGTCGAAGGCCTCGCCGGCCACTTGCCGCGCGCCTCCGTCGCTGACCGCGCCCATGACGGCTGCGTCGGTAAAGGAATCGTCTACGCAAGGCGCCCGGTCGTCGTGCCCGACACAGAGGAGTGGCTGGCCCGTGGCGTTCGGGATGTACCGTCGCCAGGCCAGCGTATCGCCGCCGGGCATCCCGTGTGCACGGTGCTGGCTCGCGGCCGAGACCGTCAGGCGTGCCTTGCCGGTCTCTTGTCGGGCGCGGCCGCGGTGTACAGAGACTGCGAGGAGAACAAGGAGGGGTGCCGTGAGCGAACGACTCACCATGGTCACCGGACGCACGCGTAAGCAGGCGATCGGCATGCACAAGGGCAAGGACTCGCCCGAGTACCGTGAAGCCACCGGGCTCGTCGAGATGAACCCTGAAGACATGGCCCGCCTCAACATCGAGGACGGTGGACAGGTGCTCATCCGCACGGCGGAGGGTGAGGTCGAGCTCACGGCCCACGCCGGCTCTTTGCCGGCGGGGCTCGTGTTCGTCCCCATGGGGACGCTTGTCAACAGACTCATCGGGACCGAGACTATGGGGACGGGCATGCCCTCGTTCAAAGGTCAGACGGTGGACATCGCACCTGTCGGGGAGAGAGAGGGTTCGTCATGAGCACGGTGGTCGAGCACGTCACCTGCACGTTCTGCGGGTGCCTCTGCGACGATCTCACGGTCGAGGCGGAGGGCACGGAGATCCGCAAGGTGCGCCTCGCCTGTTCGAGCGGGCAGGGCATCTTCATGGACTACGACCCGCGTCCACGCCAGCCACTGGTCGACGGCCGGGAGGTGGAGTGGGAGGAGGCAGTGGCCGAGGCAGCCGCGATCCTCTCGGCATCCGACAGCCCACTGATCTACGGTCTCAGCTCTTCGGCCAGCGAGGCGCAGCGCAAGGCGGTCGCGCTGGCCGACCGTATCGGCGCCGTGATCGACTCCACGTCGTCCGTCTGTCACGGTCCTACCGGCTTGGCCATGCAAGCCGTGGGCGAGCCCACCTGCACGCTCGGCGAGGTGCGCGACCGCGCTGACCTGCTGGTGTTCTGGGGTTGCAACCCGGACGCTTCGCACCTGCGTCACTTCCCGCGCTTCTCTCTCACCGCGAAGGGCGCCCTCACCCCCAACGGCCGCGCCGACCGGACCGTCTATGTGGTCGACGTGCGACCCACGGGCAGCTCGAAGAAGGCCGACCACTTCCTGCAGGTGGACATCGGCACGGACTTCGAGGTGCTGACGACGCTGCGGCTGCTGGTCAAGGGGCTGGAGCCGTCAGTCGACATCGTCGGCGGCGTGCCTGTGACAGAGCTTAAGGAGCTCGTTGAGCGCATGAAGTCGTGTCGCTACGGCGTGGCGTTCATGGGCATGGGCCTCACGATGGCGTCCGCGCGCCAGCTCAACGTGGCGGAGCTCTTCACGCTCGTCGCGGAGCTCAACGAGTTCGCCAAGTTCTCCGTGATCCCCATGCGCGGACACGGCAACGTGACCGGCGCCGACCAGGTGCTGAGCTGGACCACCGGCTATCCTTTCGCGGTCAGCTTCGCGCGCGGCTACCCGCAGTTCAGCCCAGGTGAGTTCTCGGCGGTGGACATGCTGGCGCGGCGCGCCGCGGACGCCGCCGTGATCATTGCCTCGGACCCCGGGGCGCACTTCCCAGCCGCCGCCGCCGCCCATCTCGAGCGCATTCCCACGATCGTCTTGGACCACGGGCCGAGCGTGGTGGCGTCCCACGCCCACGTCCTGTTCCCGACGGCGGCCTACGGCGTCGACGCGGCCGGCACCGCCTACCGCATGGACAACGTTCCCATCCCTCTCAAGAGTGTCATCTCGACGGGACGCGTCACCGACGAGGAGATCCTCGATCGGATCATCGAGGCGGTGGCATGATTCTGGGCATCCTGGGCGGGCGCATCTACGACCCGCGGAACGGCAAGGACGGCGAGGTCGGCGACATCTGGGTGAAGGACGGCCGCGTCGTCGCGCCCGAGGACGCAGACCGGGAGGCCGCGCAGACCGTCGATGCCGCCGGCCTCGTAGTCATGCCCGGCGGCGTGGACATCCACGCGCACATCGTCGGCAGCGAGGTGAACTCGGGGCGCAAGCTGCGGCCGGAGGATCACCGCGGGCACGAGCGCGCGCGCTCGGGAAACCTGCGCGCGGGAGCGGGGGGGACCGTCCCCTCCACCTACCTCACGGGCTATCTCTACTCCGAGCTCGGCTACACCACGGTGATGCAGGCCTCCGCCGCGCCCCTGGTGGTCCGGCATACCCACGAGGAGCTCGAGGATGTGCCCAACCTCGACAAGGGCGCCTTCATCGTTATGGGCAACAACCACTTCGTCATGCAGTGCATCGCCGACAAGCAGCCCGAGAAGGCGCGCGACTACGTGGCCTGGCTCCTTAGGGCCAGCCGGGGCTACGCGATCAAGATCGTGAACCCCGGCGGCGTCGAGAACTGGAAGTGGGGCAAGAACGTCGCCGAGCTCGACGACGGGGTGATCGGCTACGGGGTCACCCCGCGGCAGATCGTGCAGACCTTGGCCTCGATCGCCGACGGTCTCGGCCTGCCGCACGCGGTCCATATTCACGGCATCAACCTGGGTCGGCACACGAGCGCCCGCACGACCGTCGAGATGATCGCTGCCCTCGACGGCCATCGCGCGCACCTGTGCCATCTTCAGTTCCTGAGCTACGGGGCGGGGCGTGGCCACGTGCACAGGTCGGAGGCAACCGCCGTCGCGGCGGCGGTCAACGCCAGCGCCGGACTCACCGTGGACATCGGGCAGGTGATCTTCGGAGATGCCACGACGATGACCTGTGACGGCCCTCTTCAGTACGGCCTCCATCGGACGACCGGCCACAAGTGGATCAACGATGACGTGGAAGGCGAATCGGGCGGAGGGATCGTGCCGATCACCTACAAGCCCAGCAACCCCATCAACGGGACGATGTGGCTCACCGGCATGGAACTCTTCCTGCTCATCGACGATCCGTGGCGGGTCTTCCTGAGCACCGATCATCCGAACGCTGGTCCCTTCACGAGCTACCCGCAGGTCATCAGGCTGCTCATGGACCGTGACTATAGGCGGGAGATGTTCGATAGCCTGCACCCACGGGCGCGCAGAGGAGCCCTGCTCCCGGAGCTGGACCGCGAGTACTCGCTCGGCGAGATCGCCGTCATCAGTCGCGCCGGTCCCGCGCGGGCGCTCGGCCTCGAGCACAAGGGCCACTTGGGCGTGGGCGCCGACGGCGACATCGCCGTGTACGAGGAGTGCGCCGACAAGGAGGCGATGTTCGCGCACCCGCGGTACGTCTACAAGGGCGGCGAGCTCGTGGCCCGTGACGGCGCCGTCGTCGCGGATGTCACCGGACGCACGTTCTCGGTGGCACCGGAGTACGACATGGGCATCGAGGCCGAGCTCCGCGAGTATTTCAAAAAGGCGTACACGGTCTCGTTCGACAACTACTCCGTGCTCGCCGGGCACGGGGCCGCCACCGAGATCGTCGCCTGCGGCTGAGGAGGACTGCGTATGCCAGAGGACCCAGGATGCCGCGTGCAGCGCGACACGCAGCAGGAGCGGCCGGCCGTGCCCGTGGCGCTGAGCCGCGCCGGCGTGACCAATCTACGCCGCATCATCTCGATCAAGGACGGAGACAAGGCCGAGCTGTTCTACGCGACGCTCGACCTCTTCGCCGATCTCAGCCCCGAGCGGGCCGGCGTCCACATGTCACGCTTCAGCGAGGTCGTCGAGGATCTTGGCGAGGGCTTGACGCGCAGGCCGTTCGCTGACATCGAGTCGCTCGCGAAACGCATGGCCGAGAGGGTAGTCGAGACCCAGGAGGCCTTGCGCGCCGAGGTCCACATCAAAGCGCAGTCGCCGATCACGAAGGAGACTCCGGTCACCCACCGACCCACCGAACAGCTCTACACTCTGGTGGGCATCGCGGCGGCTACGCGCACCCGGACTCGTCTCCTGGTCGGCGTCGAGGTGAACGGTCTCACGGTATGCCCCTGCGCCCAGGATATGGTGCGTGGTCAGTCTCTGGAGCGCCTCTGCGAGAACGGTTACAGCGAAGAGGAGGCTGGGCGTATCCTGAGTCTGTTGCCCATCGCCTCGCACAACCAACGCGGCAAAGGCACGTTGCTGATCGGCTCGGAGCGCCGCTTGGGCGCCGAGGATCTCGTGGATATCGTCGAACGATCGATGAGCTCCGAGATCTACGAGCTGCTCAAGCGCCCGGACGAGCTGTACGTCGTCGACAAGGCGCATCGCAACCCGCGGTTCGTTGAGGACGTGGTGCGCGAGATGCTGCGCCGGGTCGTCGAGGCCTATCCCGACCTCTCGGACGACTCCTTCGTCCTCGCCCGTCAGGAGAACTTCGAGGGCATCCATGAGCATAATGCCTTCGCCGAGCGTCATGGCATCATGGCGGAGATCCGTCCCGAGCTCGCCGGCGAGGCGTTCGCTGCGCGGCACACCGCCTTGGGCGAGTGGCTCGCGGGATAGGGGAAGGCGCCACCGTGGCCGATACTCTGTTCGTGACCGGCAGGCTCGCCGCCGACGCGCTGCGCAAGACCCTCGACAAGCTCGAGCTGGACTTCGAGTATGACGTCGCGGTTCTGGGCGGCTCTGTGGCGGCGCTCATGCGCACAGAGTGGATCGCCCGGCGCCTGCCTGAGGACTGCGGGTGTCGTCAGGTCATGATCCCCGGACTCTGCAGGGGCGACCTCGCCACGATCGAGGCCAGGGTCGGTGTTCCGGCGGTCCGCGGTCCCAGGGACCTCAAGGATCTGCCCGCGTTCTTTGGGCAGAAGCTCGACCTCGAGGGGTACGGCGAGTATCACACGAAGATACTCGCCGAGATCGTCGAGGCGTACCGGATGCCCTTTACTGACATCCTCACGGAGGCCGAGTACTTCCACTCCAGCGGCGCCGACATTATCGACCTTGGCTGCCCGCCGATGGAGGCGTTCCCGGGCGTCGGCGAGGTGGTCGCGGGGCTCAAGGAGCGCGGCTTTACGGCCAGCATCGATACGTTTCACCCGCAGACTATCCGCGAAGCTGACGAGGCGGGGGTCGACCTCCTGCTTAGCGTGAACACGCAGAACATGGAGCTCGTGAGGCACCTGCGCTGCAAGGTCGTGGTGATCCCCGACTTCGGAGAGGGTCTCGAGTCTCTGGAGCGCAACGTGGCCAAAGTGGACGCTCTGGGCGCCTCGTATGTCATCGATCCCATTCTCGATCCGCTCAGCTTTGGCTTTACCGCCTCCCTCGAGCGGTACTGCGAGACGCGCCGGCGGCATCCCGACGCCGAGATACTCATGGGTGTTGGCAACCTCACGGAGCTCACCGACGCCGACAGCGTCGGCATCAACGCGGTGATGGCCGGCATCATCGCCGAGTTGGGGATCGACTACGTGCTCACGACGGAGGTCATCAGTTGGGCGCGCGGCGCCGTGCGCGAGCTCGACCTGGCCCGCAAGCTGATGCACTACGCGCTGCGGAACAGAGTGCTTCCCAAAGGCCTCGCCGACGGCCTGGTGGCGCTCAAGGACATCCCGTTTGAGACCTACTCGGAGACGGAGCTGCGCGACATGCAGCAGCGCGTGCGCGACAAGCACTACCGGATCTTCGCCGACGGTCAGTGGGTCTACGTCTTCAACCGCGACACGTTCCTGCGCGGGCGCGATCCCCGTGCGCTCTTTGCGGACTTGGACGTTTCGGATCCCGGCCACGCCTTCTATCTTGGCTGCGAGCTCGAGCGAGCGGCTCTGGCGGTGCGCCTCGGCAAGAAGTACACGCAGGAATCGCCGCTGCGCTGGGGGTATCTTGATGTGACGCCCGGTGGAGGGGCGCAGCCCTCGTGACGCGCGCCATCGGCATCGACCCAGGGACGGTCAGCTTCGACGTCTGCGGCCGCGACGGAGACGAGGTGTTCCTCGACGCGACGTATCTCACGGCCGACGTGCGCGACGCCCCCGAGTCGCTGGTGGAGGTCTTGCGTGCCGCCGGTCCCGTGGACCTCGTCGTCGGCCCGTCGGGGTATGGCCTGCCCTGGACGGATGTCCGCGACCTCGGCCCGGAGGAGCTCGACCTGCTGTTGTTGGCCGACGCCGGAGACGGGTCGCGGGGGACGATCGTCGGTGGCATGGGCCGTCTGCTGGAGGCGCTCAAGGAGAGCGGTCTGCCGGTCTGCATTGCGCCCGGCGTGCTGCAGCTCACGACGGTCCCGGAGCATCGCAAGGCCAACCGGATCGACATGGGCACCGCCGACAAGCTCTGCACGGTCGCCCTGGCCGTGTGGGATCAGGCGCGCCGTCTGGATGTGCCGTACGACGAGACGTCGTTCGTGTCCGTCGAGGCTGGCGGTGCCTTCACGGCCGTCGTTGCCGTCGAGCGCGGCGCGATCGTCGACGGCTCGGGCGGCACGTGCGGCGCCATGGGGTTTCGGGCGTTGGGCGCCATGGACGGCGAGCTTGCGTACCTGCTCAGGGACTTCTCCAAGGACATCCTGGCGAGCGGCGGCGCGGCGTGGATCGCCGGCGCTCCGGGCTGTTCACCCGATGACCTCGTGGCCGCCGCGGCGAGCGACCATCGCGCAGCGGTCGCCCTTGCGGCGTTGCTGGAAGATGTGGCGAAGCGCGTCGCCGCGGAGTCGATCCTGCTCGAGGCGCCTCGCGAGATTCTGCTGTCGGGGCGCCTCGCCCACGTGCCCGAGTTGCGCCGCCGTCTCGTCAACGCGTTGAGCCGGTTCGCCCCGGTGCACGCGGTCGGCGGCTACGCGCGCGTCTGCAGCGAGGCCGCGCAGGGGGCCGCCCTTGTCGGCCAGGGACTGGCCGGTGACCGCGGTTTAAGCGACCTCGTGGACGCCATGGGTCTGCGCAGCGCGCGCGGCTGCGTGCTGGACCACCTGTTCGTCAGTGAGGCCGAGTCTCTGCGCCGTCGCCATCCGCTGCCACGTCGTCCGCAGGTCCCCTTCTGGGAAAGGAGCTAGCCCTTCATGCGCATGAACGGAGTGGAGATAGAAGACACGTTCGCCGAAGCCTTCGGGATGTGGGGTTCCCGTCTGATCGTCACCGCCGACGACCTGGGCTGGGCGCGTACCGCTGCTGAGGCGGCAACGGGCTTCGCGACCTCGATCATCGGCTGCGGTTGCGAAGCGGGCACCAACGACCTGGCGCCCGGCGAGCAGACGCTTGATGGTCGCCCCGGAGTGGCGGCACTGGTGTTCACGACGTCGCGCAAGAACATGGAGGCCCAGCTGCTGGCACGCGTAGGCCAGGCCGTGATGACCACGGCTACCTCGGCCTGCTACGATGGACTCGCCGCGGAGGAGACAGTCAAGGTCGGCGGCAAACTCCGCTACTTTGGTGACGGCTTCCAGCGCAGCAAGTTGCTGGACGGCCGGCGTCTGTGGCGCGTCCCCGTGATGGACGGCGAGTTCGTCGTCGAAGAGAGCTTCGGCGTCGTCCAGGGCGTGGGCGGCGGCAACTTCTTCATGATGGCGGACAGCCTGACCGCGGCGCTTGCTGCCGCGAAGGCGGCGGTCGCCGCCATGCGCGCTGTGTCTGGCGTCATCATGCCGTTCCCTGGCGGCGTTGTGCGCAGCGGCAGCAAGGTCTCGTCGCGATACAAGGGTCAGCATGTCTCGAGCAACACCCCGTATTGTCCAACCCTGCGCGGGCAGGAGGACAGTGCCCTCGGAGAAGGAGAGAACGCGGTGCTAGAGATTGTCGTGGACGGGCTGAGCGAAGCGGCGGTCGCCGAAGCCATGAGCGTGGGCATCGCCGCGGCTTGCCTGCCCGGTGTGACACGCATCTCGGCGGGCAACTACGGAGGCTCGCTGGGGCAGTTCCGCTTCGCCCTGCGCGAGCTGGTGAACACATGAGGAGGCCTCAGGTCGTTCCTCGGGCCCGCGGGAGGAGGCATCGCTGATGGGATGCATAGCATGTGCGGCGTTCGTCCTCGACGGCGCCGGCGTGACGCTGGCGCGCAAGGAATCGAGCTCGATTCCGGTGGAGGCAGACTCCATCTGCCCGGACCGCTTCGTGGGCCTCGGGCCTACGGAGATCGCCGCGCTGCCCGTCTACTACGGGCGTCGCAAAGTGACGCTTGGCGACCTCTTCGAAGTCGAGGGCGCCGGGGCGGATAACGTGACCGTGAGCGGCGATCTCAAGGCCGTCAAGAAGATTGGGCAGGGGATGTCCATGGGGCGGCTCACCGTTGCCGGTGACGTGGGTCCGCACCTGGGGGCGTCCATGACCGGCGGCGAGATCGTCGTGCAGGGCAACGCTGGTGACTGGGTGGGCGCCCACATGTCGGGCGGCCGCATCGTCGTCCAGGGCGACGTCGGTCACTTCGCCGGCGCGGCCTACTCGGGCGAGCCTCGCGGCGTCCGTGGCGGGACCATCATCGTGGGTGGAAACGCCGGGCGAGAGGTGGGGGCGCGCATGCGCCGCGGGCTCATCGTGGTGCTTGGCGACACCGGCGAGTTTGCCGGCGCCGGCATGCTCGCCGGCTCCGTGTTCGTCGGCGGCCGCCTCGGCGGCCGCCCGGGCGCGGGCATGAAGCGCGGCACCATCGTNNAGCCCTGGCCTCCCCGACGGTGAGTTCCGGCGCTACGTGGGCGATATGAACAGCGGAGGAAGAGGGGAGGTCCTGGTCCGTGATCAGTCTCAATGAGCGCGCGCACGCCGTCTTCCGGAGGCTGAGCGACGCGGCTGAGGCTCTGCAGGTCGCGGTCTGCGAGCTGGAGAATAGTACCACGGTCCTCGACGCGGGCGTGGATGTCGACGCGTCACTCGAGGCTGGCCGCCTGCTCTCCGAGGCGTGCCTGGGCGGGCTGGCGGACGTCCAGCTGCGCCAGCTCCAGCTCGACGATCTTGCGCTCCCGGGTGTCGAGGTGAGCGTCCATCAGCCTGTGCTGGCGTGCATGGCCTCGCAGTACGCCGGCTGGGCGGTCAACGTGCCCGCCACCGGCAGCTCGAAGAAGTACTTCGCCATGGGTTCCGGGCCCGCAAGAGCCCTGTACCGGGGCGACCCCATTTTCGCCGACATCGACTACCACGACCCCGCGACGGTGGCGGTGCTGATGCTGGAATCGAACTGCCTGCCGTCGCCGGAGGTGGCCACATGGGTCGCCGGCAAGTGCGGCGTAGCGCCCGACCGCCTCTTCTTGCTCGTCGCGCCGACAGCCAGTATCGTGGGCTCGGTCCAGGTCGCGGCGCGCGTCGTCGAGACGGGACTCCACAAGATGCACGAGGTGGGGTTCGACATGGCTACGGTGCGCTCCGGTTTCGGCTCGTGCCCGCTGGCGCCGGTGGCGGCCGACGACCTCACGGCCATCGGCCGCACCAACGACGCCGTCCTTTACGGCGGCCGCGCATGGTACACCGTGCACACCGAGGACGCGCTGATCGAGAGTGTCATTGAGCGCCTGCCGTCGGCCGCCTCGCGAGACTACGGCGTGCCATTCGGAGAGCTCTTCCGCCGCCGCGGGGGCGACTTCTACAAGATCGACCCCCTGCTGTTCAGCCCGGCCGAGATCACGATCACCAACGCCGTGAGCGGCAGGACCTTCCACGCCGGCGGCGTCGACACGGCCGTCCTCCGGGCATCGTTGTTCGCTTGAACGTCGCGATCCTCGGGCAGAACAGGGGCTGGCACACCGAGAGTCTCCGCGGCGCTCTCGCGCGGCGGGGGCTCGCGGCCGAGTGCTACCCGGTCACGCAGCTTACCGCCAGGGTAGCCGGTCGGCCGCGCCTGACTGCCGCGACGGCGCCGCTGGACGACTGCGACATCGTGTTCGTGCGCGCCATCCCGTCGGGTTCGCTGGAGCAGGTGATCTACCGCATGGACGCCCTACGTATGCTCGAGCACGCGGGCGTGAGGGTGGTCAATTCGGCGTGGGCCATCGAGCACGGCGTCGACAAGTACTACACCTCGGCGCGGCTGCACGACGCGGGCGTGCCGACGCCACGCACTATAGTCGCCGAACGCTTCGAAGAGGCCCTGGCCGCCTATGAAGAGCTGGGCGGCGACGTGGTCGTTAAGCCCCTGTTTGGCTCCGAGGGCAGGGGCATAGTACGGGTCTCGGACGTCGACACCGCGTATCGCGCGTTTCGCGCTCTCGAGCTCGGCCGCTACATCTACTGCCTGCAAGAGTTCGTGCCTCACGGCCGCGAGGACATTCGCGCCTTCGTGGTCGGCGAGCGCGTCATCGGCGCCATGCTGCGGCGCGGGCAGGGGTGGAAGACGAACGCCGCCCAAGGTGCCAAGGGAGAGCCACTCGAGTTGGACGCGCGCCTCGTCGATCTGAGCCTGCGCGCGGCGCGGGTGGTGGGCGCCGAGCACGCCGGCGTCGACATCCTTCCGTGCGAAGACGGCGAGTACAGCGTCATCGAAGTGAACACGATCCCAGGCTGGCGGGCGCTCCGCTCGGCCACGGGCGTCGATGTCGCGCAGTGTCTCGTGGACCACGTCCTCGGGGGGGCCGGGTGGACGGGCTGACGGGCGTCGAGATCGCCTGGGCGGCGCAGCTGGCGTGTCTGTTCGAGGTGAGCGTCGAGAAGCCCGGCAACGTGTCGTTGCGCGTTGGCTTCACCGACGCGCGCTTCGAGGACTTCGCGGCCAGCGCCGTGGCCATCGGGCCGGCGCTGCGCGACGCGGGGGTGGCGACCGTCGGCGAAACCATCGTCCGGGCGGTTGCCGACACGCGCCGCCTAGTGGCCACTAACACCAATCTCGGCATGATCCTGCTGCTCGCACCCTTGGCGAGGGCCGCGGCGCATCTCGAGGCAGGAGGCGACCTGCGCGCCGCTTTGCGCTGCGTCCTCACGGACTTGACCGTGCAGGATGCCCGCCTGGCCTACGAGGCTATCCGCGTGGCTTCTCCGGCCGGGATGGGCGAGGTCGACCGTCACGACATCGGCGAGGATGACGTGACGGTCACCCTGCGCGAGGCGATGGACGCCGCGCGCGAGCGCGATTCCATAGCCCGGGAGTACGTCACCGACTTCGAGATCACGTTCACGCTCGGCGCCGGCACGCTCCGCCGCTGCTGGCAGGACGGCGCCGCGTTCTCGGACGCCGTCGTGATGGCGTTCCTTGTGATCCTCACCGAGGTGCCCGACACGCTGATCGCGCGCAAGAACGGCACGGAGGCTGCCGAGGACGTGTCGCGGCGCGCGGCGCGCGCCCTGGCTGCTGGGGGAAGCCTCAGCAGGCGGGGGCGTGCGTGCCTCGCCGAGCTGGCGCGCGAGCTCGGCGACGAGGCCCACGCGCTCAACCCAGGTACGACCGCCGACCTCGTCGCCGCGTCGCTATTCGTCTTTCTGACGGAGGGCGGATTGCTCGCCGACATGCCTGCTCTTACGGCCCGCTGGTGAGCGCATGGCTGTCCGACCGCGCGGCGCGGATGTCCGCCGCCGTGATCCAACCGCGATGAATCGCGGTCGCGAGCAGCACGGCGTCGGCGCCGGCCTCGGCGAGCATCTCCAGGTCCTCGGGGGTCCGCACGCCGCCGCCGGCAATCAGGCGCAGGTGAGGAAAGGCGGCGCGTGCGGCTCGCAGCGTCTCGAGATCCGGCCCCGCGCCCGTGCCAACCAGGGGCAGGGCCAGCAGGATGACCTCGGTTACTCCCTCGCTGGCGAGCAGCTCAAGCGCGGTCAGGGGCGGTCGGCCGGCGAGCGCGGGGCATCTACTGAGGACGCCGTGGTCGGCCACGTCGACGCTGACGAGCATCTGTCCGGCGGGCAGGGCATCGCGGACCGCTCGCAGGGCGCCAAGGTCGGGAAGCGTTTCGGTGCCGACGACCACTCGCGTGGCTCCCGCCTCGAGGAGCCGGGACGCGGCCTCCCCGCCGCTGACTCCCGCGTCCACCCAGGGCTCCGCCCCGAGGCGTTCGCGCAGCTCACGAACGACCTCGCGATGGTCGCCTATGCCGGCGATGGCGTCAAGGTCGGCGACGTACAGGCCCCTCCCGTTGCACTCGCGGCACAGAGCCCGCGCGATCGCCAGAGGGTCGCAGCCGGCGACGAGCCCGCTGTGCACGGCGCGGTAGTGCTGCCGTTCACCGCGCAGCCCCTGTACCACCCAACCCCCCATGAGGTCTAGAACCGGAATGGCATCCACGTCGCCCCTCCCCTCTGCGATCCTGGTACACGAGTACGTCACCGGCGGCGGATGGCCGGCGCCCGACCTCCCGCCTGGGCTCGCCCAGGAAGGGCTGGCCATCTTGCGCGCCTTGCTCGCCGACCTCCGGGTCTGGGGCAGGTTCCCCGTGGTGACCACGCGCGACCGCCGTCTACTCACGACGGGGCTGGTCGCGGATCGCGTCGTCGATCTCTACGCCGAAGTGTACCCTACGGCGCTGCTCGAACTTGCCCGTGACTGCGGCGCGGCGCTCGTCGTCGCCCCGGAGGGCGGCGGTGCTCTCGAGCACTTGAGTTCGCTGGTGCTGGACGCTGGCGTCTGCCTGCTCGGCAGCCTGCCGTCGGCCGTGGCCGTTGCCGCAGATAAGTGGGAATGCCATCGCCGCTTTGCAAAGGCCGGCCTGCCGGCGCCAGAGACGGCCTGTGTCGCGCCGGGTGCCGCCGCCGCGGCGGCTGCGCGGCTCGGCTACCCGGTCGTCGTCAAGCCGCTTGGCGGCGCCGGCTGCGACGGGGTCGGACTCGCCACGAACGATGCCTTTCTCGGAGCCGCCCTTAGGCAGCCGGCGCTGCGGGGGGCGGCGTCGCTCCTCGTGCAGCGGTACGTGGAAGGCACGGCGGCCAGCGTTTCGTTGCTAGTCGCCGACGGTCACTCGACCGCGCTCAGCTTGAACGGCCAACGGGTGCGTGCGGGCATCCCGTTCGCGTACGATGGCGGAGTCGCTTCGTTGTCTCACCCACGGCGCGCGGAGGCATGCGAGCTCGCGCAGAAGGCGGTCGCCCTCGTGCCGGGCCTTCGGGGGTACGTAGGGGTGGACTTGGTTCTGGGCGAGGAGACCTGCTGGCTGATCGAGATCAACCCGCGGCCGACGACGTCGTACGTCGGACTGCGCCGCGTGATCGACCTCAACATGGCCGCGGCGATCTGGCACGCGTGCCGGGACGGCTCTTTGCCCGCCGCGGTGGCCGTGCCGCCCCCCGCGGCGTTCGGAAAGAGGTGGGCTAATGACTCGTGAGCCGCTGGTGACCGTCGGCTGGGATGTGGGCGGTGTCCAGGTGAAGGCCGCCCGGGTTGAGATGCGCGCCGGCGATTTGTGCGTCGTGCGGACCGCCGTGCGTGCTTTCGAGGTGTGGCACGGACGCGAGCGGCTCCCCGGCGTGCTCAGGGAAGTAGCTGGGGAACTTGAGATCGGCCCCGCCGCGCCGCTTGCGCTCACCATGACGGCCGAGCTCTCGGACGCCTTCAGAAGCAAGCGGGAAGGAGTGCTGTTCGTGATGGACAAGGTCCGCGAGGCGTTTCCGCGGAGCCCCGTATTCGTGCTCGACTGCCGCGGCGAGTTCGCGGCGCTGGACGAGGCGCGCTCGCGCCCGCTCGATTTCGCGGCCACGAACTGGGTTGCCTCGGCCCTACTCGCGGCGTCGCGTGTCGACGACTGCATCCTCGTGGACGTGGGGAGCACGACCACCGACATCGTCCCCATCAGGGGAGGTCGTCTGGCGTGTGAGGGCCGCACCGACCTCGACCGTCTCACCGCCGGTGAACTGGTGTACACGGGCGTGCTGCGCACCAACCCGAACACGCTGACGGCTACGGTCCCCGTGTGCGGGCGTCCCTGTCGGGTCGCGGCCGAGCACTTCACTGTGATGGCCGACGCCTACGTGCTACTGGGGCGCCTGAGTGGAGCGGACTACACCTGCTCCACGCCCGACGGGCGCGACGCCTCACCCGTGGCCTGCGCCGAGCGCCTGGCTCGCCTCGTGTGCGGCGATCGCGAGATGCTGAGCGGGCCTGAGATCGTGAAGGTGGCGCGCTACCTGGTCGAACGCCAGCTGCAGGTCGTGAGCGAGGGGCTCCTGCAGGTCGTATCGCGTTGGGACGCGCCTGCCGATGCGCCCGTCGCTCCTGCCGGCGCCGGCGCCTTCCTGGCGGCAGAGGTCGCCGGCCGTCTGGGGCTCGCCGTGCTGCCTGCGGGAAGCATCTGGGGGGACGAGGGCGTGGCCCTACCGGCCGCCGCCGCCGCCTGCCTGCTGGGCGCGAGCCCGGAGGTCTCACGGTCGTGATCGACGCCGTCGTCAAGGTGGGCGGCAGTCTGGGCCACGGCGCGTCCCTGCCGGAGCTGGGCGCGCGCCTCGTCGAGCTGGGCCGCAGCCATCGTCTGTTGGTGGTGCCGGGCGGCGGCGCCTTCGCCGACGTGGTGAGGGAACACGACGCGCGGTTCGGCTTGCGGCCGAGCACCGCGCACTGGATGGCCGTGCTCGCCATGGACCAGTACGGTCATCTGCTCGCCGACCTCGCGCCCGGCTGTGCACTCGTGCGTACGCTCGACGAGGCGCACGCGTATCTCGCCGGCGGGGGCGTCGCCGTCCTCCTCCCGTCAGAGCCCTTGCGGGGCGCCGACGCCCTGCCTCACAGTTGGTCGGTGACCTCGGACTCCATCGCCGCGTGGCTGACCGGGCGGGTGGGCGCGCGCCTCCTGGTGCTCCTCAAGGATCGCCATGGCATGGCGTGCCTGGCTTCCGCGGCGTCGTCTGCGCCGGCGGGCGCCATGACCGTCGTGGAGCTGGCCGCCTCCTCCGCCGTCGACGGGCACTTGGCCGAACTGCTCAGTGACTCGGTTTTTGACCTGTGGATCATCGATGGCGAACGCCCCGAGCGGCTTACCGAGCTGCTCGAGACAGGGAGGACGGAGGGCGTCAGGCTTGCGCGACCAGGTCTTTGAGCCGCTGCACCGCCTCGCGGTCGACGCTTCCGTCCCTGCGGCCACCGTGGCAGGCGGCGCCACGAAAGCCGACGATGTCCGGTGCCAGCTCGCGCAGGCGCTGCATGTCGGAGGCTTGCAACGAGCCGGCCAGGGCGCAGAGCAGCCCGGCCTCGCGGCAGCGTGCTACGAAACTCTCGAGCTCCGCCGCGCCGAGCTCGGTCAGGAGAGTCCCGCTGGCCTTCACGGCCGTGTCGATCATGCAGCCGTCGGCCCCGGCCTCGGCGGCGACGGCCGGCAGCTCGAGAGGCGGGAGCGAACCGGTCTTGCGCGCGTCGGCGTAGGCGGTCGCCATGATGCGCACCGCGGGGTCCTCGTCGCGCCCCGCGCGGCACACCGCGGAGAGCAGGGCGAAGGCCTCTTTGTGGTTGCGCGGCCCGAGGAGCCCGACTTTGACGTACTGCACGCCGCAGCCCGCGGCCCCCGCCGCTGCGAGGGCGGCCATCCCGGGCAGGTTTGGGACGTCGCCGATAGCGACGCTCACGGGGACCTCGGCCGGCGTGATCTCGCGCACGTGTCGGATCACGTGCGGGAAGTTGGCACCCAGCGAGCCCTCGCGTGGGTTCTTGACGTCCACGATGTCCGCGTGCCCGGCTACGGCGGGGCCGACCTCGTCCTCGCGGACCACGCTGATGAGTAGCTCCATGCCGGTCGCGCTTCGCCTCTCCTTGATGACCGCCAGCGTACATGCGCCTGTGGGCGCGATGCAAGCGCGGAGTTGAACGTGTCGGCGGCAGATAGTATGGGTGCGTCGGCGGTGGAAGGCGCCGCCGTCGAGACCGTCGCTGGCCTGATCTTCACGGTCAAGGGGGTCGTGCACCCCCCGGACCGGGTCGTCGCCTACCTGCGGTACGTGCCCGACCCCCGCGGCGCGCGGGTGCGCGGCCGGGAGCGGTACCGCCGGGTGTACAGTGTCGCCGAGCGGGAGGAAGCGCTGAGCGCCCGGGGTCTCTCGTACCGTGCGGACGACCCCGCGCTCGGCGTGCCCGTCGATGCCGTGCCGTGGGAAGATGTGGCGCGCGTCTACGACCCTCGCGAGCGGCTGCAACGGCTCCGCGCCATCGGGCCCGACGGCGCGCTCGCCGAGGACGCGCTGGCCCTCGCGGAACTGTTGCGCGATGCCGCCAGCGTGCCGTCGGCGGCGCTCGGGCTGACCGGTTCCCTGCTGTTCGAGCTGCACGCGCCCTCCTCGGACATCGATCTCGTGGTGTACGGCGACGGCGAGTGCCGCAGGGTGCACGCGGCGCTCACCCGCCTTCTGGACGACCCTTCGTCCGCGCTGGCGCGCCCGCGAGGCGAGGAGCTCGCGGCGATCCATGCGGTGCACCGCATGGACACGCCGCTCTCTGCCGCCGACTTTGCGCGCCTGCAGGGCGGCAAGGTCAATGAGGGCCGGTTCGCCGGCCGGCCGTACTTCGTCCGCTTCGTGAAGTTACCAGCAGAGGTGCCCGAGCGCTACGGAGACCCACGCTTCGTGCCCGCGGGGCGGGCGCTCGTGGAGGCGCGGGTCGTCGACGACCGCGACGCCATGTTCACGCCCTGCCGCTACTCGCTCGGCGAGCTGCGGTTCCTCGATGGGGGCCACGTGGACGACCTGTGCGAGGTGGTGTCGTTCCGCGGTCGCTTCGCCGATCAGGCGCGGACAGGCCAGCGGGTGCGCGCATTCGGAGCTTTGGAGCGCGTCGTCTGGCGCGAGGGACGGGAGAGGACGCGCCTGGTAGTGGGCGGCCGGCCGGGCGACTACCTGCTGGGTCTCGAGGGCTAGTTTGCGCCTACGGTGCTACCGTTGACGCTCCGCGAATCTACCTGAGGGCCGCTCACGTTCGGCTCACTCACCGAACGTCTGCAGGGCGTCGTGCAGAGGCCGAAAACCTTAACCTCACTATAGACCGATTTCGGAGGGGCAAGTCAGTGTAGCTGGGCGTCGACGTACAGAGTGACGAGGTCGGTGTAGAGCTCGACGGCGGCGCGAACCTGCTCGTGCGGGCCGAGGCTGCTTGCCTTGATGCCGCCGAAGGGCACGTGGATGTCGGCGCCGGACGTCTGTGAGGTCACATGGATCAGGCGAAGAGCGCGGGTGTCACGAGGTAGCTCTCGGGGTCGGGGCATTCGCCGCCCGCCGCCAGCGTGCCGCCTTCTTGCTCGCCACGCTCGATCGCCACCGTGATCTCCTGGAACTGTGCCTCGCTGACGAGCGGCCCCACCTCGGTCTCGGGGTCGTCGGGGGCGCCCACCCTGGCGCGGCCCATCCGCGCCAGCACGTTCGTCTTGAACGGCTCAGAGAACTCATCCTGCACGTGTAGATGCGGCGTGCGGCGGTGCATTTCTGGCCTGCCGACCAGAAGGCGCCGCCAAAGGCAGCCTGGACCGCGCGGTCGAGGTCGGCGTCGGCGTCGGCCATCACGATGAGCGGGTTCTGGCCTCCCAGTTCGAGCTGCACGCGCTTGTCCGGGCGAGTCCCTTTGTCGCGCACTCAGGAGCCAGTCTCCAGCGAGCCCGTGAGGGAGACGGCGCGAATGCGTGGGTCGCGGACCAGTGCCGCGCCGATGACGGAGCCGCTGCCCGTGAGCACGTTCAGAACACCGGCCGGCAGTCCGGCCTCGGCAAACGCCGCGGCGACGTGTAGACGCGTGAGAAGCGACGCGTGGGCGAGCTTGAGCACGGCAGTGTAGCCGTAGATGAGAGCCGGTGCCAGCTTCCAGACCGGGATCGCGCACGGAAAGTTCCAGGGCGCGATGAGGGCAACGGCGCCAAGCGCACGGTGACGGGTCGAGACCTGCGCCCCTGTGGCTGCCTGTTCGAAGGACTCACCGACCGGGCGGTAGGTCTCGCTCGCCGCGTAGCGCAGGATCTGCACTCCGCGGCCGACCTCGCCACGGGTCTCGCGCAGCGGCTTGCCCATCTCGGCTGCCATGTCACAAGCGGCCTCTTTGGCTCGCTTCTCGAGAGCGTCCGCCGTTCCGATGAGGTGGCTCGCGCGCTTGGCCATGGGTAGCGTCGCCCAGCTGGGAAAGGAAGCGCGCGCAGCAGCCACGGCGGCATCGACATCCTCCGCGCCTGAGGAAGCGACCAGGGCCACGACCTCGGAGCGGCGCATCGGGCTGTGCTTCTCATAGGTGGCTTCGGTTGCGGCGGGACGTCGCTCGCCGGCGATGTAGTTCCTCGTGGGCCGGTGACGCTGCGGCTTCGAGCACCCCCTCTTCTCTCCTCGGTGGACAAACGGGTTCGTCTCTTGTATTGGCTCGTCGAAGTGTGCGGTCAAGTTCGGCCTGCCGCGCTTCCGGTTTCAAGCCTAACTGATCATCCCCTCAACTCAGGCCGCGATCAGCTCGGAGTAGGTGGTCGGTGGCGTGTA
>PKYM01000346.1 GCA_003132645.1 Actinomycetota bacterium | reverse complement strand
GGCCCGATGGTGGTCAGCTTCTTCTGGTCGTTCACCCACTACGACATGGCCAGCGCGCCCCGTTGGATCGGCCTCGAGAACTACAAGTTCATGTTCGGGATCGGCAAGATCAACGGCGTTCACCGGGCCGATCCCTACTTCTGGCAGTCGGTCAAGAACACGCTCTTCATCATCGTCTTCGGGGTGCCGCTGCGAGTGCTGTTCGGGATGCTCACGGCGATGCTGCTCACTCGGCCCAAACGCGGCGTCAACACCTACCGGACGCTGTTCTTCATGCCCTACATGGCCCCCAAGGTGGCCGCGGCGCTGGTCTTCGTCTACCTGCTCAACCCGACCACCGGGCCGATCAACCAGCTTCTCAACCACATACCGGGAGTCACTGCGCCGCTGTGGTTCTACGACCCGACCTGGGCCAAGCCGGCGCTGCTGATCATGGGCCTGTGGGGCATCGGCGACGCGGTCGTGATCTACCTCGCCGGCCTGCTCAGCGTGCCCCGCGAGCTCTACGAGGCGATCGCCATCGAGGGCGCCAACGCCTGGCAGCGCTTCCGTAACGTCACCTTGCCGCTGATCACCCCGGTCATCTTCTTCACCATCGTCATGGGNNCTCTTCTACAGCATCTACCTCTACCAGTGGGCCTTCCGCAACTTCGACATGGGCTACGCGGCTGCCATGGCCTGGGTGCTGTTCGCGGCCACCATGGTCGCCACGGCGATGCTGCTGCTCACCTCGCGGCGCTGGGTCCACTACGGAGGGGGCGGGAACCAATAGCTGCGAGCAGCGCCGCAGAGGCCGTCCCTCTCAACCGTCGCCGGCTGCCGGCGAAGGTGCGCCGTCGCCGCCTGCTCGGCATGGTTGCCAACCACGCTGTGCTGATCGGCGTGTCGCTCGTCTTCGTGCTGCCGATCCTGTTCATGATCTTGACGGCCCTGATGACCGACCAGCAGGCGCTCTCGACGAAGCTCATCCCGAGCCCGGTGGAGTGGAAGAACTTCTGGACCGTCTTCAAGCAGATCGACCTGGCGCGCTACACCTGGAACACGTTCCTCTACGCGGGGCTCTCGACCATCGGGGTCGTGGTCTCGTCTGTGCCCGTCGCCTACGCCTTCTCGAGAATGCGCTGGCGGGGCCGCAACGTCGTCTTCCTGCTCGTGCTGTCGACTCTCATGCTGCCCAACCAGGTCACCTCGGTGCCGCTCTACGTCATCTGGGCGCGCACGATGCACGACCTGACCGGCATCCAGTTCATCGGCACGCTCAAGCCGCTCATCATCCCCAACTACTTCGGCGACGCCTTCTCGATCTTTCTGCTGCGCCAGTTCTTCATGACCATCCCCGAAGAGCTGTGCGACTCCATCCGCGTCGACGGCGGCGGCCATTGGCAGATCCTCACGCGCGTCGTGATCCCGCTCTCCAAGCCGGCCCTCGTGGCGATCGGCCTGTTTCAGTTCATCTACGCCTGGAACGACTTCTACAACCCGCTCGTGTACGTCGGCGAGAGCCCCAACGCCCAGACGCTCTCGCTGGCGCTCGCCAACTTCCAGGGCATGCACCACGTCGCCTGGAACCTGACGATGGCAGCCACGCTGATCTTCATGCTCCCGGTGGTCGTAATCTTCTTCCTCGCCCAGCGGGTCTTCATCGAGGGCATCACGCTGACCGGCGTCAAGGGGTAAGGGGCAGGGCCAGCGGCGTAGGCGAGGACCCGGCCGAGATCAGGCGGCGCGTCGCCGAGAGGCTGGGCTATGGGGTGCGCGACACGCTGTCGGGCTAGGCGGCCGGCGTCTCTTTGTCTTCCTTCTTGGCCTCTTTGAGGGCGACCTTGAGCTCCTTGGCCTGCTCCCTGTCGACCTGTTTCACGGCCTTCTTTGTCGCCCGCGCGAGCGCGGTCTCGACCTCTTCGACCCAGATCTCCTCGAACACGGCCACGACGCCCGACGTGCCCGGCTTGATGGTCTCCTCGACGTCTTTGGCGATGCCGTGCTCCTGGTGGGTCTTGGTGAGCCTGCCGATCACGCCCCCGGCTACCGCACCGACCACGGTCGCGGCCAGCAGCGGCGGCGCGAACAGTCCGACGACGAAGCCGCCGGCGATGCCCCAGGCCGTGCCCTTGAAGACGTCGTGGTCGCCGGTCTCTCTGACCGTCATCTTGCCGTCGGGCTCGCGGCTCACCAGGACGGCGCCGTCGATGAAGATGTAGCCGCCGTGCTGAAGCTTCTTCAGGTCGTCGTAATCCTCCTTGGCCGCGGACGGGTCGTCGTAGGCCGCGATGTACAGATCGAGTGGTGCGTCCATCGTCACTCCCTTGATCGAGGCTGGCACGGCCCGCCGGGAGGCGGCCGGAACCCCAGCCTACCCGCGGCGATGGCGCGGATAACCGGCTGCGGGCGAGCCGCTCAGCGCCCGCCCTCGCCGGCGGCGAACTCGCGCACCGCCGCGACCGCCCGCCGCCAGCGGGCGAGCAACGCCGCCCGATCGCAAGCCGGGTCGGGCGCGAAGCGCCGCGCCGGACGCAGCAGCGCGTGGACCTCGGCGGCGTC
>PKYM01000342.1:1249-3931 GCA_003132645.1 Actinomycetota bacterium | reverse complement strand
TAGCTCGTCCAGTTGGCGATGTCGTTCTTGACGATGTCGTTGTAGGTCCAGGCCACGTCACGAGCGGTCAGCGGCTGGCCGTCCTGCCACTTGGCGTTCTGGCGTATCGTGAATGTCCAGACCTTGCCGTCGGCGCTGGTGGTCCAGCCGGTCGCAAGACCCGTGGTCTTGTTCGGCGTCACGTCGGTCGTGTTCAGACCCACCAGGGTGTCGTAGTTCATGTACCAGACGGTGAACGCCGACGCGGTCGTGCCGATGAACGGGTTGAGATTGTCGGGGCCGGCGGTCCAGCCCAGCCGCAGTATGACCTTCCCGTTGGCCGGTGAAGGACTGGCACTCGACGCGAGCGCCGAAGTCATGCCCCAGGCGAAGCCGGCCAAAAGCAACCCCGTCGCTGCCAGCAGAACCGCTCGGCTCAAGGACACGCGTGTTCGTTTCATCAAGGCCCCCCTGCTCGATCAGCGTCCGCGGGCCTACGCCCGCGCCGTCACGCTTCACCCTGCCCCACCACTGCTTGCGTCACGAGGCGATTCTATACGCATCATCGCGTTCGACAAGGCTGCGCCGGCACCAAACTTGCCACCATCACAGGCCTCCTATATGTTGGCGCGGGAGGGGGGAGACGAGACGTGATGCGGCTTTCTTCACAGCGACGAACAGCCGCCGGAGGCGGAAGACGAAAGTCCCGGCTCGCCCGCCCGATCACCGCGACCCTCCGCCCCTCTGAGTCGTGAATAAGCGCGCCTACTTCTTGCGCAAGATCGCCAACGCGCTGCTCACGATCGTCCTCGTCGCCTCGTTCAACTTCGTCCTCTTTCGCATCATGCCGGGCAACCCGGCGAGGCTCCTGCTGCCCAAGGGCAAGGTTTCCTTCGCCGCGATCGCCCAGCAGGAAGCAGCGTTCCACCTCAACAAGCCCATGTGGGAGCAGTTCATCTACTACTGGTCCGACACCGCGCGGCTCAAGTTCGGCTACTCGTTCGCTTTCAAGGTGCCGGTGACCCAGATCGTCGCAGAGCGCATCTGGCCGACGATCATCCTCTGCGGCCTCGGCACGCTGCTGGCCACCATCATCGGCATGGTCGAGGGCGTGATCGCCGGCTGGAAGCGCGGCAAGACCTTCGATACGGCGAGCACCGACATCAGCATGATCATGTACGCCATGCCGACGTTCTGGCAGTGTCTGCTGGCGATCATGTTCTTCTCGGTCGCGCTGGGCTGGTTCCCGGTGGGTCGCATGTCGACCCCCATGGCGCACTTCGCCATGTGGGGTCCGATCCCGCTCGACTTCACGACCCTCAAGACCCTGCTCTACCACATCACGCTGCCGGTCATGATGTTCGCCCTGGGCTACTACGGCGAGTACCACTTGATCATGCGCAGTTCGCTGACCGGCGTGATGAAGGAGGACTACGTCCTCACCGCGCAGGCTAAGGGTCTGACCAGTACCAACGTGCTCTGGCACCACGTAGTACCCAACGCCATGCTGCCCACGGTGAGCCTCGTGATGATGAACCTGGGCTTCATCGTCTCGGGCGCCATCCTCGTCGAGAGCGTCTTCAACTGGCCGGGCATCGGTCTGCTCTCGTACGAGTCGATGGCCGCCCACGACTACCCGGTGATGCAGGCCGTCTTTCTGCTGGGCAGCGTGGCCGTGATCGTCGCCAACCTCGTCGCCGACATCATGATGTTCTACATCGACCCGCGAGTGAACGCCTGATGCCGCGCCGGATGAAGCTCTGGATCGTCGTCTGGACACCGGTCGTGTGGTTTGCCGTCACGCTCATCAAGTACCCGAAGACCATCCCCTTTTCGAGCGGGCTCGCAGCGATCGTCAAGGGCTTCTTCGCGCCGCCGATCGGCAACTACCCGCCGCTCTACCTGATCCTCGCCGCCGTGGCGGTTGTGGCCTGGGGCGTGGCGCTGCTCTTTGGCCGCGCCGCCTCGCGCGGCTACCCCCTCACCCTGATCGCGACGGGCCTTGCGCTGGCCGCCTGGGGGCTCGTCAACGGCGGCCTCCTGAGCCCGGGCGGGTTCAGCCTCGCCAACCGCACGGGCTACTTCACCTGGCTCTGCCAGACCGTGGTGGTTGTCCTTGTCGCGGCCTGCGTCTGGATGTGGGCCCGGTCGCACCCCGAGCGCGCCACGCTCACCGTGCGCAACGCGCGCCGCACCTGGCGGCTCTACCACTCGAACCGCCAGGGCATGATCGGCCTGTGGATCATCGTGGCGTTCGTAGCGATCGCCCTCCTCGCGCCCTTCCTCGCCGACCACGCTCTCCTGGCCCCCGGCGCCGGCATCGGCCCCGCCTTCGAGCGCCCGACAGCCAGCTACTACCACCTCATGGGCACCGATGAGTTCGGGCGCTCGATCCTCGCCGAGTTCATCTGGAGCGCCCGCATCTCGCTCGTCGTCGGTCTCATGGCGACGATCATCTCGTCNNATCACCGACGCCTTCCTCGTCATCCCCTGGCTGCCGCTGGCGATGGTGCTGGCAGCCGCCTGGGGCCACAACTACGTGATCGTCATCGTTATCATCGGAGTGACGAGCTGGCCGGGGACCGCCCGCGTCGTGCGGGCCGACGCCCTGCGTGTCCGCGAGCTGCCCTTCATCGAGCGCGCCAAGGCCATCGGCTCGCGCGACCTGCACATCATGAACAAGCACGTCCTGCCCAACGTCTT
>PKYM01000342.1:0-1218 GCA_003132645.1 Actinomycetota bacterium | reverse complement strand
CTGCCGCCGGGCATCGCCATCGTCTTCGTCGTGCTGGCCTTCACTTTCATGGGTACGGCCTTCGACGAGATCCTCGACCCCCGGCTACGCAGCCGCGAGGAAACTGCGGGCTACGACACCTACGGCGTGCAGCCCCTGCTGGCGGCCGACGTGGCGGTACCGCTCGGCGAGATCGGCGGCGGCTTCATGTTGAACGAGGGGGCGCCGCGCCCGCCGTCGGGCAAGCACAACGACGAGGCGCGGCGCGACCGCGACACGTAGGCGTTCTGATGTCGAGTGGAGTGGTGTGCGGCGCGTCGCGAGGGCCGCGGCATGACCGCTGGCAACCCTCTCCGGCAGCGACGGGCAGCGCGCCCTAGTCGCGCAGCGGCGGCTCGTCGGTGTCCCACGGCGCTTCGTCGGTGTCCCGCGGCGCTTCGTCGGTGTCCCGCNNGCGCTTCGTCGGTGTCCCGCGGCGGATCGCGCCGCGCGCGCAGCGCCGCCCTGATCAGACGGACTCGGTCGCGCAGCTGGGCTGCCCAGGCCATCCAGCGCCTGGGGCCGAGGAAGATCGCCACCATGAAGGCGGCTATCAGCACGCGGCCGAGGTTCAGGGTCCGGCTCCTTTCGGCCTTGCACGACAGACGACGACCGTCTCATGGTATGCCGCGCACCGGCCTCGTCAATCGGTGAGGCCATGCCGTCGCGCCGGCCGGCGACGATGCTGCCAAGAGGTTGAGTCGCCGCGGACGGGCGCCGGCTCGCAACTCGTGCGCCGCCTGCCGGCGACTGCGAGACCAAGGCTAGACGCCGAAGCCGCCCGTGCCCCACGGCGAGGCGGCCACGGCTTCGGCGACCGCCAGCGCGCCATCGCCTTTCTGGAGAGCGGCGAGAATGGGGCCGTAGAGACCGTTGCGGAGGGTCGCGACGGTGGCCGTAAAGCCTTCGGCCCAGCTCGTGTAGGCCTTGACTCCGACGCTGTTCATGTCGGTGGCGCCGGGTTCGGGCATGGTCGTGTCGAGCGGGTTGTAGCGTGCCGCGTTGAACCAGTTGCCGCCCTCGGCGAGCTCCCAGGCCGTGATGGCCGTCAGGTTCTGCGAGGTCCTGGGCAGACCCAGGTAGCCCAGCAGCGCCTGCGCCCAGCTTGTCGGCGAGTAGGCACCGGCGGTCCCGGAGACCGGCTGATAGCCCGCGGCCGCGGCCCGCCGGGCGGCCGCCGCCGCTGCCCGGGCAGCGGCG
>PKYM01000229.1 GCA_003132645.1 Actinomycetota bacterium | reverse complement strand
ATCTTCGCGGCCATGGTGCCGCTCTTTGGCAACGCGCTCAAGCGCACGTCCGGGGACGAACTCCGGGTCGATGCCACGAACATCGCGCAGGATCGCATCGAGCAGGTGCGCCTGCTCAACTACGCCGACATCACACAGGGCAACCTGAACTACTCCCCCAGCCCGGCAGCCAACCCATTCGGCGACGGCCGCTTTGGCCCCACCTACACGCTCGTCGGCGAGAGCAAGCCGTACCACATCGACTATGTGGTCACTCCGACGCCATCCCCCACCTCGGCCCAGAAGTACGTCAAGGTCAGCGTCAGCCGCGCGGGCGACGGCTACGTGACCACGGCGGACACCATCATCCAGGACCCCGCGGCGGGCAATACCACGTCGACGGAAGCGGAACCCACGAACCTCTCCATGACCGTCTGGTTCGATAACTACACCTACGTGAAATCGCCGGGCGTCGTCATCCAGTGCGTGCAGACGAACGTGACCCCCAACGCGACGACGACTCTCACGCCGACCAGCCAGATGCCCAATTCGGGCAAACAGGAGGTGACGTGGACGGGCCTCACGGGGGGTCCCAACTACACCTACTCGGTCTTCTGCTACAGCAGTAAGGCCACCTATGTGTTGGCCGCCCCGCCCTTCCGCCTTTGGACGAGCGGCCGTCTCAAGTTCGACACGTATCCCGGCGGAGACTGAGGCGAGCGGCCATGCCAAGCATGCCCAGGGAAGGACGCAATCGCCAGGCGGGCGTCACGCTCATCGAGCTGCTCATCTCCATGATCATCCTCAGCATCGTGAGCACGATGCTCATCGCCGGATGGATCGGCCTGCAACGCGCGTCCGCATTCGCCGTGAGCACGAACAACGCACGAGCGACGGCGCGCGACGCGGTGAGCCGCATCTCCAGCGAGCTGTGCGGCGCCCAGCCGACGACGCTGCCCACCGCCTCGCCGACGCCAGCGCTGCAGCCGCCGGTGACGATGGCGTCACCGATGGAGGTGCGCTTCAACTCGTCGTTCAACTCCTCCGCTGTGAACGCCGACGGCAGCGGGCTCACGGCCCTGCGGCCGACTCGCATCTGGCTGGATCCCACGCTGCAATCTCTGCCATGGAACACACACGCCAGGACGCTGTACTGGCAGCGGGACATGAACAGCAACGGGTCGTTCACCGACGCGGGCGACAAGTCCATGGTGCTGGCGAGGAACGTCGTGAACGACATCGTTGCGGACTCGACCAACACTCCCCCCAGCTTCGGCACCGCTTACACGCCGGTGTTCAGGTACGCGTACCGCACCGCCCCCGGCGCCTCCGTCCAGTGGACCGACAACGCCGACTCCAGCTTGGCCTTGGCGTCCCTCGTCGCCGTCCGCCTGCGCCTCATCATCGACACGAACACGTCCCGCACGCCGACGTACGTTGACGTCACGACCACGGTGCGCTTGCGCAACGCGAGCAGCAACTAGGAGGAAGACGATGCACAGGCCCGACAGCCAGAGAGGAGCCGCTCTCATCCTGCTCCTCGGCATCACCGCCGCGCTGGCGATTCTCGCTTCGACCCTCGTCTTCGTGATCATGAACCAGCAGCGCGCGACGGCGAGCGATCGCTCCAGAAAGCAGTCTCTGTACGCTGCCGAGGCCGCACTCGACTCCGCGGTCCAGGTGGCGAAGGTCGACAAGACGATGTCGACGACGGCCGAGTGGCTCACCCCAGCGGACCTCGCGGCGGCGTTCGCCGGTGCGTTCCCGGCTGGCGCGACGGTCACGTACAGGGTGTACGACAACCTCGCGACGGTGAACTACAACATCAAGTGGGATCAGGGTGGGCCGTCGTCGGCGACTACGCCTGACCATATGGTGTGGGTCGAGGCCACGGTCACCTACCAGAAGAAGACGACGCGTGCTCGTATCCTGATCAAGCAGACCACCGAGCCGTTCGCGGCAGCGCTTCCGAAGGCGGTGACCTATAGCGACACCGGCATCATGCTGAAAGACCAGAGTGACATCTACGCCGTCAACGCGGACGGGACCCCGGACACTTCTGGATCCCACCCGACGGCGATCTCGGCGGGCGGGACGTGGCTCCCGAGCATGTCCTCCAGCTGGGCCGAAGTCGGGAGATTCACGACGAACGCGAGCTCCGACCTGGCGGCGCCCGGCTCCTCCGTCCAGTCCCTCGGCATCAAGGCCAACGGCTCGGTCAAGGTGGGGAGTACAACCTTCACCACCGCGCCGACCCATACGATCTCGGGCTCGGGTCACACCTTCACCGACGTGACGATAGCACCCGGCACCGTCGGGTTCCTCAGCGACTACTTCGATCAGGCCGCTCAGGCCAGCCTCGCCAATGAGTCACAGGCCGGGGGGACCCCCGCCGCGGCGCCGGCGGCGCCGAGCAGCTGGACATCAAGCGGCTTCACGGCCATCACGAGCACCCTCTTGAGCACGCTGCAGAGCACCACGTCGACCACGGCGTACGACGCCGGCACAGCGGACCTGGTCCTCCCCTCGACGCTCAACAGCGGCAACCTCACGCTCTCTCGCGGCACCAATACGACCGGCCGCACGTTCAAGTTCAACCGGCTGTACATCGCCGGCAACCTCACCCTCACGGGTCCGGTGACGGTCAATGCCACGTCCCTCTATGTGGGCGGCACGATCACGATCAACAACACGACCACCACGACCGTGACGGACAGTGTCGGCCCGCTCTACGTGGCCGGGACGGGCGCCAGCAGCGTGGCGGGAAGGGTCAACCTCACGACGACGTCCGCCTACACGGGCGGCGCGCTCACGATCGGTAACTCCACCACCACCGCCCTCACCGATACCTTCGGGGCTCTCTACGCAGTCGGCGACCTGGGTATCTCGGGCAACGTGACGACGTCCGCCACGACGTACCTCTACGCCGGCGGCAATGCCACGATCACGGGCCCCAGCACGCTCATCACCGACCAGTTCGGGCTCGTCTACGCGAGCGGCACCAGCAAGACCCTCACGTTTTCGGGCAACGTGCAGATCAAGGCCACGGCCGTGGTCGCGAACGGCGACTTCACGATCAGCGGCGCGACCACGGCCCTCACGGACTGGCTCGGTTCGGTCTTCGTGGCGGCCTACAGCAGCAGCTCCCAACCCTCACTCAACCACGGCGACGTCAACTGGGGCGGCACCGCGTCGGTGACGTCGAGGAACTACCTGGCTCCCGCCGGGGCCCCTCAGCCGCTGTGGCTGGGACGCTACTGGTCGCGCACCGGGACCTACAACGACGAGTACGGCAACATCTGGGTCCCGGGGAACTCCAGCACGAGCATCTCCCTCGGGAGCACGGGGAACTCCACGATCATGTGTCCGCTGCTGTGCACGACCGAGAGGACGCAGGTCTCCGGCCATATCGTCTTTGGCACGCGGACGCAGCCGATGGTCTACTTCTTCATGTGCGACAACAACGGCATCTACCCGCAGGTGGTCGACTGGGCGGGCACGGGGACGTTCTACGGCCTGATGGTGATCAACGAGTCGACGATCGACTTCACCAACGGGGTCAGCGGTACGCCGTCCGTTGAGGGCGCGGTCTTCGCCGGCTGTCCCTACGACCCGACCCACACTTCGGGCCTG
The DNA here is from genome assembly GCA_003132645.1 of Actinomycetota bacterium. Taxonomy (GTDB): domain Bacteria; phylum Actinomycetota; class Thermoleophilia; order UBA2241; family UBA2241; genus Bog-752. Next base: position 706 of record PKYM01000229.1, on the reverse strand, counting down.
TCGATGAGCGACATCGTGCTCGAGGACTACTCCAGCATAGCCTACAACCAGACCGTCGTCGGCGCGGTGGCGACCTCTTCGCTCAAGACGACCACTACGGTCACCCAGATCGTGCCGGGCTCATGGCAGCAGCTGCCGGTGAACTGACGAAGAAGCGTCGCCGAGACGCGGACTGAGAGCAAACTTCCGGGGCGGGTGGCCGAAGGGCCACCCGCCCTTTCTTCGTCCGGTGGCGGCCGGTGTCAGCCGCCCAGCCGCCGCAGCTGCTGCTGCGGCGTGAACAGGCGGCCGGGGGAGAGCAGCGAGACGATCGTCGCCGTCAGCGAGACCGCGGCCAGCAGCATGAACACGACGACGACCTGCAGGCGCACCGCCTGCAGCGGGTCGGCGCCGGCGAGGATCATGCCGGTCATGGCGCCGGGCAGGAAGACGATGCCCATGGTCTTGGTGCTGTCGATGACGGGCACCATCGCCAGGCGCACCGAACGGCGGATGATGTCTGCCGTGCACTGACGCGGCGAGGCGCCCAGCGCCAGGACCGCCTCGATCTGGGCGCGCCGGTCGCCGGCGTCCTGCACCAGGCGCACGGCGGTCACGGAGGCGACGTTCATGCTGTTACCGACGATCATGCCGGCGATGGGGATCACGTCGCGCGCCGCTGGGGATGATGCTGGCGCCAGCATCAGCCCCAGCGTGACCAGCGTGG
>PKYM01000366.1 GCA_003132645.1 Actinomycetota bacterium | reverse complement strand
GCCGCGGCGGCCGCGGCGCCTCCCTGGTGGCCTCGCTTAAGTCGCGGGGGTCGGTTCTCATCCTCATGGTTCCCCGTAGGCATAACGGCCGGCTCCTCCTGTAGGACAGATGCTGACAGCGAAGCGGCCAGTGTCCTACAGAAAAATGAGACTTCCTCTGATTCCCACACGACGCTCCCCGTCCTACGCTAGGCCACGCCAGGAAATGGAGTGACCGCGTCGCGGTCAGACGAGAGGAGTCCTATGAGGAAGAGGCGGATCTGTAGGAGTGCCGCGCTGCTCGGCTTGGCGCTGTCCAGCGGGACATCGTTGGCAGCCGGCCTGCCGGGAATCGACAGCTTCACAGCAGCTTGCTTTCGGGAGGCATGGCAATGAGCCGTAAGACTATCGACAGGGTCGTCAGTTCGGCCGGACTACTCATCGCCGTCGTGCTCCTGGCGGCCGGCGGGCTGATGGTGTGGGGCCACGTCTACATCGACCACCAGGTCCACAACCAGCTCGCCTCACAGAAGATCTTCTTCCCGCCCAAGGGCAGCTCGGCGATCGCGGGAGCGCAGTTCGCCGCCATGCGCAAGTACGCCGGCCAGCAGCTCACGACGGGCGTCCAGGCCGAGACCTACGCCAACCACTTCATCGCCATTCACCTGAGTGAGGTCGCCGGCGGCAAGACCTACGCGCAGGTGAGCGCCGCGGCGATGGCCGCCCCCACCAACACCACCCTGAAGACCGAGGAAGCCACCCTGTTCCAGGGCACGACCCTGCGCGGCCTGCTGCTCAACGCCTACGCCTTCGGCACGGTGGCAACGATCGCTGGCATCGGCGCGATCGTGAGCTTCGTCGGGGCCGCCATCCTGCTGGTCCTCTCCGGCATCGGCTTCGCCCACGCGCGGCAGGTCAGGAGCGCCGTCGAGGCACCAGCGGCCGTCGCAGAGCAGCGCGTAATCGTAGCAGCCTGAGTTCTTCTCCACAGTCCAGCTGACGGGGCGGGCGGCGCTTTCAGTGCCGCCCGCCCTTTTTCTCAGTCTGACGCTGGCTGGAAGTGTTCCACGCTTGTCGCTCGCTCCGGTTCGGAGCACACTCACAGGTGATCACGGTGGCTAGGGCGCGGTGCGCAAAGGAGTGCTGTGGACTCCCGCCATCCTGCACGGGCCAGAAGCGGCGGGACGCTGCACCTGGTGTCAAACACCGGCCAAGAGAACGCCAGCGCCGACGAAGCGCGGTCGTTTCGCCGCTACCCCCTGTGGCGGGTGCTTTGCCTCAACGGCCTGACCGTCGGTCACTACTTCTTGGGCTGCGCCGCAATCCTGGTAGCCTATCGTAGCTATCCCCTCGTCGGATGGCCCCTCGGCCTCGCCTACCTGGTCTTCGCCGTGGTGCAGCTCTACGTGCTCATGCCGCTCGTGGTGTGCCCCGGCTGCGTCTATCGGAGCGTTCGAGACGGCCGTTGCCCGAGCGGCCTGAATCTGATCTCGGCCCGGCTCTGCCCGCCATCGGCGAGCGCGATCGAGTTCCGCGAACGCACCCACGGCACGCTCTGTCAGAGCAGCCTGTGCCTGTGGTCGTGGGTCTTGCCCGCGCCGCTTGCGCTGCCCGGGCTTGCCGTCTCGTTCTCGTGGCTGGCTGCGACCTTGACGGCCACCGTTACTGCGCTAACGGTGATCAGGTTGGCCCTTGTCACCAAACGCGCGGTGTGCTCGCACTGTCTGGCACGGCGCTGGTGTCCGGTCGTGCGGACGCGGCGGGCGGCGTAGCTGCCAGCGAAGGAACCCGCCACTCTCCTTGCTGCGCCTGGTGCGCGTCGCCTTCCTTGCCGGCCCTGAGCATATGATTGAGTATTTGCACCCCACAGGCCGGCAAGGTGGGGGAGAGCGACCAAAGCGCGGGAGATGGCTGCTGGTCGAACCACTCTGGTGCGCAACGGACCTTGGTCGATTTGCACCATGTACGTGAGGCTAGATCTCTAGCGATGCGTGACGCCCGCGTGGGCGCCGATGGCGAGCTCGAAGTCATTCGCGACCGCATCGCCGAGTGCCTCGTCGATCGCCGCCAGGGTGTCGGGTGAGAGCTTCAGCGCCGATGCCCGTGCGTTGTCGAGTACCTGCTCCGGACGTGAGGCGCCCACGATCGCCGAAGCGACCTCTTCGCGGCGCAGGACCCAGGCAAGCCCAAGATGGGCCAGCGACAGGCCCGCCTGCTGGGCAACGGGACGCAGGCGCTGTACCGCCTCCAGGACCGGCTCACGCAGCCAGCGCCGCACGAACTGACCCATCTCCCCACTGGCCGCGCGCGAGTCGGGCGGCGGCGCCTGACCCGGGAGATACTTGCCCGTCAGCACTCCCTGCGCCAGGGGCGACCAGACGATCTGGGCGATCCCCTGGCCAGCACAGAGCTCGAAGACCTCGCGTTCCGGGCCGCGCCATAGCATGTTGTACTGCGGCTGCGAGGAGACGAACTTCTCGCTGCCGGCTACCTCGAGCGCCGCGTGGATCTGCTCGGGGGTCCACTCGCTGAAGCCGATGAAGCGCGCCTTGCCGGCCCGCACCACCTCGCTCAAGGCCTCCATCGTCTCCTCGATCGGCGTCTCGGCGTCGAAGCGGTGGCACTGATAGAGATCGACGTAGTCGGTGCGCAGGCGCGCCAGCGAGGCGTCGATCTGGGCGCGCACCTCGGCTGCCGAGAGGCCGCCCGCGTGATCGTCGGCCATCGGCCAGAACAGTTTCGTGGCCAGGCTGTACGAGTCGCGCGGATAGTCCGACAGGATCTCGCCCCAGGCCTGCTCGGCGGCCCCCCGGCCGTAGACGTTCGCGGTGTCGAAGAAGTTGATGCCGGCGTCGAACGCCGCCCGCGTGCAGGCCTCCGTGCGCTCCCGGCTCACTCCCCCGGAGTAGGTCAGCCACGATCCGAGCGAGATCTCGGAGATGTGCAGGTCGCTGCTGCCCAACGTGCGGTATTCCATCATTAGCCTCCTGTAGAAGTGAGTGCTTGGCGTCTCGTCGTAGCGCACGTTTACGCGCGACGTGATCCGCTG
>PKYM01000253.1 GCA_003132645.1 Actinomycetota bacterium | reverse complement strand
GGGCCGGCATCTACATGCTGCCCTTGACGCTGGGCTTCCTCGTTGCGGGGCCCGTCTCGGGGATCCTGTCTGATCGTTACGGGGCACGCCCCTTCGCCACCACCGGCATGCTGCTCGGGTCGCTCAGCTTCCTTTTGCTGATGGCCTTGCCGGCCAACTTCGCCTACTGGACCTTCGCCTTGGTGCTCTTCTTAAACGGGATCGCCTTCGGCATGTTCGCCGCCCCCAACACGGCGGCCATCATGAACAGCGTGCCGGCGCGCAATCGCGGCGTTGCCTCAGGGATGCGGGCTACCTGCCAGACGCTGGGCCAGCCGCTCTCCATCGGCATCTTCTTCTCGCTCATGGTGGTCGGCCTGACGGCCCACGTGCCGGGCGCCATGTTCGGCGGTCTCACCGCACAGCACGTGCCGGCCCAGGTTGCGACGCCGCTCTCGCACATGCCGCCGACCGGCTACCTGTTCGCCGCCTTCCTGGGCTTCAATCCCCTGAAGGAGCTGCTGGGCGCGCATGTTCTGGGGGCGCTGCCTTTGGCCAACGCCCACGTGCTGGTCAGCAAGGCGTTCTTCCCCTCGCTGATCGCCGGCCCCTTCAAGGACGGTATCGTCGATGTGCTCATCTTCGCTGCCGCCATGTGCCTGATGGCTGCTCTGGCCTCGTGGCTGCGCGGCGGCAAGTTCGTGCACGAGGAGGCACACGCCGTCCACGGCCACCACGAGCCCAGGCAGGCGCGTGGCCACTCCCGAGAGCTAGCCGAAGGGAAAACGCCGGATTGACGAATGGGCGTCGGATGACGCGATGGCGTCCACAAGCTATTACCGGCGGATCGCATTCGTGACCACATAAAGACCGCCCGCCCGCGCGTCGCGCGGCGAAGCCGAGGAAGTGGGTGCGTCCCCAAGCGCGGGTGCCCGGTGGCGTTGTCGGCGGCCTTGGGAGGCCGGCCGTGACGCCCCGTCTTGAGGCCCCCGTGCATGCCGCCCGCCGCCTCGCGGCGATCTCCACCGTAATCGGCACGTGAGCACATTCGGCGCTGTTTACGAAGCTCGTTTTTCGTTGTCGGCGTCACAGTTCGGTGCCGGTCGATCGCAGGCATACTCATCGTGCAGGCTCGTCTGTGGAGCCCCAGTTTCATGGCTCATCGAATGAACCCTGTTCACGAAGCTCGCCTTTGTTCCCGGCGTCGCGGTTCTTTGCCGGTAGATCGCCAACGCAGCGGCCGCGGGGTCTTCTCCTCATGACCTGCAGCTTGGCGAGCACCTTCACTTCATACAGCCTCGACTGCGTGGCTCACGTGAGAACGCAATCAGCCGACGATCGCTGGCTTCATGAGCGACAGAAGTCAGCCCTGTCGCCGCGAAAGGCAGCGCGCCCTCAGCTCGATCTCCGCCGAGCGGCCCCTTGGAACTCAATCATCCACTGCGGATAGAGCTTGGGCGGCTGCGTCGCCGCCGAGAGCTTCTGCAGCTCATCGGGGCTCAGCTCGAGGTCGGCCGCCCCCAGGTTGTCGCGCAGCTGCTCCAGATTGCGCGCGCCGATGATGACCGAGGTCACCCCGGGCTGCTGGCGCAGCCAGGCGAGCGCCACGCAGGCGATGCTCACCCCGCGCTCGCGAGCAACCTCCTCGAGGGGACCCAGGGCGTCGGCCGCGTTGGCGGCGATCGGCGGAAAGTCGAACTCGTTGCGCCGCCCAACTTCGGGGCTGCCCTGGCGGTACTTGCCCGACAGGTAGCCGCCCGAAAGCGGCGACCAGGGCAGCACGCCCAAGCCCTCTTCTCGACAGAGCGGCAGCAGCTCATGTTCGATGTCCCGACCGACCAGTGAGTAGTAAGCCTGCAGCGATGAAAACGCAGCCCCACCGTGCGCCGCGGAGATCGCCAGAGCCTTGGCCAGAGTACGAGCCGGGAGATTTGAGCAGCCAATGTAGAGCACTTTGCCCTGGCGCACGAGGTCGTTCAGCGCCTCCAGGGTTTCTTCCAGGGGCGTGACGGGATCGAAGCCGTGGATCTGGTAGAGGTCGATGTAGTCGAGACCGAGCCTGCGCAGGCTGGCATGACAGGCCTCGATGACATGCTTGCGAGAGAGCCCGGCGTTGTTGGTGTCGCCGCTTCCCTCGGCGGCCTCGGTACTCATGGCGCCGCGCACCTTGGTAGCTACGACCACGCTCTCGCGGGGCACTCCAGCCGCCCGCAACGCACTCCCCAGGATCTCTTCCGATTGTCCTTGCGAATACACGTCGGCCGTGTCGAAGAAGTTGACGCCGGCCTCCAGCGCCACCCGCACCATCTCGTCGGCTTGCGCTTGCGCCACGACGCCGATGTTGTGAAAGCCCTGCCCGAACGTCATCGCTCCCAGACAAAGCTGCGAGACGCGCAAGCCACTCTTGCCCAACTGAGAATATTGCATAGCTTCCTTCCTCACGCCGCTGATTGAACCACTTGTCTCTGCCACACGTCTTGGGGCACGCCGCCGACCCACGCGCACAAATTAGGCGGCCTCTGACTCGGCCGGAGTGTCGCCTGCAGGCTGGGCAACCGCCGTGGCGGCCAGTGAACCGGCTGTACCGACGGCGGCTGCTGCGGCCATCCACAGCAGCCCCGCGCGTTCGATGCCCAGGACCCGGTCGAAAGAGAAGCACCCGGGCCCCGTTTCAGCCAGTCCCAGCAAGGCGCTGATCAGAACGACGTTGTACTCATAGCCGCCGTTTGTGGCCCAGGGTCCGTTCTTCCAGTGCACGGTGCGAATGGCGGTCAGCATCACCGAGATGAGAACCGCCTCGGCCAGCGGTGTGGCAAGCCCCAGGGCCAGCAGCGCACCGCTGCCGCTTTCGGCCACACCGGCAGCCACCGCTTGGCGACGTCCGGGACCGAGGCCGATCGCCTCAAATCCCTTGCCGGTCTCATCCAGACCGCCGCCGCCAAACCAGCCGAAGAGCTTCTGTGTGCCGTGACCAATGAACAGGCCACCGATCACCGAGCGTAGTAACAACCGTCCTAGACCCATGATGCTCCCTTCGCAGTAGATGAGTTCGCTTCCCGATTGAGCAGTGACACGCTTCGCGGCTCAGCGGTGCGCTGTGAGGTGCACAAACTCGATCACGCTGCC
>PKYM01000244.1 GCA_003132645.1 Actinomycetota bacterium | reverse complement strand
CGTCGCTCGCGGCGATCACGGTGGCCGCCGGCATGTCGCGCGAGATCTCTTCGGCGTGGTTTGGACCCGAGAGCGCCGCAGCCGCGGCGGAGGTCTCCTGGGCGATGATCTCGGTCGGCCGCTGCAGGGTGTGCAGCTCGAGGCCCTTGGCCAGGGAGAGCTGGAGGGCGTTGCCCGGACGACGCGGCGCCACCCACCCGGCGACAGTGCGCACGACCTGGGTGGGCACGGCGTAGACGACGAGCTCGGTGTCGTCGAGCGACGCGTCGGACATGCCCGCGAAGCGGATCTCGGGCGAGAACTCGACACCCGGCAGGAAGTGGGGATTGACGTGAGTCTCGTTTAGTTCCCGGGCCTCGGCCGCGGTGAGCGTGAGGACCTGAACGGTGTGGCCACTGCGCCAGAGCAGCCGCGAGAACGTGCAGCCCCAGCTCCCTGAACCGATGACGGTGACGCGCACGGCCGCCGACTGACCCTTAGGCCCGGCCGGCGCCGGCCTGCCCGGAGCCGGACGAGTCGCGATCGCGATCCCAGGGGAACGTCACTTTGTTCTCGCAGCGTAAGGCGATGCGACGGATGTTCGAGCGGTGCTGGAAGATGACGACAAGGGCGGCAAAGACGGCGAGGATCTTATACCAGACCGGCTTGTCGAAGGCGAACGTGCACACCGCGAAGGTGAGCGCCGCCGCCATGGAAGCCACGCTGACCATGCGGGTCACGAGCAGGAGGACGAGAAAGACGCCCAGCGCGATGATGAAGATCCAGGGCACCAGCGCCAGGACGATGCCGGCCCCCGTCGCGACGCCCTTGCCGCCGCCGCCGCGCAGGAACACCGAGTACATGTGGCCGAGCAGGGCGGCCAGCGCCACGATCAGGGCAAACCAGGTGGGAAAGTACTGCACCGCCACGTAGACGGGGATGAAGCCCTTCGCCATGTCGCCGATGAGCACCAGGGTGCCGGCGCGCACGCCCAGGACGCGAAACACGTTGGTCGTGCCCACGTTGCCTGAGCCGTGGTCGCGCACGTCGACGTGCCAGAGCCACTTGCCGATCACGATCGCGAACGGGATCGCGCCCAGGACGTAGGCGATGAGCACCAGGGCGACGCCGGCGATGACCTGCAGGATCACCGCCTAGCGCTCCTTGAAGTCGATGATGAGCGGCACGCCCGCGAAGTCGAGCGCCGCGCGCAGGCGGTTCTCGACGAAGAAGCCGAAGTCGCGCGTGACCAGGTCGCGGTCGTTGATGCTGATCGCAAACCGCGGCGGCGCCGTCTGGTACTGGGAGATGTAGTAGACCTTCAGCTTCTTGCGCCCCTTGCCCGGCATCGCGCGCTGTTCGGTCACGGCGGTCAGCGCCCGGTTCAGGGCGCCCGTCGGAATGTGGGCAGTATAGCGAGTCTGCAGATCGGCAACTACCTGCAGCAGGTGCTCGAGACCGCGCCCCGTGTGAGCCGACACCGCGAGCGCCTGGGGCCGCTGCCGCAGCTTGTGGGCGACCATGTCGTCGAGGTCCACGAGGTCGGGGTTCGTGAGGTCGGACTTGTTCACCGCCAATACCGTGGCGCACTCGCGGCGAGTGGCCTCGCCGCCGATCTGCAGGTCGAGCTCACCGAGCCCGACCGTGGCGTCGACCACGATGATGGCGACGTGGGCCCGATCGAGGCTGGCGAGGCTGCGCAGGTAGGCGTAATACTCGACTCCCGAGATCTTGGCCGCTTTGCGCATGCCGGCGGTGTCGACGAACCTGAAATCGTGGCCGCGCCAGGTCACCATGGTGTCGATCGCGTCGCGGGTGGTCCCGGCCACCTCGCTCACGATGACCCGCTCTTCCCCGGCCAGGGCGTTCAGCAGCGACGACTTGCCGGCGTTGGGACGCCCGACGATGGCCACGGGGATCGTGTCGTCGTGCTCGTCGGCCTGTCCGTCCTCGTCGGCCTCNNCGGCCTCACCCTCGGCAGCCGCCAGGCGGCCGGCCAGGGCGACGAGCTCATCGAGCAGGTCGCCGCTGCCGGTACCGTGCAACGCCGAGACCGCCAGGGGTTCGCCGAGGCCGAGTTCGAAGAACGCCACGAGGTCGGCTTCGTGTCGGGGGTCGTCGACCTTGTTGGCAACGAGCAGCGTGGGGATCTTGGCGCGGCGCAGCACATCGGCGATCTCGTGGTCGCCCGACAGCGGACCGGCTCGCCCGTCGACCACGAACACGGCGCCGTCGGCTTCGTCGAGCGCCGCCTTGACCTGGCTGCGGATGTCCCCGGCCAGAAGCGACTGGTCGGAGGTATCGAAGCCGCCGGTGTCGATCAGCTTGAGCGGGTGGCCGGTCCACTCCGTTTCGATCACCTTGCGGTCGCGCGTCACACCCGGAGTCTCGTGGACCACGGCGACGCGCGTGCCGGTGAGGCGGTTGATCAGGGTGGACTTGCCGGCGTTGGGAACGCCAACGACGGCGAAGGTGGGGACATGGGTCATCGCGGCAGTCTACCAGAGCGCGAGCCCCGCGCCGCCACCCCTTCGTCGTCGCGCCGGATTCAGCCCACCCCTGAGGGCTGCCTCGAGCGCGCCGCCTGGTCGAGATAGCCCTTGATGGCGGCGAACTGGCTCTCGCCGTCGAGGCCCGCCTCGGCGAGCACGACCTCGCCCTGGCCGCTGCCCAGATAGTGGCCCTTGCGGTAGGGGTAGAGCGTCGCCTCGCGACCGGCGTCGGAGCGCACCCAGCGGTACAGTGTGGCCAGCGTGAAGCCGGTGACGCCCATGGCCTCGAGGGCGTGCTGCTCGGGAAACAGCGTCCGCTGCCGCTCGCGCGGGAGCAGATCGAACAGCTCCGCGCTGGCCACGTAGTAGACCCGGGCGTCGATGCCTGCGCGGTCGAGCAGGGGCAGCGCCCCGGTCACGAAGGCGTAGGTCACGGCGCTCTCCTGCAGGACGATGGTCACGTCGCCCGCGCCACGCGATTCGCGCAGCAAGTAGACCCCGGTCACAGCCTCCTCGGGCGCCGCCAGGCCGAGTGCAGCGCGGTCGAGCACGATCTCGGCGGGCCGCGTCACGAAGGGCGCGATGAGCGCCGGCCGCTGGGCTATCGCCGTCGCCAGCAGCGGCCAGATCTCCTGTGGCTCCCAGGGCGTCAAGGTCACCGCCGTGCCCCGCGGAAAGTTCTCCTGTAAAAGCTGAAGCGGCTGGGGATCGGCGTGCGTGGGGCCGTCCTCGCCCGTCTTCAAGCCGGCGTGGCCGCAGACCAGGATCAGTGGCCGAAAGGGCTCTCCGGAGACTGCCTGGCGCGCCTGAGCGCCGATGGCGTGCAGGCGCGCGGCGATATGACCGAGCGGCGCCATGAAGGCGCCGTACGACGAGCCCACGCCGATGTTGTGGCCGTAGGACGAGATGCCCGAGAGGATGCCCGCCATGGCGTCCTCACAGATACCGCCGGTCGCCAGCAGACGCGCCTCAGGGTTGCTCGCGGCGTTCCAGAAGCCGCCCGGAAAACCGGCCGCGACCAGGCCCACGCTGGTCGAGCCGACAAGGTCGGCTGAGGCCGTGAGGAAGGCCCCCCCCGAGGTCTTGTTCAGGAACGCCAGCGCCTGTCCCAGGGCGTCGCGCAACGTCGCCTTGGCGCCGATCTCGAGGCGCAGCTCGTCGGGCACGTCGTTGGCCGCGCGCGCGGCGGACTCGTAGACGGCCGCGACGCGCGGCGCACCGGGGCGCGGCCTGCGGCCGCGCCACTCGAGCCGTTCTCGGGCCGCCACGAGCCGCACGGCCAGGGCCTGGGTCAGCAACGGATGGTCCGCGAGCCAGCGGCGGACGATCTGCAGCGCCTCCATGAAACACTCCTCGCGCACCTCGTCGCCCTCGGGCCCGGCGCAGCGCTGGTCTCCGGCCTCGCAGGTCGGCAGGACCGGCTCGCGGCCGGGGCAAAGTTCAGCCAGCGCTTGGTAGAAGCCCTCGGAGCACAGCTTGTGGCCACCGCCGTGCGAGGCGCGACCCTCGACGCCGTACTTCCAGCCCTTCAGCGTGCGATAGACCACCGCCGTCGGCTGCCCGTTGTCAAAGGCCAGCGCCGCCCGCTGGGCGGCCACGACCTGCTGGAAGTCGTGACCGTCAGCGACCCGCACGACGTTCCAGTCGTGCGAGTAGAAGAGCTCGTCGGGCTGCCACTGGACGTAGTCGCCGGGTAGCTCCCCTTCGCGGCAGACGCGCTCGCTGTCGATCGACGCCTGGTTCCAATCGAGGTGCACGACGACGTTGGCAAGCGAGGCCGTGCCGGCCGCCGCCAGGGCTTCGGCCACCCGCCCCGGCGTCAGTCCGCCCTCGCCTTCGGAGATGTGGATGCGCGGACAGTCAGGGCCAAAGTGGTCGCGGGCGCCGACGGCAAGGCCGATGGAGCTCGCCATGCCGACCCCCGAGGCGCCGGTCGCCAGACGCACGAAGGGCGTCGCCGGCGTGGGGTGGCCGTCGAGAGCCTTGGCGTGCAGAGTGCGAAAGAGCGGCGTGGCCGTGATCGGATTGCGGCGAAAGCCGAGCAGATCCTCGAGGCGCAGGCGCCGCCGCTCGTCGGCGGGCAGCAGTACCGGCACCGAGAGCCGCGCGATCTCGTCGCGCAGGGCCCACATCGCATAGAGGCCCATGGCCTTATGGCCGGCGGCATACGACAGCACGTCGGCGTCGTCGCGATCGGGATCGGCGAGGTCGTAGTCGAGGCCGTCGAAGACGAGGGCGGCCGTGAAACGTCCCGACGAGATGGAGCCGCCGGGATGGCCGGAGGTCGGCACGTAGTTGAAAAGCAGGGCGCAGAGCGCCCGGTAGACGACGTCGAGGCTCTCGAAGGCGTCGAGCTCGACCGCCGACAGCGGGGCCTCACCCGACTCGGTGAACCGGCCCACATCGAGGCAGACGGCTCGCCTTGGTCCAAAGGCGCACTCCATCAGACGACTCCTTTACGCTTCAGTCGGTCGCGCGGTCGGTGCCGCCCGGTCTACCGTGGTGGTGGTCGGCGTGGTCTTGGTCGGCGTGGTCTTTCTGGCGACGTGTCCTCACCGCAGGAACGCAACCAGTCCGTCGAGCTCGCCGCCGAGCTCGTCGGCGCCAAAGCAGAACTGCAGATCGACAAAGCGCGCCCGCAGAGCGGTCACCGGCCCGGCTGCCGCGGCGTCGTGCATGACGACGTCGGCCAGGAGCCCGGCAAGCTCGACGAAGTCGGGCTCGCGCATGCCGAAGCGGGTCATCTCGGACACGCCCAGGCGCAGACCTCCGGCGGCGGTGAAGGCCTCTTCGTCGGGCAGCCCCTGGTAGTTACAGAGGATGTTGCTGGCTTCGAGGCGCGTCGCCATCTCGTAGCCGCGGCCGTAGCCGACCCGCACTATGACCTGGTGGGTCTCGGTGAAATCGAGCGTCGGGTCGCCCTGCACGTCGAGCCCGGCGTCGTGCAGCGCCCGGGCGAAAGCCTTGGCGTTGGCTACGACCTGGGGCTGGTATGAGTCGCGGAAGGCGCGCATCTCGTAGGTGGCAAACAACAGGCCGAGCAGCGTCCCCAGGTGGTGGTTGGACACGGACCCCGGAAACGCCCGCCGGCGCAGCGCCTCCCAGAGATCGTACCGTTCGTCTGCCTCGGCGAACCGGCTGCCCACGACGCCGCGCTGCGTACCGAAGAAGGTCTTGTGGGTCGAGCCGGTCACGAGGTCTGCGCCTTCGGCGAAGGGCTCCTGGAAGTGCGGCCCGACAAGGCCCAGCACATGGGCCGCGTCGTAGAGGATGACGGCGTCGATCTCCTGTTCTGAGAGGAACCGCCTGATCTCCGCAACCGGCTCGCGGTGCAGCACCATGCTGCGTCCGAAGACGATGAGCTCGGGCCGGTAGCGGGCGATGAGCTCCTCGCTTTTGGCCACGTCGATGAGATACTGGTTGTCGTCGCGCATCGCGAAGTTGACGACCGCCGGAGCGTCCGTGCGGGGATCGCGAGCCACGAAATCGCGCAACGCGCCCATGGGCTGGGCGCTCAGATGGCCGCCCTTGCCGATGTGGTTGTTCATGACCATGCGCATGCGCCGCGGCTCGGCCTTGGGGTCGGCGCGGTTGGCGTACTCGACGAGAGCGCTGAAGACGGCCATGTTGGCCATCTGGCCGCTGATGACGCGCGTCTCGGTCTCGAGACAGCCGAGATAGTCACTCAGCTCGGCTTCGAGGCGGCGCTCGACGTCGGCGATGAACCGCGTGCCCTGGTAGTAGAAGACCTCGTCGTCGTAGAAGGCTTCGGAGCGGCGATGCTCGGCGTAGCGAAACGAGGGATCCATGATCGAGGCCAGCCGTACGAGTGGCGAGGCGGTCATCTCCGAGGGGATGAGGTTCACGCACTCGCGCTGCCGCCAGGCGGTGTTGGCGAGCGTCTCGCTGAGAAGGAGCCGGGCCTTGCCGGCCGGTTCGCCCTTCGGCAGTTCGACCTCGGGCAGCTGGTGGTCGTAAACGATCGGGCGGGCCAGCGGCGGCGCCTCGCTGCGCAGGTGGAAGGGCACGACGAGACCGGGCACCTCGTGGCCGCGGATATCGACGGTCACGATGTCGTTCTCGACGACGTCGCAGTCGAGATAGGCCAGNNCCAGTACGGCACCGAGGTGCCGCTCGTCACGTAGCCCACCCGGCGCTCGCCGGCGAAGACCGGAGCGTGCGTGCGGGCCACGCCGCGGCCGGCTACGGCGATCGGCTGGACCAGACGCGGCAAGTCGGCTCGCCGCGTGTAGTCGCGGGCCACGATGCGCGCGAAGGCGTCGTGCTGGCGGGCCAGCGCGGCGCGCCCGATGAAGTCGCCCTTCAGGGGTGAGAAGCTCACGGCCAGCTTGGCGAGCTGGATGGCGAAGATCGGTATCCCAGCGTCGTTCTCGTCTGTGCCGAGCTCGAAGCCGTAGAGCGGCAGGCCGGCTTCGAGGCGCAGCGTGTCGCGAGCGCCCAGGCCGGCCGGCGCAGCCCCGCCGGCGACCAGCGCGTCCCACAGTGCGCAGGCGGCTTCGGCGGCCACGAAGAGCTCGAAGCACAACGGCTCGCCGGTGTACCCTGTGCGCCCAACGCGCACCGTCGCCCCGGCGGCGGTGACCACCGACAGCCGGTTGCGCAGCGGCTCGGGCAGGCCTCCCCGCGAGACCGCCGCCGCCAGGATGGCGCGCGAGTCCGGCCCCTGCAGGGCGATCATGGCGGTCTCGAGCGTGGCATCATGAAGTTCGAGCTCGGCGAAGCGCTCGGCCTCGCGGCCGAAGTGCCGCCAGTCCTTCAGACGGTTGGAGGCGTTCACCACGAGGAGGTACTCGCCGGCGTCGAAGCGGTACAGATAGGCGTCGTCGACGGCGCCGCCCGCCTCGTCGGCGATGATCGTGTACTGCGCCTCGCCGACCTCGAGCGCCGCTGCGTTGTTGGTGAGCACGCGCTGCAGGAAGCCGAGCGCGTCGGCGCCGCCGATCAGAAAACGACCCATGTGCGAGACATCGAACAGGCCGGCGTGCTTNNCGGCCGCCGCTTGCCACGTGGCGCTCGTACAGCGAGGTGCGCAGGGGCTCGCCCGTCTCGGTCATCGGTCGACCGAGCCCTCGCTGCGGGCGGGCGCGCCGTCCGCCGCCCGGCTCTGATCGCCGGTGAGGTAGGCCTTGAGGCGCTCGAGGCCCTCGACGATCTGCGGCGTGTCGATCCCCGAATAGGCAAGCCGCACGTACTGCTCACGCTCGTTGGGCTGCCGGCGGCCGAAGTGCACCCGGGAGCACACTGAGACGCCGGTGTCGTGGAGTACTGACCGGCGGAAGGTCTCGACGTCGGTGAGGCCCATGCGTCGCATCGCCTCGGTGACGTTCGGAAACAGGTAGAAGGTCGCTGCCGGCGTGTAGCAGCGCACGCCGGGCATCTCGTTCAGCAGCGCCACCGCCGTGTCGCGGCGCTCACGCAGGACGGCGACGATGTGCTCGGGCCCGCTCTGGTCGCCCGTCAGGCCCGCGAGGGCGCCGTACTGGATGAAGTGGTTGGGGCACGACTCGTCGTTGACGTTGAGCTTGGCGATCACGTCGATGATCTCGCGCGGACCGAGTGCGGCGCCCAGCCGCCAGCCGGTCATGGCGAACTTCTTGGAGAACGTGTAGAGGATCACGCTGCGCTCGGCCATGCCCGGAAGCGAGGCCAGCGACCGGCTCTTGCCCGCGTAGCGAATGTTGAAGTAGGCCTCGTCGCAGAGCACCACGAGGTCGTGTTCAAGGGCGAGCTCGGCGAGGCGCGCGAGCTCGGCCGGCGAGGATTCGGCGCCCATCGGGTTCTGCAGGTCGTTGACGATGAGCAGCCGGGTGCGCGGCGTGATGCTGGCCTTGAGGGCGTCGATGTCGATGACGAACCCGTCGTCGCCCTCGANNCCGTGAAACTCGATCTGCGACTCGTAGATGGGATAGCCCGGATTGGGGTAGAGCACCTCGTCGCCGGGATTCATGAGCGTCAGGATGAACTTGCTGATCACCGGCTTGCCGCCGGGCTCGATGGCGACGTTCTCCATGTCATAGGAAAGGCCGTGCGAGGCGCTCACGTCGGCCGCCACCGCGGCCCGCAGCTGCGGGATGCCCGCGTTCGGACAGTAGCCGGTATGGCCGTCGGCGATCGCCTTGAAGGCCGCCTCGACGATGTTGCCGGGCGTCGGGATGTTGAGGTCGCCGATATGGAAAGGATAGACCTCGTTTCCTTTGGCGGCGAACGCGGCCGCCTCGGCCGACACCGCGAACGCGGTCTCGGTGCCCAAACGATTGATGCGCTCGGCGATCCTTGGTCGGGCTGCGCCACTCATCGTCTCCTCCTTACCCACCTGCGACGTGACGAATCGCCGGGCGATACCCGGACTGCGTTTGCGAGCTCTCGGTCCACGGTCGGCATCTCCTTTCACAAAAAGCAAAAGACAGCGCGAAGCGTCTTGCTTCGCCCTGTCCTCAAGTGCCGCCCGTGGCGCCTCATGCGCTCGAGCACGTTCAGGGACCCGTCCGGTCGCGTTCCGTTGGCCTGAGAGTTTCGGACAGACTGAGCTGCCTTGCCCCTTCGGCGAGCGCCACTGACTTTGCGTCAGCGCGCTCTCTCACGCGACCTTCGACCGGGAGTCGTACCTCTTGCCGGCTTTCTTACCTCAGTCTCGGTTTCCTTTCACACACACACATACTCTACCTTCAAACGACCCGCCCGACTGAAAGCGGCCGTTGGCCGGACGGCGTCTCACCGTCACAGGTCGAGCAGCTCGAGCGGGTGCGCCAGAACCGCTTGCGCGCCGCTGTCGAGAAGCTCGTCGATCGAGCGAAAGCCCCACGACGCGCCGACGGCGAGCATGCCGGCCGCGGTAGCGGTCGCCATATCGATGCCGGTGTCACCAAGAAACGCGATGCTGCCCGCGGCGAGTCCCAGGCGGCGGCCGACGCGCAAGGCTACGGCAGGGTCGGGCTTCGGCGACGTGTCGGGCCGCGCCCCGACGATCTCCTCGAAGTCGTCGGCACGGAGCAGGCCCTCGACGATCTCTCTGGTCAGCTCGTCGGGCTTGTTCGACAAAACGGCCAGCCTGACCCCGCCGGCTCGCAGACGAGCCACCGTTTCGGCGATGCCGTCGTACAGTCGCGTCTTGACCAGGCAGTGCCGCCCATAGTCGGCCATCATCGCCGCGGCGCACCTGGCGATCGTCTCGTCGGTGCGCCTTTCGACGGGCAGCGCCTCGGTCACGAGATTGCGCACGCCGCCGCCGATCATGGCGCCGAACGAAGCGTAGTCGTGAACGGGCAGTCGTTCGGCCGCGAGGACACGGTTCATCGCGTCGGCCAGGTCTACGCGGGTGTCGGCGAGAGTGCCGTCGAGGTCGAAGATGACACCCGCGAAGCGCATCGCCTTAGAACATGAACATCGGCTTGCCGGCGATCTCGCCCACCCTGGGCCGGTAGTTCTCGGCGTCGTAGAGGGCGGCGACATCGACGGGGCGCATGCCGCCCGCGACGACGTCGAGGGGCACGGTGGTGTACGTGCCACCCTGCAGGGCGACGAGCGTGCCCGACTTGCCGGCCGCAAGCTGTTCGAGCGCCAGGATGCCGTACGAGGTCGCCACCATGCGGTCGAGCGTGTCGGCCGGGCCCGAACGGATCACATAGCCGAGTTGCTGGAACATCATGTCGATGCCGGTCAGGCGTTTGAGCTCCTTGGCCACGGCGTCGCCGATGCCGCCGAGCTTCTTGTGTCCGAAGGCGTCCTCTTCACCGGACTCCATGTGCGTGCCGCCCTTGGGCACCGCACCCTCGGAGATCGTCATGATGGCGTAGTTGGAGGGGTTCCTGTCGCGGTCCCCGGTGAGAAGCGCGGCCAGGCGCTCGATGTCGAAGGGCACCTCGGGGATGATCGCGCGGTCGGCGGCGGCGAGATAGGCGGCATAGAACGAGGTCGCGCCCGAGTGCCGGCCGAAGAGCTCTACGACGCCGATGCGCTCGTGCGAGCCGACCGCCGAGCGGAAGTTCGTGATCATGTCGACCGAGCGGGTCACCGCCGTGGAGAAGCCGATGCAGTAGTCGGTGCCGACCACATCGTTGTCCATCGTCTTGGGGATGGCCACGACGCTGACGTTCTCGTGGTGCAGACGGTTGGCGAAACTCAGCGTGTCGTCGCCGCCGATGGCCACCAGAGCGTCGATACCCAGCGCCTCGATGACGCGCACGGCGTGCCTGGTGCAGTCGACCTTGCCGTCGCCCTTGCCGACGCGCTCGTCGGGGCGCACCCAGGCGGGCACGGCGTCGGGCTTGACGCTACTCGGGTTGGTGCGCGAGGAATGCAGGATCGTGCCGCCCGTGCGGTCGATGGCGCGCACCGTATCGACGTTCAGGGCCACCGTCGTCCCGGCGATCGCCGCCGGGTCGCTCGGGTCGATCAACATGCTGGCCCAGCCGCGGCGCAGGCCGAGCACCTCGATGTCGTGGTCGAGAGCACGCAGCGTGACGGCCTTGATCGCCACGTTGAGCCCCGGGACGTCGCCGCCACCGGTAAGGATGCCGATCCGCCGTACGTTCTTCATGAGTCCTCCCGCGGCCTGGCGTCAACACCTGGGTCGGCCGTCTCTTGCTCTCTTTTGCGCTCTTCTCGCGGTCTTGACATCAGCGTGGGCCGGTTCGGCGAGCCNNGGCTCGCCGAACCGGCCCACGCTTGAGGGAAACGAGGGTCAGGCCGACTTGGTCGTGCGGTGTATCTCCATCACGTCCTGCAGCAGCTTGACGGCCTCGTCGTGGCTGCGCTGGAACGAGTTGCGGCCCATGATGGTGCCGAAGCCGCCGCCCAGAGCGATCTGGCGGTTGGTTTCGAGGACCGCTTCGGTGGTCGCCGTCTCGCCGCCGCTGAAGATCACGATGCGGCGGCCGTTGAAGGCGGCCTGGACGACGTGCTTGATGCGCTCGGCGAGCGTGCCGAGAGGGATCTGCGCCTTCTCGTAGACCTTGCGCGCGGCGTCCTGCTCGATGTGATCGCTGGGCGGCTTGATCTTGATGATATGGGCGCCCAGCTGGGCGGCGATCTGAGCCGCGTAAGCGCACACGTCGACGGACGTCTCGCCGGCCTTGCTCAGGCCAGAGCCGCGCGGGTACGACCAGATGACCACGACGAGGCCGGCCGACTTGGCGTCGGCGGCCAGCTCGCGGATCTCCTCGTACATCTGCTTGCGCTCTGAGGAGCCCGGATAGATGGTGAAGCCGATGGCGCCGCAGCCCAGGCGCAGGGCGTCGTCGACGCCCGCGGTGACCGCGGGGATCGGGTCGCTGCCGCCGTACAGGCTGTCGGAGTTGTTGGCCTTGAGGATCAGCGGAATCTGACCGGCGAACTCGGCGGCCCCACCCTCGATGAAGCCCAGCGGCGCGGCGTAGGCGTTGCAGCCGGCATCGAGGGCGAGCTGAAAGTGATAGCGCGGATCGTAGCCTGCGGGGTTGGGCGCGAAGCTGCGCGCCGGGCCGTGCTCGAAGCCCTGGTCGACCGGCAGCATGACGAGCTTGCCGGTGCCGGCCAGACGGCCGCTGTTGAGCATGCGGTAGAGATTGGCCCGCGTGCCGGGGTTGTCGCTTTCGTACCAGGAAAGGATCTCGCGTACCCTGTCTGTCATCTCTTCGTCCTCCTCGGAGGCGGTGCCGCCGCCGGTCGCTTATGGCGCACGCCGCCCGGGTCGTCTTGCCGGCACGGCACGGTGATCTGCGCAGCACAAGTGTAGCGCAAACGGGCTCGCCGTAGGCTTAGCTGCGGTGTCTTCGACGCTAACGAAAAACGAGCGCGGCAGGCAAAGCCTGCCGCGCTCGTTTCTTACGACTTGCCGCAGCGAGGACTCTAGAGGAGCTCGAGATCGCGCTCGATGGCCGCCAGTTCCTCAGGCGTGCCCTGGACCTTCGGACCCTTGAACCACTTGCGGGCCGAAACCGCATACCAGATGCCGGCGAAGCCGATGCCGGCGAAGCCGATGACGGCGAGCACCGCGATGGGCGCGTAGTTGAAGCTCTTGACCGTGATCGGCGAGGCCTGCGGCAGCATGAACATGATGCAGATGAAGATCACCCAGACGATCGCGACCCAGCCGATCAACGGGCCGTGCCTGCCAAGCTTCCACGGGCCGGGCACGAAGGCCCCGGGGTTGATGCGCCGCAGGAACACGGGCGTCAGGTAGGCGATGTAGAGGCCGATGACCGCGATCGAGGTCACGGCGGCGTAGGCGGTGTAGTTGTAGAGGTAAGGGAGCGACAGCAGAAGCGCTCCGACAGCGCCGAACCAGGCCGAGCGGACGGGCACGCGGCGCTTGGGGTTGACGTAATGCCAGAAGTTCGAGAACGGCACGGCGCCGTCGCGCGAGAAGGCGTAGATCATGCGCGAGTTGGCCGTACTCCGACGACATGCCGCAGTAGAACTGCGCGCCGATGACGATCAGGATGAGCAGCTCGGCGGCGATGCGCCCGGCGGCGTACTCGAAGATGGTCGCCCATGGCACGACGGCGAGGGCGATATCGGAGTAGTTCTTGTAGACCACGTGCTCGATGGTGACGGGGAACACGTGCGGGATGGCGAGGCTGACGCCGAGCAGCAGGATGAAACCCGCGACGAGTGAGATCCAGATGGAGTTGACGATGCCCTTGGGTGCCGCGATGCGTGCGTCGATCGTCTCCTCAGAGACGTGGGCCGAGGCGTCGTAGCCGGTGAAGGTGTACTGCGCGTTCAGCAGGCCGACGAGGAAGACGTAGGGGAAGAACACGAATCCCGAAAGCCCCTTGAATGCCTGGACCCCCGGACTGGCGAACAGAAAGCCGGCCGACTGGTGGCTGTGCGACGACGGCGCCACGTAGAGCACGATGACGATGACCGCCACGCCGATGAGGTGCCAGTACACGGAGATGTCGTTCAGGAGGGCGACGAGCTTGATGGAGAAGGTGTTCAGCAGGCCCTGGACGGCGAGGATGATGACCAGGATGCCGATCGTGTACTTGGGCAGCAGCCAGTAGCTCTGGTTGGTGTAGAGAGCGAGGAACGCCGAGACCGAGAAGGCGCAGCCGAAGCTGATGCCGGCGGTGACGGCGTGAAGGGTACCAAAACGCCCATT
>PKYM01000347.1:2711-3259 GCA_003132645.1 Actinomycetota bacterium | reverse complement strand
GCCGCCGTGGCCGTCGGCACGGCTCCTCAGGGCGGTTTCTGGGACGTTCAGGCGATCGCCTGGACGGGCGCGCCGATCCTGGCGAGCCCCGACGCGAGCGTGACCCGCGGCGGGCGCAGCTACTCGCTCTACTACGACGGCGCCCGGTTACACATGGTGGCCTGGCAGGCGGGCCAAGTCGCCTATTGGGTCGTGAACACCCTCGACGATGAGCTCTCGAACCGCACCATGCTGGCGCTCGCGACCTCGTCCGTGCGGGTGCCTTAGCGAGGTCGTATGGCGGGCGCGGGCAAGACAGAGAGTGCCGGCCCGGGTGTGGTGCGGCCTCGGCGACCCCGCCGCCACCGGATCCGGCGCTCCCTCATGTTCGTCGTCCTGGCGGTGGTCGCCCTGGCGCTTCTGATGGTGGTCGCGACGGCCGGCGCCGTCGTGGCCGTGACCCGCGACATGCCGTCGCTCACGGCGCTCCAGGCTCACGTTCTCGCCCAGACGACCGTCGTCTACGACCGCAGCGGCGCCGTGATCGCCCAGCTCCACGGCGCCACCGA
>PKYM01000347.1:0-2613 GCA_003132645.1 Actinomycetota bacterium | reverse complement strand
CTCGGCAGCGAGAACGGGTTCGTGCGCAAGATCCGTGAGGCGGTGCTCGCCTGGGAGCTCGAGAGCCGCTGGTCGAAGGACCAGATCCTCACCGCCTATCTGAACACTGTCTACTACGGCGCCGGCGCCTACGGCGTCCAGGCCGCCGCCCAGACCTACTTTCACCGCGACATCTGGCAGCTCACGCTGCCGCAGTGCGCCCTGCTGGCCGGGCTGCCCCGCTCGCCGGTCGGCTACTCGCCGGTCTCCGACCCCACCGACGCCCTCCAGCGCCGCGATCTGGTGCTGACCCTGATGGGAAGTCAGGGCTATGTCAGCGCGCGGCAGGCGGCAGCGGCAAGTCAGACCAGGCTCGGTGTGTTCGACGCGCCGCCGCCCAGCCAGAAAGGCCCGGCGGCCTACTTCGTGCAATACGTCACCGAGCAGCTCATCCGGCGCTACGGCGTGACCCAGGCCCTGGAAGGCGGCCTCAAGGTCTACACCTCGCTCGACCTGCGCATGCAGCGCGACGCCCTCGCGGCGCTGAAGAGCACGCTGCCGGCGGGGCCCGCCGGTGCGCTGGTCTCGATCGATCCCGCCACCGGGTACATCCGCGCGATGGTCGCCAGCACCGACTATCGCACGACGAAGTTCAACCTGGCCTGGCAGGCGCACCGTCAGCTCGGCTCGGCGATGAAGCCGTTCGCCCTTGCGGCGGCAGTCGAGCAGGGCGCCAACCCGGCCACGACCTACTACACCTCGCAGCCGCTGCACCTCTTCCTGGGTCCCGGGGCGGTGCCGCCCTTCTGGAACGTGAGCACGTTCTCGAACACGTACGCCGGCCCGATCAACCTGGTCCAGGCCACCTGGCAGTCCGACAACACGGTCTACGCCCAGCTCGCCCTCGATCTGGGGCCGCGCAAGATCGTCACGGTCGCCCACAGGATGGGCATCACGAGCCCGCTGGCGGCCTACCCCTCGATCGTCCTGGGTTCGGAGGTCGTGAACCCGCTGGAGGTCGCCGATGCCTATGCGACGTTCGCCGCCGAAGGCGTCCGCCACGATCCTCAGGGCCTCGTGAAGGTGGTCTTTCCCAGCGGCCACGTCGACCGGTTCGTCTCGCGCGGCCGGCGGGCGATTCCCGCCGGCGTGGCCTACGTGGTCGACAAGATCCTCGAGGGCAACACGCGCTTCGGCACGGCGGCCGCTCTGCCCAGCTACTACGGCGGCATCGCCGCCGGCAAGACCGGCACGACCACGAACTCGGCCGACGCCTGGTTCTGCGGCTTCGACCCCAGGCTCGCCACCGCTGTGTGGATGGGCTACCCCCAAGCCGAGGTGCCGATGCCCGGCGTGCAGGGCGCGACCTACTGCGTGCCCATCTGGGGCAAGTACTACCAGATGGTCTTCGGCTCGCAGCCGATCGCCGACTTCGTCCAACCGCTGCGCTTGCCGGTCTACAAGCCGTGGATCGGCCATCACGCGGTGGCCAGCCCGCAGCCGACGCCGGCCGCTCCCAGCCCCTCACCCAGCGCCACGTCGCAGAGGCCGAGCGCCAAGCCGACGGCGAGCCCCTCGGCGCCGCCGACCGGGACGCCCACGGCGAGCCCTGCGGCGTCCCCGGCCGTGGCGCGCTCGCCGGCGTAAGGGAGAAGTCGATTCGCAGCCCCACGGTCGACGTCGGCGCGGTCGGTGACGCGCGTCCTCGCTCGGCCCGGTTAAGGCTCTTCGGACCACTCGGTTAAGGGTTGTTAAGAGCGGCTGGGCGAGGCGGGGAAGGCTGCTATCGTGTCGAATCGACTCGGTGACCGAGCGAGGAGATGCGCATGGGCGTGTGGCAGACCCAGAAGAGACCCGACGATCCCTGCGAGGCGACCCCCCGCGCCTCGGCAGCGGCCAACGTCGATGCCGTGCGCGCCTATCTGCATGAGATCGGCCGGGTGCCGCTGCTCTCCGCCGACGAAGAGGTCTGCCTGGCCAAGCGCATCGAGCAGTGCGACATGACGGCCAAACGCAAGCTCACCGAGGCCAATCTGCGCCTGGTGGTGTCGATCGCCAAGCGCTACGTGGGCCGTGGCATCCCGTTTCTCGACCTGATCCAGGAGGGCAACCTGGGGCTCGTGCACGCGGTCGAGAAGTTCGACTGGCGCAGGGGCAACAAGTTCTCGACCTACGCCACCTGGTGGATCCGNNCCCCGACGAGGTCGCCGCCGAGATGGGCGTCGAGCTCGAACGGGTCGAAGACATGCTCAAGATCAGCCAGACGCCGCTGAGCCTCGAAACGCCGGCGGGTCCGTGGGGCGACGCCGAGATCGGTCAGCTGATCGAAGACGAAAACGCCGTGGCGCCGTTCGAGGCCGTCGGCGAGGTCCTTCGCGGAGAACAGCTCAAGGAGATCCTCTCGAGCCTGACTCATCGCGAACGCAGCGTCATAGAGTTGCGCTACGGCCTGCGCGACGATCGGCCGCGCACCCTGGACGAGGTCGGTCAGCGCTTTGGCCTGACTCGCGAGCGCATTCGCCAGATCGAGGCCAAGACGCTGGCCAAGCTGCGTAGCTGCGGCGAGTCGCAGCGCCTGCGCGAGTGCCCCGACTGACGAGCTCACTCACCTTTGGGGGGAGGTGAGGACGTGGC
>PKYM01000010.1 GCA_003132645.1 Actinomycetota bacterium | reverse complement strand
AAGATGATGCCGATTATCCACAGTAGCGGAGTAGCTCCGCCGTGCACGATGGCAGCCAGCAGGGGCGCGAGCATGGTATGCACGGTGTCCTCTCCTCTTCCTTCGGTGCGAGACTTCGCAAGAATCTTCAGCTTACCCATCCTGTCTTGGTAGTAGCGCATGAATCGCCCCGATAGGGCGGTAACATCCGGGCCGTCGACGGGCCCGATGAGGCGGCTCTACGCTCGCAAGCGAGCCTTTGACAGTCGGTCCATCGCCGCGAGCCTGATTGGCGAGCAGGGGCTAGTCTCGAGGCGGTGATGGTATCCTTCCCAGAAGTGATAACGGTTGGATAGCGGAGCGCGCTTCATGAGCTTCGAAACAGTGCTGCTGATAATCATCGCCACGGTCGCCGCTGCGATCTGGTTCGATATCGAGTGCCTGGTGGATCTGGACCGTACGGAGCACGTCCTCTACTTCCCTCGTGAGGTCTGGGCGGCCATCATCGTCCTCTCGACACCGCTCGGCGGCTTCGCCTACTTCACCTTCGGCAAGGAACGCTGACCCGGACCGCTTTTCCGTTCGGGCCGATCGCAAACGAGCGACGCGAACATCTGCCCCACGGTGTCCGCCACGAATGCCCCTCCGAGGCTACGGAAGGGTGTCTCGGTCGCGCTCTTGGATAGTGGCGGCTATCTGAAGGCCGCCGCGAGTGCAGGAGCGCGAAGAAAGGCCTCCGGCGATAAGTCGCCTCCCGATCGGATCGATAGGGCCCCGATGCTTGACTTTGAATCGCAAAGGGAAGTACCTTTGTGACACAAAGTCAAAGCGGGGACGGAGCAGGACATGTACGAGCCACACCAGACAGACGACACCGCCGCCGACGACGAGGGCGAACTCGGTCCCGAACAGGCGGCGGCGCTGATCAAGCAGACCACCCGGCAGGCAAAGCTTCAGTTCGAGCTCAGGTCGCCGTGGCTGACGGTGATGCAGGCGGCGGCGTGGCTGACCATCTACGGCACGATCTGGTTGTCGGTGCGCGGGCAGCACCCCTACAAGGGTCCGACAGGATGGGCCCTGCTGGTCGTGTTCGGACTCATTATCATCATCGTGATCGCGGCGAGCGTGTTCATCAGGCGCCGGACGGCCGGCGTCAGCGGGCGCTCCCGGCGGCAAGGGGCCTACGTTGGTGCCGCCATGGTGACAGCCTATGTCGCCGCCTATGTGTTCATGGGCGCGCTGCGCTACCTCGGGGTGAGTTACGCGATCGTCTACGGGGTGTATGCGGCCACCGGATGGCTGATCGTCGTCGGTGCGGCCGGGGTCGCCGTCGCGGCGATGCGAGAAGACTTGCAGTATCTCTGCTTTGGGATCGTCTTGATCGCCGTCGCCGCCGGGAGCTCCTTCGCGGGACCGGTCGGTGTCTGGCTGTTCATGGGCGGGGGCGGCTTCCTCGCGCTGCTCGCCCTTGCCGCCGACCAGGTCCGGCTGCGACGGCAATGACGACCGACGCGCTCGACCCGTTGATCCACGCCCCGGCGCGGCTGCGCATCGTCGTGACGCTGGCAAACCTGCCGGACGGCGACGAACTCTCCTTTCCGCGCCTTCAGGACATGCTCGGGCTGACGCCCGGCAACCTGATCACGCATCTGCGCAAGTTGGAGGAGGGCGGCTACGTCATCACCGAGAAGACCGGCCAGGGGATCTGGTCGCGAACCACGGTGACCCTGACCCCCCAGGGTCGCGCGGCACTGGGCGCCTACACCGCGGCGCTGCGTGACCTGCTCGGGCCGGGCATGGACGGTTCGGTAGGGCAGTCGGGAGAGTGAGTAGGGAAGGGCCGACCATCAAGGGCCACAGTGCCGCTCAGTGCCGTCGAGAGCCACCGAGTGCCAGCTTCTAGAGCTACGTTCGGTTGCAAACGGGTTGCAAGCGGGCTGCAGACGGGGTTTCAAGGCGGGCGCAGAATGCACAAAACCCCTGCATCTACGCTGAAGCGGGTGGTAGCGCATACCGGATTCGAACCGGTGTCACCGCCGTGAGAGGGCATTGGCGTTGGTGTCAGGGAGTGCTGCCGAGTGCCATCAAGTGCTTTCTCAGGCGCGGAAAGCGGGGCGCGACCGTCGCCCAGTGCCATTGACCGCCACCCAGTGGCGCTACGTGCGGTTGCAGGAGGGTTGCAGGACGAGGACCGGCGACGGACGCTCCTAGCCGGGCCAGCCAAAACCGGCGATGATTGCAATTGACCCGCCCGTACACTGGTACTACTTTGAGCATTTGGCACCCAGGGGCCGGCGAAGAGGGGCTGTGATGAGCGGCAAGAAGGCGAAGCGCGCAGGCCGGAACGGCGCGAGCCTTGCCGTCGCGTCACTTGCCTCAGCGGCCGCGCTCACGCTTGTCGTGGCCGTCCTTGCTGCCTGTTCGGCTGCTGGCCCATCGACATCACCCGCCATGTCGGCGTCTTCCACGGCGTCGTCAAGCAGCTCTTCTTCGCCCTCGGTCGCTCAACCTGGCACGCGCTCGGCGAACTGCACGGCGAGGTCATCCATGTTATAGGCTGGGCCACCGGGTCGACAGGCGAGCCGGCCGTGTGGGCGCACGATCGCAAGGGAAGTGGACCAACGGACAGAGTGAGATCATGAGTTGAAGCGCGTTGAAACGAGTGGGGTGCCGAAAGACCCACCGGCGGCCGTTGCCGACCGCGGGCCGCGTCTTGCTCGGCGCGAACGGCTCGTTCTTTTGGCGGCGGCGGCCGCGCTTCAGGCGATCGCCTGGCTGGTCATCCTGGAGCTTTTCAGAGGCATTCTCAGGTGGGGCTACGATCCCAAGATCGTCTCGCCTGACGTAGTCCACTACGCGGACGTGGCAACACGCGTGTTGATCGGCCATGAATGGCCGTACTCGGCTTTTCCCTTCGAGTATCCGCCGCTTTCGATCCTGTTCTTCATCCTCCCGCCGGTCAGAGGGACGCTCGCGACCTACCATCACTGGTTTGCCGCTCAGATGATCGCGATCGACGCGATCATCGCTGTGGTGACCGCCGCCGCGGCGCTGCGCCTGTGGAACGGCCTGGCGCGGCCGCTGGCTGTGGCGGCTACCCTTGCGGTCGCCGTGGTGGCGATGGGCGCGTTCGCCATCCAGGTCTTCGACGGAGCCGTCGCCCTGGTGCTCGCCCTGGCCGTGCTCTGCCTCGCCTATCGTCGCTGGACGCTGGCGGCCTTCACGATCGGTCTGGGATTCAGCCTCAAGCTGATGCCCATCGTCGTGCTGCCGCTCGTGCTGGTCCTGGCGCGTACGCGGCGACGGATCCTCTGGGCCTTGGTGGCGGGTGGCGCGGCCGCGGTGGTGCCTTTCGTGCCGTTCCTGGTGCACGATGAGGCCGGCGTCAGATCGGGCCTCTTCGGCTTTCAGATCGGCAGAGGGCTGCAGATCGAGAGCGTGGCCGCCTCCCCCTACCTTGTCGCCGACGTGATCCACCATGGCGCGGTCACCGTGACGGTGCCGCCTGGAGGATCGCTGACGATCAACGGCGCCGGCACAGGGTTGATGGAGAGGCTGGCGCCCTTGACGGTGCTGCTGCTGCTCGCCGTCCTCTACTGGGCGGTGTGGCACGCCCGCGCGGCGCTGCGCAGCCGCCCGGAGAGTGTCCCCCTGGCGGTCCTGGCGGCGATACTCGCCGCTCTGTGCGGCAACAAGGTGCTGTCGCCCCAGCATCTGTTCTGGATTCTGCCTCTGGTCGCCCTGTGCCTGGCGAGCCGCGAGCTGCTGCCCAAGATCGCCGCCGGTCTACTGTTGTGCGCGATGGCGCTGACGCAGGTCGAGTTCCCGGGCATGTACTACCGTCAGATCCGTCTCGACCCCACGCCGCTCCTGGTGATCTCCGCGCGCAACGCCCTGCTGGTGGCGGCCTTCGCCCTTGCCGTGACCGCGGTGTGGAGGCTGCGGTCGGCCGATCCGGTCGGCGCTCCGGTTCGGGTCGCGCCAGCCGCCGAGCAAGAAGGGGCGTGAAGAGGGACCGCCGTCATCTGGAGCGGAACCCTTGAAGTCGGTCCAGGTTGAAGTAGGGTTTCGCGACCGATGAAGGAGTCAGATGTCCTAG
>PKYM01000075.1:3741-5171 GCA_003132645.1 Actinomycetota bacterium | reverse complement strand
GTCGAGCTGCGCTGCACCTACGACCCGGCCACGCGCGGCGGGGCCTCTCCCGACGGCCGTCGCCCTAAGGCGACCCTGCACTGGGTGTCGGCCGCCCACGCCGTGCCCGCGGAGATCCGGCTCTATGACTACCTCCTGCGGAGCCCGTACCCGGGGGCCGGCGATGGCGACCCCTTTGACGACCTGAACCCCGACTCCGAGACCGTGCTGCGGGGCTGCCTCGTGGAGCCGTCGCTGGCCGCCGTGCCGGTCGGCGAGACCGTGCAGTTCGAGCGGCTCGGCTACTTCTGCCCCGATCCCGACTCGGCGCCCGATGCGCTCGTGTTCAACCGCACGCTCACTCTCAAGGACACCTGGGCGAAACTGCAGGCGCAGAGACGGCAAGACACGGCCTGACCGCCGCAGCCCGGCTTCCCTGACCCCATTCCGCTCCCCGTTTGAGGAAGGTGTCGTCGCACGGTAAACTATAAAGTCCGGCGCATCGCTGGCGAGTGGCCTAATTGGCAAGGCACCTGACTCTGGATCAGGGGATTGAAGGTTCGAGTCCTTCCTCGCCAGCCATCTTTTCTTCGGCGAGTCCATGGCCCGGCGAGCGCCTCGCTGACCGGCTCTCCGAGAACCCGGAACTCCTTGAAGTCGGGCGTCAGGTGCCAGGTCGTCGCGGCTCCGCTGGGCAGCGACGCCGTGGCGCCCACTTCCATGCTGCTCCCCTCCCCCGCCGATCGTGCGCACCGCAGGTTGTTCTATGCTCAGAACAAGGCGACTCACCCTTCCGTCAATTACTGTTCACCTTGGCAATTAGCGTGGTAAACTATCTCGCATGGACGAAGAGTACGAGACGATGGCTGCTCCGTCGATCGCTGCGAGCGACACGCCGCTCGACGACCCTGAGACCGCGGCGCGTCTGCGCCTTGTATTGAATCGATTGGCTCGCCGGCTTCGCAGTCAGACGCCCCACGACCTGAGCCCGTCCCTGACGTCAGCCCTTGTGACCATCGAGCTACGGGGGCCGATCACCCTGGGCGAGCTGGCCCGCTGCGAGCGCGTCACGCCGCCCAGTGTTACCCGTATGGCGGCTGCGCTGGAGCGACTCGGCCTCGTTCGCCGAGAGAGGGATGCGGCCGACCGTCGTTTCGCGCGCGTCAGCCTCACGGCAGAGGGCAGGCGCATGGTGCAGCGGACCCGCACCCGTAAGACGGCCTATCTGGCCAAGAAGCTGCGCAGGCTCGATCAGGCAGAGCTTGCCGTCATGCGCGAGGCACTGCCGGTCCTCGAGCGGCTGCTCGAGGACGATCGTTGAGCGACGTCCCCGCGACAGTCGCGCCGCGCGGTCCCGCCTTCTTGCGGCGCATGTTCCGCTCTCTGCGAACGCGCAACTATCGGCTCTGGTTTTTCGGACAGACCGTCTCCCAATGTGGCACCTGGATGCA
>PKYM01000075.1:0-3715 GCA_003132645.1 Actinomycetota bacterium | reverse complement strand
GCAGGCCACGGTGCTCTGGGTGCTCGTCGCCAGCGGCTCGGTGCACCTCTGGATGGTCTGGGCGCTGGCCTCGACGTACGGCTTCATCAATGTCGCCGACAACCCTTCTCGTCAGAGCTTCGTGGTCGAGATGGCCGGCCCCGACGACCTGACCAACGCGGTCGGCTTGAACAGCGTCATCGTCAACATGTCGCGCATCGTCGGCCCGGCCGTCGCCGGCGTCATGATCGCCACCGTCGGTCTGTCGTGGGCCTTCCTGGCAAACGCGATCTCCTTTGCCGCGGTGATCGGCGCGCTGTATGCCATGCGTGCCTCCGAGCTGCACCGCCGGCCCCCGCTAGCTCGCGCCAAGGGCCAGATCCGGGCCGGGCTGCGCTACGCCTGGCAGGCCTGGGAGCTGCGCGTGCCGCTGATCATGATGGCCGTGATCGGCATGCTGGCCTACAACTTCAGCGTGATCCTCCCGCTCTTTGCCCACGACATCTTTCATCGTGGCGCCGGTACCTACAGTGCCTTGACGGTCGCCATGGGCGTCGGCGCCCTGGCCGGTGGGCTGACCATCGCCTCACGCCGGCGGCCGAGCCATCGGCTGCTGGTAGGGGTGAGCCTCGCTTTCGGTGTGTTCATCCTCGCCGTGGCGGCGGCGCCGACGCTGCCGGTCGCCCTGGCACTGCTGGTGGCGATGGGGGCCGCCAGCATCATGTTCATCGCCACAGCCAACTCGCTGCTGCAGCTGAACTCGAGCGGCGCCATGCGCGGCCGCGTGATGGCGCTGTGGGCCGTCGTCTTTTTGGGCTCGACGCCGATCGGCGCTCCGCTTATCGGCTTTCTCGCCGGCCGCTACGGGGCCCGCTTCGCACTGGGGCTCGGCGGCATTGCGACGCTGCTCGTCGCCGTCTGGGCCGGCATCGAGCTGCGCCGCATCCGCAACGCCGCCAGGCTCACGGCCCACAGCGGCGCCTCGTCGAGTTCCGCCGGAGCCGGCTATCCGGCGATCGACGGGAACCTCATCGAGGGCGTTGTCAGAGGGTCACTGGAACCGGCCGGGGAGAGGCGCTCAGGTTGAACTGCCGCTCGACGAGTGCCGCGCGTCGGGCCAGGGCCCGGGTAAGTGCGATTGTGTTAGGATTGGGTTGGTTTTTGGATAGTGTCTGAGTAGTTTCAGCCGATCACAGGCCGCCTGAGAAGCGTGTTGGTCGTCGCCGATCCCCCCCTGATACGTGGCGAGCCGGCCGTCGTGGAGCCCTGGCCCGGTCGTCAGCCTGCCCCCTTCGACTAAATGCGGCGGCTGCATTGGCGACCGAAGGAAGGACGTAGCCGCAGTGGAAATCACACGCGTTCGTCGGACGATCCGCTATTTTGGTCAGGGGGGCGCAGCGGCCCTCATCGCCATTCTTGAAGCCCAGCTCGCAGAGGCCATCGCAGCGTGTCGCGTTGCGCGTTCTGTAGCGGAAGGACAGGTCGATCCGTCAGAGGCCCACGAGAAGATGGCCGAAATCGAGCAGCGGGGCGACGCGCTCCGCGGCAAGCTCGTGATGCGGCTCGCGGGGGTGCTGGTCACGCCCATCGACCGCGAGGACCTTTTTCGGCTGTCACGCTCGATCGACGACGTGCTCGACAACCTGCGCGACTTCGTTCGCGAATGGGACATCTACGGCATCGAGGCCGATGACGCCTACCTGGGCCTGATCGACGCTACCACGAGCGGTCTTGAAGACCTCCGCCTGGCGGTCCAGACGATCTCGAAAGATCCGAGTGACACCAGCCGGTTCGCCCTTGTCTGCAAGAAGTCTGCAAACGAGATCCGGCGTGAATACGACGTCGAGCTCGGACGGCTCTTCAATGGCGAGCTCACCATGGAGATCTTCAAGGTCCGCGAGCTGCTGCGGCGGCTCGACGTCGTCGGCCTGCGGCTTAACGAGGCCGCCGACGTGTTGGCGGATGCTGCCGTCAAGCGGCGCGCTTGAGTGGTCTGCCGGTGACGGAGTGACAGAAGAGGTCGGTTTGCGGCTCGTCGCATGACAGCCGAGGGCGTCCTTCTTCTCGCATCGGCCTCGGCGTTCGCTCTGGTGAGCGGCGCCAACGACGGTTCCACCCTGGTGGCGATGGGCACGCGAACGCGCACTATTCGCCCGGGTGTAGGCATCGCCATCATGATGGTGATGGTCGCCGCCGGGCCTCTTCTGGTCGGCACCGCGGTCGCCACCACACTGGCACACCGGCTCGTATCGTTCGGGGGTGTCGAGGGCCGGGTGGCGCTGCTCGCAGCCGTCGTGACCGCCCTCGTAGTGGTATTCGCTCTGACTCGGCGAGGCACGCCGACGAGCCTCACTCTCGCGCTCACCGGCGGCATCGTAGGAGCCGGCATCGGGGCACGACTGCCCGTGCAATGGCCCGTCGTGGGGAGGGTCCTCGTGGTCGGTCTTGCCGCGCCGCTGCTCAGCGTGATCGCGGGCTGGCTTGTCTACCGAGCGCTGCGTGGACCGCTCGGCCGGGTGGTCGCTCAGCGCTTCATCCACGTGACGCAGTACGCGGGCTTCGTCCTGCAGTGCCTGGCCTACTCGGCAAACGACGCCCAGAAGATGGTGGCGATCGTCGCCATCGGCACCTCGGCCCAGCTCAATCCGGTGGCGGCCACGGTCGAAGGCCAGCTGGCGATCGCGCTCCTGTTCGGCGTCGGCATCCTGCTGACTGTGCGGGTGATGGCGGGACGCATCGGCGAGGGAGTCATGTACATCCGCACGCCGCACTTCATTGCGACGTCGATCGGCTCGTCGGTCGTCGTGCTGGCAACGTCTGTACTGGGCGTGCCCGTATCGTCGACCCAGGCAGCGACGGGGGCTGCCGTGGGCAGCGGCGTCGCGACCTCGCCGTTCAGCATACGGTGGAATGAAGTGTCGCGGATCGGCCTCGCGTGGGTCATCACGCTACCGTTGTCGATCGTCCTGGCGGCCGCGCTGGCGACGGTGGGCAGGTCGATACATTAGCCGCCGACCAGGGCCCGAACGCGCGGAGTGGCCCAAGAGCGAAGAGAGGGGTACATTCCCGGCATGGCTCTCCCCGCGGGATATGAGCTTCGAGCGCCCACCCCGGACGACCTCGATGCGGTGGCCGACGTGTTCATCGCCGAAGACCCGGACGACGCCGGCCAGATCGTGCTGGACGCGGACTTTCTGCGCGACGAGTGGAGCAGGGCGGGCTTCGATCTCGCCACCGACGCCTGGGTCGTGGCCGACCCTGCCGGGGTGATCGTGGGGTACGTGCAGGCCATGCTGGAGGAGCCCAACGTCGAGTGCTGGGGGGCCCTCCATCCTGAACACAGGGGGCTGGGCATCGACTCGTTGCTCTTGGACCGGGTCGAGGAGCGGGCGTCCGAACTGATGGCCGGACTTCCTTCACCCCGGTTTCGCTTTGTGATCAACGCAGGCGACCATGCCGCGGAGGCGCTGCTCCAGGCTCGAGACTTGCGACTGGTGCGCCACTTCTGGCACATGCAGATCGACTTCGTCGGACCGTTCGAGCCGGGCCCGGCGCCGGAGGGGATCGAGATCACCGGGATCGAGCCCGCCAACGACGTCCCAGCCGTCCACGCGGTCCTCGACGAGGCGTTCGCCGACCACTGGGACAACCACCCGGAGCCGTTCGACCGCTGGGCCGAGGAGTACACGAGTGTCGCGCGCTACGATCCCACGCTGTGGCTGCTTGCCACGGAGGG
>PKYM01000310.1 GCA_003132645.1 Actinomycetota bacterium | reverse complement strand
CTCATCTTCTGGGCGGCCGAGCCGGGGGCCGGCTACTGGGGGTCGGCGGGCGATGAGGTGCTGGTCGGGACGTTGATGTCCGCCGGCATGGCGGTGGAGGTGCGGTCCTCGCGTCTGAGAGGACGTGGCCCCGTTTTGGTCCTCGACCCCCAAGCCGCTCGAGCAGGTCGGCGAGTCGTCGGCAGACGCCGAGAAGCGCCAGCAAACAGCGCTCGTCTTCCCGCGTAACAGGTCTGGCTGACCTCGGTCGCACCATCCTGATACTGTAACCTTCGGTCGGGAATTCGATTACTGAGGGGGAGGCTCTAGCTTGACGACCGGCGACAAACTGGCGTTAGTCAGCCTTGTCTTCACGGTCGTCACTGGGATGCCCCCATCTCTGGTACCAGCCGGAACGTCAGTGTCTCCGGATAGGACGCAAGCGCCGCGAACACCGCCTCCCGCACCGCCAGCCACTCAGCCGACGTTCGGATGTTCACCGTCACCTGAGCGCGGTTGCTGCGCGACTTAGGTAGTGGAGCAGCGGTCCTCATGACCGTTGACATGTGGGATCCAGCCTTGCATGCGACGCCCTGCCCACCGTTTGCCCACGTCTCGTGTCGGCACGACGTCGGCGTCGCGGCGCGGTGCAGCCGATTCTGACCTTGCACTGGTTTCGAAGACCTGCGCGCGCTGGCAACGTGCGGCTGGCGCTGACGAGTAGGCGGTCGCGGCTAACTCGCCTCAGGATAGGGAGCGGGGAAGCTCACTTCCACTCCCAGGCCACCTTCAGGCTGGGGTGTGATCACGACGGTTGCGCCGTGAGCCTCGGCGACGGCACGCACGATCGACAGCCCGAGGCCGTGCCCGTCTCTACTGCGCGTCCGGTCGGCGCCGGCTCGCCGGAAAGGTTCGAAGAGACGCTCGATGTCTTGCGGCGGTACCACCGGCCCCGTGTTGACTGCCAGAAAGGCCGCGCAGCCGGCCCGAGTTTGGGTCGCGACGTATACTCGGCCGCCCTCGACGTTGTGACGAAGGGCGTTGTCAACGAGGTTTGCGATCAGGCTCTCCGCGAGGCTTGGGTCCCCTGAAACGGGGGCAGCGCCAAAGGCTGACTCGACGCGGATACCTCGGCGCTCGGCTTCAGTTCGGCGAACCAGGACCACCGTCTCGGCAATCGAGGCAAGGTCGAAGGATTCCCACAGTTCGATCCCGCGCTCGCTTCTCGCCAACGTGAGTAGCGCCTCGATCAGACGTTCCTGGAGCTCACCCAACTTCAGAAGCTCCTCGCCGGCGGAGCGCCACGACTCAACATTGGCTTCCAGGTCGGCGAGTGTGACCTGAAGCAAGCTTCGCTCCGCTGTGAGCGGGGTGCGCAGTTCGTGAGAGGCATTGGCCACGAAGTTTCGCTGCGACTCAAACGAGGCTTCGAGTCGGCCGAACAGGTCGTCGAGCGTGTTTCCAAGCTGCTTGAGCTCGTCGTTGGGACCCTTAAGGGCCAGGCGCTCATGCAGGTTGCTGGCGGAGATCTTCCTGGCTGTCGTCGTGATCGTGCGTAGCGGTCGCAGGACCCGACCAGCGATCAGCCAGCCGAGGGCGAGTGCAAGCAAGACCGCCACCGCGAAGGCGATTGCGAAGCCGATGGCCAGCCGGTGGAGGTCGATGATGTGTTGAGTGTTGGCGATCGCACTGGCTGGGGTGCCGGGAGCGGCGGCGGCGGCCGTTCTGAAGAGCAGGCCCGTGACGCCAAGCACAGCGGCGACCAGGGCGACGAAGACGCCGCCGTAGAGCAGCGTGACCTGCGCGCGCAGCGTGCGCCGCGGCAAGTGAGACAGCGAAGCCACTCTTGCACGGAGGTTCATCACGCCCCTCCGATGCGATAGCCGCCCTCGCGGACGCTCTCGATGACGGGCGGCTCGCCAAGCTTCGCCCGCAAGCGCCGGATCGTCGTCTTGACCGCGGTCGTAAATGGGTCGGCCTCTTCATCCCAGACGCGCTCGAGCAACTCCTCGGAGGAGACCACCCTGCCCTCGGCGGCGAGCAGACACTCCAGAACGGCGAACTCCTTGGGGCTGAGCTCGAGACGCCGGCCGGCGCGAAGTGCGACCCGACGGGCGGGGTCGAGGCGCAGTTCACCGCTTGTCAGCGTCGGCGGCAGGGGCGGCGCGGAGCGCCGGCCAAGGGCGCGAATGCGAGCCACCAGCTCGGCGAAGTCGAAGGGCTTGGGCAGATAGTCGTCGGCGCCAAGCCCGAGGCCGTTCACCCTCTCCTCGACGGCGCCGGCCGCGGTCAGCATCAGGACGCGTGTCTCTGACCGCTCGGCTACGAGCCTGCGGCAAACCTCGTCGCCGGAGACGCCGGGCAGGTCGCGATCCAGCAGCACGACATCGTAGCGAGTGACGGCCAGGTGCTCGAGCGCGTCGGTCCCGTCCAGGACGACGTCGACCGCCATGCCCTCGCGGCGCAGCCCTCTGCCGATGGTCCTGGCCAGGACCTCGAAGTCTTCAACGACCAGCACTCTCATGATCTTCTCGCGATTCTCCTCGCGGCTTCCGCACCCAGTCGGAGGTGCGGCTCGTGAAGTCCGGGTCCCAAGATACTCGGTCCCAGGTGTCAGCACGGTGTCAAGGTCTGACACCGTGCTGACACCAGCGATGTCGTAGAACCGCTCGAAAGGCCATCGAGCAAGGACGATGACATGAGCGACGAAGCGACCATCGAAGTCCGCGACCTCCACAAACGCTTTGGCCAGACGGTGGCCCTGGACGGCCTGTCCTTTACGGTACGGCCAGGACAGGTCACGGGCTTCGTCGGCCCCAACGGCGCCGGCAAGTCGACCACGATGCGTGTGATCCTCGGCTTGGACGCTGTCGAACAGGGCAGCGCCCTGATCGGCGGGCGGCCCTACCGAAGCCTGCGCCGTCCCTTGAGCCGCGTCGGCTCGCTGCTGGACGCCGGGGCCCTGCATCCTAGTCGCAGCGGCCGCAACCACCTGCTCTGGCTGGCGCACTCGCAGGGCCTCTCGGCGCGGCGCGTCGATCAGGTGGTCGAGCAGGCCGGCCTGCAAGGCATCGCTCGGCGCAAGGCCGGCGGCTACTCGCTGGGCATGCGCCAGCGCCTCGGCTTGGCCGCGGCCATGCTCGGCGACCCGCCGATCCTGCTCTTAGACGAGCCCTTCAACGGCCTCGACCCCGAGGGCATCGTCTGGATGCGCGGCTTTCTGCGCGAGCTGGCCGCTCAGGGGCGCGCCGTCTTTGTCTCCAGCCACCTGATGGGGGAGCTGCAGGACATGGCCGACCACCTGGTGGTGATCGGTCGCGGCCGCCTGGTGGCCGACACCAGCGTGGCTGAGCTGCTTGCGGCCGCCTCGCGCGGCCTGGTCAGGCTGCGCACCGCTCAGCCGGCACAGGCCGCGACCGTGCTGAGCGAGGCGGGCGCCACCGTGGTCGCCGGCGGCCCCGACACGCTCACCGTGTCGGGGCTTGCCTCAGAGCGCGTGGTCGAGCTGCTCGGCCAGCACTCCGTGCCTTTCGCCGAGGTCTCGGTACATCGCGCTAGCTTGGAAGACGCCTACATGGAGCTCACCCGCGAGGCGGTCGAGTTTCGCGCCGCCGCAGCCCAGGAGGCGCCGCGATGAGCGAGACACCCGCCCCCTACCGTTCCGAGCTGCCGGCCGGCCGCGATGGCTTCGCCCAGCTGCTGCGGGCCGAGTGGACCAAGCTGCACACGGTGCGCGGCTGGATGGTCGCCCTCGTCGCCGCGGGGCTGCTGATCGTGCTGATGGCTGCGGTCGCCACCTTTCACCAGCAGACCTCCGTCCAGGCGGGGCCCGACTCTCCGGTCGTTGCCGCCCATCCGTTCGTTCCGCACGGCCCGAGCGGCGAGGCTGTGACCGACAGCTTCTACTTCGTGCACCAGGCGCTCGTGGGCGACGGCAGCATCACCGTGCGTGTGAGCTCGCTCACGGGCGATATCGCACAGACGTACAACAGTCACTCGACAAGCCAAGGCGAGCAGCTGGCGAGCACGCGTCCCGGCCTCGTCCCCTGGGCCAAGGCCGGCCTCATCGTCAAGCAAGGTACAACGCAGGGATCGCCCTACGCCGCGCTCATGGTCACCGGTAGCCACGGCGTGCGCCTGCAGTACAACTACACCCACGACATCGCCGGCAGTCCGGGCGCGGTCTCTGCAGCGTCGCCGCGCTGGCTGCGGCTGAGCCGCTCCGGCGATCTGCTCACCGGTTCTGAGTCGAGCGACGGGAGGCACTGGACCAGGGTCGGCAGCGCCCGCCTGGCGGGACTCTCCGAGACGGTGCAGGCTGGGCTCTTCGTCACCTCCCCAGCCACCAGACCGTCGACTCAGGCGTTTTCGTCGCCATCGGGCAGCTCGGCCAGCGCGGTCTTCGATCACGTCGGCCTCGAGGGGCAGTGGTCTAAGAGAGCCTGGAGCGGCGTCGCCGTGGGGGCCGGCACAGTGACGCCGACCCTGACCTCCGGCAGCTACCAGCAATCCGGCGGGATCTTCGCCGTCAGCGGCTCTGGCGATATCGCCCCGGCAGTCGACGTCGGCTCCACTCCCGCAGACACCCTTGCGGGCTTGTTCGTCGGACTGATCGTGGTGATCGTCCTGGGTGCGCTGTTCATGACGGCCGAGTACCGCCGCGGCCTGATCCGCACGACCCTCGCGGCCAGTCCGCGGCGCGGCCGGGTGCTCGCGGCCAAGGTGCTCGTGCTCAGCTCGGTCACCTTCGCCGTCGGGCTGGTCGCCACCACGATCGCCGTGCCGCTCGGCGAGCACCTCCTGCGCGTGAACGGCAACTACCTCTACCCGGTGGGCGTCCTCAGCGAGGTTCGCGTGGTGGCTGGTACCGCGGCGCTGCTCGCCCTGGCCGCGATCCTCGCACTTGCTCTGGGTACCGTGCTGCGGCGCAGCGCCGGGGCGATCGTCGCCGTCATCGCGGCGATCGTCCTACCCAACGTGCTTGTGATCACGGCCGCTCTGCCTTTAGCCGCGTCGCAGTGGCTGCTGCGCCTTACCCCGGCCGCCGGCTTGGCTATCCAGCAGACTCTGACGGCCTATCCGCAGGTGGACTACGCCTACTCCCCGGCGAGGGGCTACTTCCCGCTGGCGCCCTGGGCCGGCTTTGCCGTGCTGTGCGCCTACGCCGCGCTCGCCCTGGGCTTGGCCGTCGTGCTGTTACGAAGGCGGGACGCGTGAGGCCGGCGCTGCACGCCGAGTGGACGAAGCTGCGCACCGTCGCCGGGCCGAGCTGGCTGCTGCTTGCCACGGTCGCACTCACGGTAGCCCTGAGCGCCCTCGCGTTGGCCGGCGAGAGCTATGCGAACGCCGACGCGGGCGTCGATCTTCCCAAGCTCAGCCTCACCGGGATCTATCTCGGTCAGGCGATCGTCGCCATCCTGGGGGTGGTCGTGATCGGCAGTGAGTACGGCTTTGGCATGATCCGCATCACCCTCGCGGCCGTGCCCAGACGGTGGACCGTCCTGGCCGCCAAGGCGGTCGTGGTCGGTGGCCTGGTCCTCGCGACCGGGACCATCGCCGTGCTCGCCTGCCTGCTCGCCGGGCGTCTCATCCTGCCCGGACATGGCTTCACGGCGGCGCACGACTACGCGTTGCTCTCCCTTGCCCACGGTTCGACGCTGCGCGCCGCCGCCGGCTCGGTCCTCTACCTCGTCCTGATCGCCCTGCTCAGCCTCGGCGTCGCTGCGGCTGTGCGCAGCTCCGCGGCGGCCATCGGAATCGTGCTCGGCCTGCTCTACCTCTTTCCGATCATCGCCGCCGTGGTCCCCTATCCGCACTGGCAGCGACACCTTCAGCAGCTGGCGCCGATGACAGCCGGCCTGGCCATCGAGGTCACCACCAACCTGCGCAGTCTGCCCATCGGCCCTTGGGCGGGCCTCGGCGTGCTCGCCGCTTGGTCGACGGCGGCGCTCCTTGTCGGCGGTTTAGTGCTGCGACTTCGCGACGGTTGAAAGGCGCCGCTGCATGCCTTGATTGCGGCCGCCTGAGATGACCAAGGTGATGAAGCCGGCGTACTGGCCGCGGTTGGCCAGCACGTCCTTGGTCAGCCCGCCCCCGCCCTCAGCCCTGAACTTGCGGATGACACGCTCGAGGCGGCTGAGGCGGGCGAGCCGCAGTAGCGCCGTGATCCTGAGCAGGCCCAGGCTGGGGATCGAGCCCAGCAGATCGAGCCAGCCGCGGCCGTGGAAGAAGTAGGCACCCGGCGATGAGGCGTGCCTCAGTCGCAGCGCGAAGTCGCATATGGCGCTGCGACGATGGT
>PKYM01000113.1 GCA_003132645.1 Actinomycetota bacterium | reverse complement strand
CTCAAAGCGCTGCCCGGTGTGGTCGACCACGGCCTCTTTCTTGGCATGGCCGACGAGGTCGTCGTAGGCCATGCCGACGGCGGCGTCGAGAGGCGGCTGCGCGGCGCCTGACGGCCTAGCGTCCGGGCGGTGACCGGCGTCACGCGCTGCGTCACGTACGACTTCACACACTCTTGAGGATCGCAGCAGCCCTCTTCACGCCTCCTTAGCTCCCGGACGGTGATAGTGAAGCGAAGGCAAGTGGAGCAAAGCGGCGATCTCGGCGATCACTCGGCAAAGCGGTGATCGCTTAGCCACACCGCCATGATGCATCAAGGGAGCTGCGGGACATGGACACTGCCACGTCGGTATCCGGGGCGACGCGGGTCGCTGACGGAGTCGGTGCCGATCGAGTCAGTGACGATCGAGTTGCTGAGCGCGCCGAGTTCCTGGCCAGGCACGAGCCTTTCAGGGGACTCAGCCGGCACGACCTCGAGCGTGTCGCGGCTGCGCTCCACGAGCGCGCCGTAGTGGCCGGCGAGATGGTGCTGGTCGAGAGCGGCCCTCCGGGGACCGAGCTCTATGTGGTCCGGGAAGGCACGCTCGAGCTCACCCACAAACAGGCCCTCGTGGCCATCCTCACGAGCGGCGAGGTCTTTGGCCACCCGACGCTGCTCACCGGCTTGCCTCCGGAGCTGAGCACGCGGGCGAGGCAGGATTCGACGCTCTACGTGATCCCCGAAGAGGTCGCCCTGGACGTCCTAAGCCGTCCCCAGGGACTGCGCTTCGTGGCCGCCAGCCTGCGCGAGCGTCTCCTTGACGCTGCCAGGACGATGCGTGCCCTGCCCGACGCGGTCACTCGTCCGGTGACCTCGCTGCTGCGCAGCGCCCCGCTCTTCTGCGATCCGAACGCTACCGCGCGCCAGGCGGCCGGGCTCATGCAGGCCGAGAAGCGCTCGGCTCTGCTCGTGCGCACTCGCGACGGCCTGGGCATCGTGACCGACCGCGACCTGCGAGATAAGGTCCTGGCGCGGGGCCTTTCGCCCGAAACGCCGGTGAGTGCCATCATGACCCGGCCGGTCAAGACGGTGTCCTCGGACGCACTCGCTCCGGAGGCCGCCATCGAGATGATGGCCGCCGGGGTCGACTTTCTGCCGGTCGTGGATGCCGGCGGCGCGGTCGTCGGCGTCCTTTCGGCCAGCAACCTCATGACGCTCGACGCCCGCAGCCCCTTCGCGCTGCGCCGCACGATCCATGGTGCGCACACCCTGGACGACGTCGTCAGAGCCGCGGCAGACGTTCCCCCACTGTTCGTCGACCTGATGGCTTCGCATCTCGACGCGCCCGCGATCACGCGCGTCCTCACGCTGCTCCACGACGCAGTGACGCAGCGCGTGCTCGAGCTTGCCGTCGAAAAGCACGGCGAGCCCCCGGTCGCCTACGCCTGGCTGGCCTTCGGCAGCGCCGCCCGCAGCGAGCTCAACCTCGTCTCCGACCAGGACAACGGACTCGCCTTCGACGATGCGGAAGATCCGTCCGTGGAGGAGTACTTTCGTGTGCTGGCGGAGGACGTCAACGAGGGTCTGCGCCGCTGCGGCTTTGCCCTCGACGTTCACGGCACGGTCGCCAGTAACTGGCAGTGGCGCCTGCCGCTCTCGAAGTGGTGTGCGGTCTTCTCGCGAGCGCTCGAGGGCAAGGATCTGGATCGTCTCGCCCGGGCCAGCGTCGCCTTCGACTTTCGCCAGATCGCCGGCGACCTGCCGGTGGCCCGGGCGCTCACCGACATCATCCGTGAGGCGCCCCACCATGGCCCGTTCATGAGCGGTCTGGCAGCACTGGGGACCAGAAACCCCTCGGCCCTCACGCTTCTGCAGCGGCTGCCTTCGCTTATCGATATCAAAAAGGAGGCCCTGCAGCCGCTCCAGAACCTGACTCGTTACCACGCCTTCGCCCGGGGGATCACCGCGCATACCACACTCGAGCGGCTGGTCGCCATCCGCGAGGCCGGCGGCCTGCCGGCAGATGCTGAGCAGCTGCTGCGCGAGGCGTTCCTGAGCATGCTGCACCTGCAGCTGCGCCATCACGCCCATGCCCTGCGCGCCGGTCAGCAGCCGGACAACATCATCGACACCACGACGCTGCGTCCGCTGACCCGGGTCGCGCTCCACGAGGCGTTGCGAGAGAGAGCGGCCGCTCCCAAGCGATTCGTGCGGGCCGCCGCCGCCCGCTGAGAGCGCTCGTCACAGGTCGCAGCCGTCAAAGCGGCCGGAAGCCTGCCGCAAGTTCCCGGGCGGCTTCACACACTCTTGAGGATCGAACCGGCCCGCTTCACACTCCCTTAGCCGTGATGGGGCGATAGTGGCAAGGCAGAGCGACGCGGCGATCACGAAGCCACGCCACCACGTATACGTCGAAGGGGAATGGGACATGAAGACCGCTATGCTGGTAACAGACTCGGGTCCGCTCTTGGTGTCGACCACTTGCGCGACCCAGGTGACGGCATGACCTGGGAGCAACTGACGGGCAGGCGCGTGCGCGTCGACGGCGAGATCGCCCACGTCGTCCACGTCG
Organism: Actinomycetota bacterium; assembly: GCA_003132645.1. GTDB lineage: Bacteria > Actinomycetota > Thermoleophilia > UBA2241 > UBA2241 > Bog-752. Next base: position 3,187 of record PKYM01000113.1, on the reverse strand, counting down.
ATCTCCTGCGGGTCGTCCTGATGACTGAGCCCCGGGAAGGCCTTCCGGCTCATCGCCTCGTCGTGTCGCAAGACGACGGGATCGACCTCGAGGTACTCGGCGAGCAGGGCGAGGATTCCGCGTAGGGAAGCGCTTGCGGCCGCCAGGCCCACCTGCGCGTGGGCGGTTCGCGGGTCGCTGCTGAGAACGAGGGCGCTCCGGGGGCCGCTGTCCAGAAGGGGAGCGGTCCGCTGCAACACGCCCATCTGCCGCCTTGCGCTGGCACGACCGGGCTCGCTGGCACACAGTAGCATGGCCGTCACCGGACTGAGACCAGTCACCCGATCGCCGTAGAGGAGGGCCGCCTTGGTCAGATCCGTCAGGTCGCTGCGGACAAGCGCAGTCTGTGGGTCAGCGGCGACGACAACACGAAGCAGGTCGGAGGTCGTCTCCGCCCGGGCTGAACGCCTCTCCGAGCGCGCCGTCCGGCGACTGGGCTCATCAGCGGGCGGCGAACGTCTCCGCTGTGTGTCGCTGGGTCGTGACTCTGGCAGCAGTGCGGTGGCGGCGCCTTCTCTCTCCGCCGCTAGCCAGGGCTTGTGGACGGACGCCAGGCGAAGCCACACAGACGGTCGCTGCTCGGCCAAAGCCGGCGCGGGTGCGGCGACCCCGGACCATTGCGCTCGCATCTCGGTCCTGCGGCGCAGAACCGCGCGTCGCAGCATCCTGCTGTGGAGTATGAAGGCGACCACTGCGACCACGATCACGGCGAAGAAGACAGCTGCGATCTCGACGGCCACAGCATTCACGGCGACCCCCTCGGACTGGCCCGTAGAGCGCGTGCGCTCTTTGCACATTGACCATGTCCACACGGCTCTAAAGGCGCCCTGAAGACCGGCATGCAGCCTGCGAAGATTGCATAAAGCCCCGATAGCTCGTCATCGCGGGACAGCGCGTCGTGGCGTATGGCACGTCGTCGAGCGACGTGGATCAGCCGTGGAAAAAGGCCTTGCCCCCCCGTGTGTCCCTTCCCCGTGTGTCCGGTGGAAGCCGAGTGGAAAGCTAATCCCCTTGGACGTGGCCGGCGCGGCGGGGCCGTACGGCCCCGCCGCGCCGCGCCATCGTCAGATCATCGGTTCGTGATCCCGATCGCCGGTGACAGCGGCTTGTTCGCCCTCCTCGCGACGCGCGCGAGCGGCGATCGCCGTGCGGGTCGGCAGTGGTTTGGATGCCGCAGGCCCGGACGCTCCGGGCTCGTTGGCCGGCTGCGCCGCGTCCGTGGCGACGGTTTCCGCCACCTCAGGACCGGCGATTCTGCTGTGCGCGATCCTGCGACGGTCGTACCGCCAGCCGATGACGCCGAAGGCGACGGTCGCGGCCACCAGCGCCGCGACGACCACTACGCCCACAAGCGAAGTGTGGCCGCTGCCCGCGCCTTGCGACGGTACTGGGAAGCTGTGCCCAGGCACGACGACGGAGGAGGCGGCGCGCGCCAAGGCACGACCGGCCGTCAAAGCAGAGACGGCGACTACCGTCACCACCGAGGCCAGTGCTGCCAGCGCGATGCGCGGGTTGACCAAGAGGTTCAAAAGGGGCTTCATGATGCCCTCCATTCATGCTCGCCCGGCGTGTGGGCGACTTCACGTCAGAACCGGCGGTTCGCAACCCCCGGGAGCCGGTGATCGCGACCCACGTCGCTGGTGCCCGGGACGCCCTCAAGAAGGCGTGAATATGGAGACGGGTCCGCTAAGAGTTGCTAAAGGTGCAACGCTCGCCGGCCTGCCACCTCCGTCGCCCCCTGCCGCGACGATCACTGCGGGCGTACAATCGCGTCTCGATTACCGGTCCACCACCGAGGTCGCATGCTGCGCCGCCTGCTCATCTGGTTCACCCGTCACGGTTACGTTCTAGCAATCCTGGCGATCGCTGCGTCGACGGCGATCTTCTTGCCCGGCAGAAGCTCGTTTGCCAAAGGCCAGTGGGCGCTGCTCTACCTGCTGATCGTCGTGCTGGTGGCCGGCGCCAGCGGCGCCGGCCCCGCCATCCTGGCGGCCGTGCTGGCCTTCTTTGCCTGGGACTTCTTCTTTCTGCCGCCCTATCACACGCTGGCTGTGCGCGAGCCCGAGGACTACCTCTCGCTGTTTGCCTTCCTCGTGGTCGGCGTGGTCATGGGCCTGCAGACGGGGCGCATGCGCGATCGCGAGGCGCGGGCGCTTGCCCGCGAGCACGAGACTGCCGCCCTCAACCGGCTCTCGGCCGGACTGGTCTCCCAAGCCTCGACGGCCGAGATGGCCGCGACCATCCTGGGCGAGATCGTCGGCCTGCTCGGCGCGGCCTCGGCCACGCTGTTCGTCGGTGACGATGAGCTGCTCACGACGTTCTGCGTCACGCCGCCCGCGGACGAGCCCGACAGCGGCACGACCAAGGTCGCTCACTGGGTGTATGCGCACGATGCGCCGGTCGGCCTGCCCCGCGCGACCACGGACGAGCCGACCGAGGCGCTGCCGCCGAGCGAGGGGTTCAGGGTGCCCGAGGGCAGCGGCGGCGTCTTTCTGCCGNNGGTCGACGGGCGCGCCTACGACGCGGACGAGGCGCGGCTGCTGGCCTCGATCGCCAACCTTATCGCGACCTTTCTCGAGCGCCAGCAGCTGCAGGGGGTGGCGACCGCGGCTGAGGCCCTGCGCGAAGCCGACCGGCTCAAGTCCAGCCTGCTGTCGTCGGTCTCCCACGAGCTCAAGACACCGCTCGCCGCCCTCACGGCGACGGTCAGCAACCTGCTCGAGGGCGATGTCCCCTGGAACGAGAAGAGCGTGCGCGACGAGCTGCGGGCGATCGTCTCCGACGTGGCACGGCTCAACAACAGCATCACGGCGCTGCTCGACCTCTCACGGCTCGAAGCCCGCGCCTGGGAGCCGCATCGCGAGCTCTACGAGCTCTCCGACATTCTCGTCACCAGTCTCGACGCGCTGCCGGTACACGAGAGGGGGCGCGTGAAGATCGCCTTGCCCGACGATCTGCCGCCCTTGCGCGTCGATTTCGAACAATGGGTGCGGGTGTTTCAGAACCTGCTCGAGAATGCCATGCTGTACGCTGGCACGAGTCTGTTACAGGTCGGTGCGCAGGCCACCGCGGACGGTCTGCGGATGTGGGTCGAAGACGAGGGGCCGGGTATTCCGGCCGAGGACCACGAAGCGGTCTTCGAGAAGTT
>PKYM01000241.1:3064-4364 GCA_003132645.1 Actinomycetota bacterium | reverse complement strand
CGCGAGCCGCCCTCATCGTAGAAGCCCTCGCGAAACCGGGCACGTGGCTGGCTCAGCATGATCCGGCCGCCGTACGCCCTCGGGACGGGCAGGCAGATCTGGCCGCCGTGGGTGTCGCCCGAGAGGGTGAGCGCGAAGGCGTCGGGCGCCAGGGCTGCGGCGACCTCGCCGTAGTGGCTGAGCAAGAGACGCAGCGTGCCCTCGCGGCGGTCGAGCGCTCCGAGCACACTCTCGATGTGGCCATAGCCGTTCACCACGTCGTCGACGCCACAGACCTGCAGGGTGGCCGCGCCGACCGTCACGGAGACGCACTCGTCGGTGAGCAGGCGCACGCCGGCCCCGGCGAGGCCGCTCAGGTCGGCCGGCGGCGCCTTGACCAGCTTCATCACGCCGTGGTCGTGGTTGCCGAGTACGGCGAACACGCCGCGCGACTCGGGCAGCCGGCGCAACTCGCCGTACAGTTCGTCCAGGTGCGAGGCGCCCGTGACAAGGTCGCCGGTGATGACGATCAGGTCGGGGGCGATGCGCCGCGTCTCGTCTACGGCCTTGCGGACGGTGCGCATGTTGAAGCTCGGACGCGAGCCGGCGTGCAGGTCGGAGAGCTGCACGACGGTGAAGCCGTCGAGGTCGGGCGGCAGGTCGGGCAGGTCCAGAACATGTTCGACCACGCGCAACCACTGCGACTCATAGAGGAGATAGCAAAGGGAGAGGGCGGCGGCTGCGCCGAGCGCAGCCGCCGCCCTCCCTGCTCGCCCTGAGCCGGTCAAGACTGCTGGGGTTCGTCCTCCATCTGCTTGCGCAGACGGGCCCGTGTCTCTTCGATCTTGCGCTTGAGGTCGTCGGAACGGCCCATGGCCTGCTCCTTGCCGGCGCTGACCGCCCCGGTGAGCCGCTCGCGCTGATCGTTCCAGTCGGTGCCGGTGAAAAGCTGGTTGCGCATCTCTTTGCCCGTCTTGGGCGCCAGCAGCACGGCGACACCGGCGCCGAGCGCCGCACCGAACACGAATCCCGCTAACTTCACGACGACCACCTCGCTTCGTCATCCATTTCAGCGTCTCTCGGACGCCCATTCTAACAAGCCTCGGCCCGCCGACCAGCCCGGCTTTCCCGCGAGCGTCGCCTAAAGCAGTCGCGTGCCGTTGATCACGAGGGTGAAGTCGCAGCCCAGGAAGGCGGCCGCGCGGCGACACATCAGCATGCGGGACAGGAAGATCTCGAAGTACTCCATGACCTGCGACACGGTGGTGTCGATGTCGAGCGAGAGGCTGATCGTGCGCGCGGCGGCATCGACTTTGACCGC
>PKYM01000241.1:0-3053 GCA_003132645.1 Actinomycetota bacterium | reverse complement strand
ATGAGCGCGGCGGCGATGTCGGAGATGGCCTCGCCGTACTGCTCCTCGTGGTTGCCGACAGCCGCCATGACCTCGGCGTACTCCTCGACCGGCATGCCCATGTGGCGCAGCAGGTCGCGGGCCATGAGAGCGGCGGCGATGCCGTGGTCGAGCCGGGAAATGGCGTTGCCTACGTCGTGCAGATAGCCGGCGATGGCGGCCAGCTCGGCGGTGCGCGCCGGGCGGTGCAGGGCGAGCAGGATGTCGCGCGCGGTCGTGGCGACGATGCTGGCGTGGCGCTCGGCATGCTCGGTGTAGCCGAGCACCTCGAGGTTGTGGTCGGCCTGGTGAACGAAGACGGCCACNNGGTCGGATGGTGAACCCGGCCAAATTCGTATCGACAGGCACAGGCTCGCACGTGAGTCGTTCCACCGCGGCGCCCGGCGGTCCCTCGCGACACCAGTCGAGCATGGCCGCGACCGTAGCCCTGTCGCCCTGGAGATGGCCTTCGACCGCGCCGTCGCCGCGGTTGCGCACCCAGCCTCGCAGGCCGAGACCCTCGCCGACCTGGCGCGCCGAGGCGCGAAAGTACACGCCCTGGACGCGGCCCGTCACACAAAATCGAACGGCCTCCAGCGCCGGGGCGGCGGGGCTGTCGTCGGCCGGGAGGGCGGCGTTCATGGCGGCTCTTGGCCCTCGACGTCACGATAGCCGCTCTCGCCCAGCAGGGGCACGAAGCGGCAGGGAATGCTCTCGACCTCGTGCCACCCGTCGGCGGTCCTGGTGACCACGACCAGGACCTGATCGCCGCCCGCCGGTCCGATCGGCACCACCAGGCGGCCGCCTTCGGCGAGCTGCTCGAGCAGCGGCGGCGGCGGCGAAGGCGCCGCCGCCGTCACCACGATCCGGTCGAACGGCGCCTGCTCAGGCAGCCCCAGGCTGCCGTCGCCCAGCACGGTGGTCACGTTGTGGTAGCCCAGCTTGGCCAGTATGAGGCGGGCGCGCTCCTCGAGCTCGCGGCGGCGCTCGACCGTGTAGACGCGGTCGGCCAGCTCAGCGAGGATGGCCGTCTGGTAGCCCGAACCGCTGCCCACCTCGAGCACGCGGCTGCGCAGGGTGACCTCGGCGAGCACGGTCATGAGGGCCACGATGTAGGGCTGCGAGATGGTCTGCCCGAAGCCGATTGGCAGGGCCGCGTCGTCGTAGGCGCGGTCTTCGACCTCGGTGGGGACGAACAGGTGGCGGGGCACCGTGCGCAGCGCCGAGAGCACGTCGGGGTCGTGCACGCCGCGCCTCTCGATCTGCCCTTCGACCATGGCGTGGCGGCGCTCGGTCTGGGCGTGTTCCAGAGTCTCCTGTGGGCCGCGAGGAGTCATGTCAGCGGCTCAGGACCCGCAGGCCCTTGTACTTGGCGACCCGCCGGCGGCGGAGCCGCACGTCGAACCACGCCGTCCAGGCGACGACGGCGTAGCCGATCGGCGGCAGGGTCGCAGACAGCACGGCCGCCCCGAAGGCGGTGAGGTCTTCGACCAGGCTGAGCAGCGGCATCGTCACGGTGCTCGTCGTCGAGCGGGGCCGCCAGAGGCGCTTGGCGTTGATGCCCAGCATGGCGAGGCCGGCACCGGCCACGAGGCCCACGATCAGGCCGATCACGCCGTGCGACACGGCGGCGCCGCCGGCGATGGCCCCCGCGGCGATATGCCAGGGCACCGACAGACGCGCGTAGAGGCGGTCGAACGACGGCACCTTGTCGAAGGCGATCTCGAAGATGGCCAGCAGGACGAGCACGCCGATGGCGATCGACGACTCGAGCCAGGAGAAACCGGGCGCCAGATGAAAGCCCCAGCCCTCGCGCGACAGCACGCCCAAGATGAGCAGCGTCATCGAAGCCCGCACGCCGGCGGAAATCGACAGGCCGCCCAGACGGCCGATGGCCCAGATCCAACTCGTCACGACGCTACCCTCACAGTTTCAGTTCTACCCGCCCGTATTCTACGTCAGCGCGAGACCGAGGCGGGCCAGCACCGCGCGGGTCGAGACGACGTGACGTTGCAGGCGCAGTTCGCGCGGGCTCAACCCGAGCGCCAGACCGACGAGCTGCGAAAGATGGAGGATCGGCAGGCGCGGCTCGGGCTCGCCGCGCCGCCGCGCCGCCAGAGCCTGATAGCCGTCGAGCGAGATGTGACAGAGCGGACAGGGGGTGACGATGAGCTCGGCGCCGGCCGCGCGGGCCGCCGCGACGATCGCTCCCGAGGCGTTGGTGGCGGTCTCTTCGCGCGCCACGATGATCGGCCAGCCACAGCAGCTCGTGCGGCCCTCGTAGGCGACCGGCGTAGCGCCGCAGGCCGCGACGATCGTCTCGAGCGAGCGCGGGTCGTCGGGGTCGTCGATGCCGTTCAGGTCGTCGGGGCGCAGCACCTGGCAGCCGTAGAAGGCGGCGGTGCGCAGGCCGCGCAGCGGCCTGCGCACCGCCGCCGCGAGGCTCTCGGCGCCGAGCTCGCGGTAGAGCACCCACAACAGATGGGTCACCTCGACCGAGCCGCCGTAGCGGTAGCCGCCGGCCTCCAGGGCGCGGTTGGCGCGAGCCAGCTCGTCGCCGTCGCGGCGCAACGTGGCGTTCACGGCACGCAGGTTCAGCGTGCAGACGTTGCAGATCGTCAGGATGTCGAGCCCGGCGCGTTCGGCCTGCGCCAGGGTGACCGCGTTGACGGCCCTGTTCAGGACCGGCCGGCTCTCATCGACGTCGCCGGCGCCGCAACAGGGCGCCGCCGTCATCTCGTGCAACCCGATGCCGAGGCGCTCGCAGACCAGGCGGGTGGCCACGTCGAGCTCGCGGCTGCTTTGCTTGGGCACGCAACCGGTGTAGTAGGCGTACGTAAGCCGGGGCTGCGGGCCGGAGCCGTTCGAGCCGGTCATGGCTGCCGCTCTTCCTGTTCGGCGCGCGCCATGACGGCCAGCAGAGCGTCGTGAGAGTCGATGGGCCGCGGCGGCAGGGTCAGCTTGCCGGCCAGCGCCACGCGCACGGCGAGCGGCAGACGCTGGAGCGTCCAGCCCCAGCCCTGGCTTTTGACGGC
>PKYM01000027.1 GCA_003132645.1 Actinomycetota bacterium | reverse complement strand
ATCGAGCGTTTCTTCGGCGCCGAACGCCGCACCCGCCGCGGCCTGACCACAGACGAGGCGCGCCGTGCCGTGGCGCGGCTCGCCGGGCCCGCCCGTACGCAAGGCTGGGTGATCGAGGAGGGCGGGCGCCTGGTCGGCCTTGCGCGGCTGTTCGCCGTGGAACCCGACGAACGGCGGGCGCGTTACGCGGTGACACTGCTGTCGCGCGAGCGCCTAGGCCACGGGCTCGGCACCGAGACGACCCGGCTCGTGCTCGCCTACGGCTTCGCGGTCCTGGGCCTGCACCGGGTGAGCGCCCGCGTGCTCGACTTCAACGAGCGGGCGCTGGCCTGCCTGCGCGCCAGCGGGTTCGTCGAGGAGGGCCGCGAGCGCGAGAGCGTGCCCTTCGAGGGCGTGCGGCGCGACATCGTGACCCTGGGCGTGCTCGACCGCGAGTTCGCCGCCCTGGCGGCGGCGCGGCCCGAGTGCGCTGGCCTGTCGGCACTCGCCCGCGTGGTGCGTGACGAGCTGGCCGTCGGGCGCGCCTAGCCTAGCCGCGCACCGTCACCTTGAAGCGCGCTACCCCCGAGCCACCGTGACGGTCGAACACGCGCACGGCGACCGTGAAGACGCCGTCGCGGCGAAAGGCGTGCCTGACGAGGAACGTGTGCACGCGACCGACTGAACGACTGCTACGCGCGGAGCCGTCACCCCAGGCGACCACGGTGCGCCACTTGTCGGCCCCGGGGTCGGTGAAGACGATCCGGCGCCTGAAGGCGACGCCGCGGCTCACGGTGGCCTTTCGCAGGGCCACGACGCGCGGCGCCACATCGCGCACGGCAAGCGCGAAGCGGGCGGTCGCCGTGGCGCCCGTGCCGCCCTGCGCTGCCACCGTCACCTTCGCTACGTAGGCGCCGGCGACCGCGTAGCGGTGTGCGAGGCTGAACGAGTGGTCGTCGGCGAGAGTTAGCGGCTGCGCGCCCTGGCCGGCGCCGTAGTCGACCGTGGCCGTCCACTGTGTGGCGCCCGAACCGTCGTCGACGAACGAGCCGGCACGAGTGAAGGTCTGCCCCTCGCGCAGCGCGGCAGCGCCCCCGGCCTGGATGATGATCGCATCAGGTCGCAGGTAGCGGCTGTCGACGACCTCGAAATCGCTGCCCTTCACCTGCCCCAGCTCGTGCAGGTCGTCGTCGCTCCAGCGCGGGTCGGGGGCCCCTGACACGTACCAGTTCGAACCGTTGTCAGCGACCATCATGCCGTAGGTCTTGAGCGCCTGAAGGATCACCCGCACCTCGGGTGAGAACCCCGAGATGTCGAAGTCGGTCTTGAGGCGCACGCGCAAGCCCATGGGCGGCAGGTCGGGATCGGTCGAACTGCTGGCATAGTGCGTGGCCGGGTAGAGGTAGGCCTTCTGCGTGTGGGCCACCGTGAAGCGCAGGGCGTGCAGGATCGCGCCGGCGGTGACCGCCTCGTCGTAGCGCACGAGGCCGGGCAGGATGGGCAGGCCGGCGGCGTCGGCAGAGGTCCAGCCGGCGGGACGCAAGGCGTTGCTTGTCAGGTCGAAGCGAGCCCCTGAACCGGCCTTCCAGCTACCGTCGGGCTGCGGGTAGGCCGCGTAGAGCTCGTAGAGGAGCTGATGATCCGTGTCCACGACGAGCACGTGGCGGTCGCCGTCGCTGCCCGGGCCACCCTCGATCGGCGCGTCTGACGGGATCGGGTAGGGACCCGGATCGCTCTCGTCGGCGTAGTCGAACGTCACCTTCACCTTCTTCTGGTCGCCCGGCACGCAGACGTAGGGTATGCCGTTGGGAGCGCCGGCCCAGGTGATGCCGAAGTCGGCGTGCAGGCCAGTGTCCAGGCCCATGCGGGCCAGGTACGCCGCCGAGTTCGGGTCGACCGGCAGGGTGTCGACGGCCGTGTTCCAGGGGTTGTCTGACGGAAACAGGGCGAAGGGGATGGTTGCGTCCAGCCCCGGGATTCCCGCCGCGCCGGCGCGCGGAACCGCTGCCAGCCACCAGAGGGCGAAAAGACTGAGGAGCGCGGCCAGGCAAAGCGCGAGCATGGCGGGGGCGCGTCGTGGCCGGCCGGCCGCGACGCGCTCGCCTGCCGCCCGCGGCGACGTCGCGCTGGAAACGTCGCCTTCGTGGCTGCACCGGCGCCGTCTCGCGGCGGCGACCCTGCGGTGCTGTACGCTCACGCTGTCTCCCTGACCTGGCCGAGCCCTACTCCACGGTATCGGCCGTCCGGGCCCGGCTTTTACCCGGAAGCGTAAGCCGTTCTGGCTATCGCGAGAGCGTACTGGCTATCGTGCAAGCGGTGGTAGCATCGGCGCCATGAGCGCTCAGCCTCACCGGCCGATCCCCCTGTACCGCCGGCTGCGTTCGCTGCCGCGCAACGTGGTGTCGCTCGGCCTGGTCAGCCTCGTGGCCGACTTCAGCTCCGAGATGATCTACCCGGTGTTCCCCGGCTTCGTGACCGGGGTGCTGGGCGCCTCGGCGGCGGTGCTCGGCCTGATCGAGGGGCTCGCCGAGGCAACGGCGAGCCTCACGCGCTACCCCTTCGGGCGCTGGTCCGACGCGACCGGCCGTCGCCGCGTGTTCGTGCTGGGCGGCTATGGTCTGGCGGCGCTCGGCAAGCTCGTCCTGGCCCTCGCCTTCGTCTGGCCCGTGGCGCTCGCCGGACGGGTCGTCGATCGGACCGGCAAGGGCATGCGTACGGCGCCGCGCGACGCCCTGCTCGCCGCCGACGTAGACGACCGCGACCGCGGCCTGGCCTTCGGCCTGCACCGCACCATGGACACGGCCGGCGCCGTCATAGGCCCACTCACCGCGCTGCTGCTGCTGCAGCTCGGCGTCTCGCTACGCTGGGTGTTCGCCATCGCCTTCGTACCGGGCCTGCTCAGCGTCGTGGTGATCTGGCGCTCGGTGCGCGAGCGCCGGCCCGCGGAGGAGCCGGACGACCCCACCACGGCGCCTGCGTCGTCTGCCGCCGCCGCGCCTCTGTCGTTCGCCGCAGCCGCGGCCGAGTCGCCCACCGCGGCAGCGCCCCGGTCGTCCGCCGCGCCGGCGCGGGTCCGGCCGCGCCTGCCCGCCTCGCCCGTCTTTCGCCGGCTGCTGCTCGCTTCGCTGGTCTTTGCCGTGGGCAACTCGAGCAATGCCTTCCTGCTGCTCAAGGCGTCATCGGTGGGCTTCAGCGTGAAGGCCGTCATCCTCGTCTATGTGCTCTACAACCTCACCTACGCGGCCGGCTCGCTACCGCTCGGCGGTCTGTCCGACCGCGTCGGTCAGATCCCCGTGGTGGCCGGCGGCTTCGTCGTGTTCGCCGTGGTCTACGTGGGCTTCGCGGCGGCGAAGAGCATGGCGCTCGTGGCCGTGCTCTTCGCCGCCTACGGCCTCTACATCGCCGCGACCGAGGGCACGACCAAGGCGCTCATCAGCCGCGCCGCCCCCGACGCGCAGCGCGCCTCGGCGATGGGCTTCTTCGACACCTCGATCGGCGTGGCGAGCTTTGCCGCCAGCGCGCTCGGTGGCCTGCTCTGGACGCTGGTCGGACCGTGGGCGACGTTCTCGTTCGGCGCCGTCACTGCGGCGCTCGCCGCCGTACTGCTTCTGGTCTTCGCACGAGGATTGTAGTGGCGACCACAGAAAGCCTGCGGAGAAGCTTGAGCCAAGCCTGCCAGCACCACGCGCGCCGACACGAGGAGGGAAGTCCAGATGACACCCAGAACGCCCGCCGCGTCACACAGACGACCGACGCGAGCCAGTCGAGCCGGTGGGCGCGCGCTTGCCGTCGCTCTCGTCGCCTTGGCTGTCGTGGCGGTGGCCGCCGGCGCCTGCGGCGGCAGCTCGCCGACACCCGCCCCGACCGTGACCGTCACGGTCGCGGCGAGCTCATCGTCGAGCCCCTCGCCGTCGTCGTCGGCGAGCACGTCGACGAACGCCGCGATCGCGCAGCTCGTGGTGGCCGTGGCGAGCGGTCCTAAGGCCAACGGCATCAGCGTCATCAGCGGCACGGGCAAGGTACTGCAGCTCGTCGCCCCCAGCGGCGGGCCCATCCACGACCTCGCCTGGGCCCCCGACGGCCAGCGCCTGGCGTTTCTGCGGGCGGTCAGCGACTCGGATTCCACGAACAGCCTGTTCGTCTACGACGTGCCGCGCAAGCTGCTCTATCAGGTGGGCGCCGGCGTCGCGCCGGCCACGATCGACAGCTTCGCCTGGCTCGGCTCGACCCAGCTCGTCGAGTCGTACTTTCCGGCCGGCGCGACGACCTACCACGCCAACGGTACGCTCTATCTGCGCGACATCGCCAAGAGCACGGGCCAGGCCGTCAAGGACAGCGGCGGTCACTTGGTAAAGGGCGTCGGCGTCTCGTCGTCGACCGACGGCGTGCACCTCGCCTACGTCACCTACGGCGCGAAGTCGGGCAGCATGATCGCCGAGAGCCTGCGCGTCTACGACGCCGACAACCTCAGCGTGGCGAAAGTGGCAACCGGGCAGGCTCCGACCGACTTCGACGGCGACGAGTTCAGCTATCCGCGCATCTCGCCGGACGGCACCCTGATCTACACCACGCAAACCGGCAGCGACCCAGGCTTTCGCTGCACCGTCTACGGCGTCGACGGCACGAAACATCTCACGCTCAACGATCTCATCTGGCCGGCGCCCGCTTCCTGGACCGCGCACGGTCCGCGCCTGGCATTCGGTGGAGGCAGTGGCAGCAGCACCCCGGACTCCCTGCGCGTGTGGTCGCCGGGGGCGGGCAAACCGACGGCCATCGTCACCGTCAAGCTGCCGATCACCTCGCTCGCCTGGTCCCCCAAGGCTTCGCAGATAGCCTACGCGGTGGCCAAGTCGAACGGCCTGCAGAGCGCGCTCTGGGTGATCGATGCCACCGGGGCAAACAACCACCTGCTGCTGGCCAACGGCAGCTGGCCGGCCTGGGCTGTCGCCCCCGTCAAGTTCCCTTGAAGGATCGAACCACCGGCGGCTGCAGCGGCAGCGGCGCCAAGCGCTGAGGGACCCGGCGTCGGGCCGGGGCCCGTGACGCCCGCTTGGACAACCCGGCCAGCGGCCGCGGGACCGCTTGTGACAAATTGCACGTGTTGCTCGCAATCGGCACCGGCGCTACACTACGAGACGTAGATTCTTCTCGGGGGGCGAGCGGCGTCAGCCGAATCGTCACCTCGCATCTGGGCCGTCACGGACGGCCCCATGTGACGAGAGGCGGACACCACGAGCACTACGACGAACGGCCCCGACACGACCTCACGCGAGCCCCTCGCCGCCTATGTGCGGCGCACCGCGGACATCAACGTCGCGCGCTGCTACCAGTGTGGCAAGTGCTCGGCCGGCTGCCCGATGGGCAGCGAGATGGCCCTGGCTCCGCACGACATCATGCGCCTCGCCGCGCACAACGACCGCGAGACGCTGTTCGGCGACGACGCGATGTGGCTCTGTCTCACCTGCGAGACCTGCAGCGCGCGCTGCCCCAACGACGTCGACCCGGCGCGCGTCATCGACGCGCTGCGCGAGCTCGCCGCCGCCGAAGGCGCCGGGCACTCGCCGCGCAACGTCCGCGCCTTCCACAAGTCGTTTCTCGAGCAGATCCGCATGACGGGTCGCCTGTCAGAGGTCGGTCTGATCATGCAGTACAAACTGCGGAGCGGCGCCCTGTTCCAGGATGTCGCCGCGTCGCCGGGCATGCTGACGCGCGGCAAGCTGCCGATCGTGCCGCCGCACATCAGCGGTGTCGGCGAAGTGCGGGCCATTATGGCCGCCTGCGAGCGCGAGCGGGTCGCACGGGCCGCCGCCGGCCAGACCGGCCCCGACACCCACGACGGCGAGGGTGCCTCATGACGCTCGGCTACTATCCCGGCTGTTCCATGCACGGCACCTCGCGCGAGTACGACGAGAGTCTGCGCGCGGTCATCGCCACCCTCGGCGTCGAGATGCGCGAGGTCCACGACTGGAGCTGCTGCGGAGCAAGCTCCGCCCATCTGTCTGACCACCTGCTCGGCGTGGCCATGCCGGCCCGCAACCTGGCGCTCGCCGAAGAACAGGGCATCGATGAGCTACTCGCCCCCTGCGCCGCCTGCTACAACCGCCTTTCGGGCGCCACTCACGCGGTCGCCGAAGAGCCCGGCATGGCCGAAAAGATCCCCGAGGTCATCGGCCGGCCGTTCGCCAACTCCGTGCGCGTGCTCGGCATCATCGAGATGCTTCAGCGCCAGGCGCCGATCATCGCGCGCGTGGCCGAGGCGAGCAGGCCCAACCAACTCGAGCATCTGAACATCGCCGCCTACTGGGGCTGCCTGCTGGTGCGCCCGGCCGAGATCACCGGCTTCGACGACGCCGAGCAGCCGCGCGGCATGGACGACCTGATCAGCGCCTGCGGCGCCAAGCCGGTGAGCTGGAACATGGCCGTCGAGTGCTGCGGTGGAGCCTTTTCGGTGTCGCGCACGAGCTCGGTGCTGCGCCTGAGCCGGGCGATCATCGAAGACGCCCGTAGCTGCGGCGCCGACGCGATCCTCGCGGCCTGCCCGATGTGCCACGGCAACCTCGACTTCAGGCAGGGCGCCATGAGCCTGCGCGGCCAGCCGCCCATGCCGGTGCTCTACATCACCCAGCTCGTCGGCCTGGCCCTTGGCCTGCCCCCCGAGAAGCTCGGTTTCGCCCGTCATTTCGTCGACACGCAGCCGCTGTTCGCGCACCTGGCCCAAGAGGCCGACAAGGCGGCCGTCGCGGCCGCCGAACGCGACGCGGCCAAGGCTGCCAAGGCCGCCGCAAAGGCGAGCGCCGTGGCGGCCGGAGAGAGGTCCTCGTGAGCCGCATCGGCGTCTTCATCTGTCACTGCGGCGAAAACATCGGCCGCACCGTCGACTGCGGCGCGGTCGTCGACGCCCTCCGGGAGCACCCCGGCGTCGCGCACGCCGAAGACTATAAGTACATGTGCTCCGACCCCGGCCAGCAGCTCATCAAGAAGGCCATCACCGACAACGAGCTCACCGGCGTGGTCGTTTGC
>PKYM01000020.1 GCA_003132645.1 Actinomycetota bacterium | reverse complement strand
AGCCGCTTCGCACAGTTGACGGTGGTTGTCGAGCAGTCCGCGTAACGGAGTTTCTGCACCCCACACCTTCACTTGGTGGCGAAGGACGAGGTTCTCGACCTCGCGGTCGCGCTGATCGCCGGCGAGCGCCAAACGAAAGACGGCGCGCAACACCATATAGAGGAGTGAGAAGAACATCGCTGCATCCTAGAGAACCGCTGGTCAGATGGCGAATCGAGGTTTTGGTACCCTTCAGGCCGACCCCGACAGTGCCCGTCGCGAACACGCTCGCAGCCCGCTGGACGCCTTCCGCTCACCCGAGGGCGCCTACTTCAAGCGCTTCTCCTTCGAGCGCCACGTCAAGCAGATCACGATCGTGCCTAACTGGCAGACTTGGCGGGCGATCGACTTTGGCCTGCGCCATCCAGCCTGTCTGTGGGCGCAACGTTCGCCGAAAGGCCAGCTGTTCATCGTCGATGAGCTGCTGCCCGAGAACGTAACGACACCCGAGTTCGCAGCGCAGATCAAGGCCCGCGAGGCGACCTACGGCTTGGTCGAGCCGCCGCTGGAGAGCTTCTGCGACCCGGCCGGCAAAGCGGCCAACACCCAGACCGCCGAGTCGGAGTTCGACAACTTCGCCCGCGAGGGGCTTTGCCCCAAGGGCAAGAGCTCGGGGGTGCGTGACGGCTGCATGCTGATCATGAACTTGCTGGCCGTGGAGGAGCTGCCCCTGCTCGTTTCCGACCGCTGCGAGGGGCTGATCCGCGCCCTCTCGCAGGTCAAGCCCCACACCTCCCGGCACGAGACCTACGACACCGATCACCAGATCTTCTCGCATCCCTTGGATGCCCTGCGCTACCTGCTGATCAACCTGCCGGCCGATTGGAGCGACTGGCCCACGATCGACTACGGCTGGGACCCCATGCCGCGGATGTGGTAGGTGAGACGCGCCGCTTCGGTTGGGGGATGCGGGGCCGCCCGGAATCGGGGTGACGGTGTCGCGGTCTGCGTCGATCGACTCGGCGGATAGTTTCACAAGTATCGCCGAACAGCAGCGTGAGTCAGGATAAACGCACCCCTCACGCTCCGGAGTACAACCGCTGGCTCGGTCGTTGTGACTGCGGGAACTCCAGAAAGACGTCGCGACACAGCATCATGCGGCGCATGGGCAACGGTCTACGTGGGCCCCGTCAGCCCGTTGGCCCTTATCGCCCCGAGCCTGAGGAGGAGGTCGCCAGGCGGGCGATGGAGACGCTCACAATCATCAGCCGGCGTCGGCGCACTCGCAGAGCCGAGAACCGCCGTTTGCCCACGCTCGGTATGCCGCGATTTGCTCGCGCGAATGATGAGTTGCGGCGCTCGCGGGAGCCGCAAGACCGCATTTCTATTCGTATCGGGATGTTGACAGTAGCGTGACATTGCGCGCTAGATAAGACTCGACACAGTCAGACCAACTTGGACTACGGGGGCAGCCATGGCTGACGACCTGCACACNNCGCATGAGCGGCTTCTCCAACTTCGCCATCTCCTTCACGATCATCTCGATCCTGTCGGGCTGCCTGACCGTCTACGAGTTCGGCCTGCTCCACGGCGGCCCGCCGGTCATGAACTGGGGCTGGCTGTTCGTCGGCGTGATCGTGATCTTCGCCGGCCTGTCGATGGCCGAGATCTGCTCGGCCTACCCGACGGCCGGCGGCCTCTACTACTGGGCGGCCAAGCTGGCGCCCGGCAACAGCGCCCCGATCTGGTCGTGGTTTACCGGCTGGTTCAACCTGCTGGGGCAGGTCGCCGTGACGGCCGGCATCAGCTTCGGCTGCGCGTACTCGGTCTCGGCCTTCCTCGCGGAATTGACCGGCAACGCGTATTGGCTGTCGCCCGGGCACACCATCGGCCTCCTGGCCATCATCCTCTTCGTGCAGGGCCTGCTGAACACCTTCAGCATCAAACTGGTGGCCCTGCTCAACGACATCTCGGTCTACTGGCATCTGATCGGCGTGGCGATCATCGTCATCATCCTGTACTGGGCGCCCAGCTCGCACGCCCATCAGAGCTTCTCGTTCATGTTCGGCAGCGCCGGCTGGCACGCGTTCGCGGGCCTTTCGGGGTTCGCGGCACCGCTCTACATCATCGCCCTGGGCATGTTGAACGCGCAGTACACCTTCACCGGCTACGACGCCTCGGCCCACGTGTCCGAGGAGACGCGCGAGGCGAACGTGCAGGCGGCGAAGGGCATCGTCAGGTCGATCTGGGTCTCGCTGATCGCCGGCTTCATCCTGCTCGTCGGCGTGAGCTACGCGATCCCGCACTTCGTGCACCCTGTCGTCTTCGCAGGGACCCCCATCACGAGCTATTCCGACCTCAGCTTGAGTCTCGTCCCCTGGGCGGTCGCCTTCAAGTTCGCCGCCGGCAGGACGATCGCGCTGCTGATGATCCTGATCGTCATCGGCGCGCAGTTCTACTGCGGCATGTCGTCGGTCACCGCCAACTCGCGCATGATCTTCGCCTTCTCGCGCGACGGCGCCGTGCCGTTCTCGAACTACTGGCACCACGTCAACCCAAAGCGCCGCGTGCCCGTGCGCTCGGCCTGGTTCGGCGCCGTCGGGGCGTTCCTTCTGTCCTCGACCTACATGATCAACTACTACGCCTACAGCGCGGTGGTTTCGGTCGCGGTGATCGGTCTCTACATCGCCTACCTGACGCCGGTGTTCCTGCGGCGCATCAACGGGAGGGCGTTTACGCCCGGCCCCTATCAGCTGAACAAGAGGTTGGGTCCGATTATCGGCTGGCTCGCGGTCGTCTGGGTGGTGTTCATCTGCATCGTCTTCATGCTGCCCTTCTACGAACCGATGCTGACCTCCCACGACTTCAACTTCACGCCGGTAGC
>PKYM01000149.1:2608-6584 GCA_003132645.1 Actinomycetota bacterium | reverse complement strand
CGAGCGGCTCGACTGCGACCTGAGCCGCAAAGTGGCCGACCTCTCGAGCGGCAACAAGCGCAAGCTCGGCCTCATCCAGGCCTTCATGCACCGTCCCGAGCTGCTCATCCTCGACGAACCGACGTCGGGCCTCGACCCGCTCGTGCAACACGAGTTCTACGCACTCGTCGACGAGGCGCGAGATGCCGGGCAGACCGTCTTTCTCTCGTCGCACGTCCTGCCCGAGGTGCAGCGCGTCTGCGACCGCGTGGCCTTCATCCGCGAGGGCAGGCTGATCGCCCTCGAGGACGTCTCCAGCCTCACCGGGCGGGCGGTGCGTGAGATCGAGGTCGTCTTCGCGAGNNGTCTCGCCGGCCGCCTTCGAGGGCGTGCCCGGCATCACCCAGGTCGCCGTCAACGGCAAGGGCGCCACGTCGCTGCGCCTCACGGTCGCCGGCTCGCTCGACGCGGCCGTGAAGAAGCTGGGGGAGTTCCCAGTGCTCGACCTGACGAGCCGCCTGCCCGACCTCGACGACGTCTTCATGACCTTCTACGCCGGCGCCGAAGGAGACGACGATGCTGGGTAACGCCTTCTTCAAGAGCCTGCGCGATCAGGCACGGCCCCTGATCATGTGGGTGATCGGCGTGGCGTTCTATGTCGCCCTGCTGCTGTCGATCTACCCGAGCATCAGGCACAGCGCCGGGCAGTTGCAGGGCTACATCAAAAGCCTGCCGTCGGCGGTGCGCGCCGCCTTCCTGGGATCGGGAGGCGACTTCTCGTCGCCGGTCGGCTATGTGAACGTGGAGCTGCTCTCCTGGCTTGCGCCCATCGTGTTCATCGCCTTCGCCGTCTCGATCGCCGCCCGCGCGCTGGCCGGCGAGGAAGAGAACGGCACGCTGAGCCTGCTGCTGACCCAGACGGTCGGCCGCCGCCGGCTGGTGCTGCAGAAGTACGCCGCGATGGTCGTGACCGTCGCAGTCCTCGGCTTGGCTTTCTGGCTCTCGCTGCTTGTGGCGACGGCGATCGCCGGCACGCCGGTGGGCGCGGGCAAGCTGGCCGACGCACTGGTGCGCCTGACGCTGCTTGGTCTCGCGGTCGGCAGCGTGACCTTCGCCGTGAGCGGCGCCTCTGGGCGCCGGCAGGCCGGCATCGCGGCCGGCGCCGGCGTCGGCGTGGCGATGTACCTGCTGAACACCCTGGCCCAGATGAACTCCACCATCCGGCCGTTCCGCTACCTCTCGCTGTTTCACTACTCGGGCGGCGCCTCGCCTCTCGGGGAGGGTCTCAACGCCGTGGGGATCGCGGTCCTGCTCGCGACGTCGGCCGCGCTGCTTGCGGCCACAGCGGTGTCGTTCGAGCGCCGCGACGTGCGCGCGTAGGCACAGCGCTTCGTTCCTACCTGGCCCTCGGCACGTAGTGCCGGTTCGCAAAGTAGCCAAAGGTCGCTGCCAAAAGGCAGACGATCCCGCCGAGTATGATCGGTGCCCGTCCGCCCAGAGTGTCGGCGAGCCCGCCCAAAACGGGGCCGCCGATGAGCGCTGAACCCCCCAGCACCACCGTTTGCAATGAGAGGACACGTCCGTGCATCTCGGGCTTGGCTTCGACCTGCACGATAGCAGTCGTCGCGGTCAGATAGAGGATGCTTGCCATGCCGACAAGGAACACCGCCGGCACGGCGGCTCCGACCCCGGGCATGAAGGCAAGGATGAGCATGGTGAAACCAAGAGCAAAGGCGCCAACGACGATATGGCGCATGCGCACCAGATTCCTGTGAGCGACGACCAGACCACTCACGACGGCACCGACGCCGAATACCGAATAGAGAACAGTGAAGACGCCGCCACTGCTGTGCAGCGTATCGGTGACAAAGAGCGGGAGGGTGACGGTGAAGTTGTACGACAGCATGTAGATGGCGGAAAGCATGACGAAGCTGATCCACAGTAGCGGCATGGACAGCACGTACCGCAGACCCTCGCGTACTTCCCCATTGGTCCGTGATTTGCGGGGCCGGCGGTAGAGCTCGGCCGGTCGCATGATGAAGAGGCACAACAAGACGGCCAGATACGAGCCGGCGTCGATCGTGAAACACCAGCCGTACCCCAGGGTTACCACCAGCAGGCCCGCCAAGGCTGGTCCGAATACGCGCGCGATGTTCACGATGATGCTGTAGAGCACGACTGCGTTCGGAATGTCCTCGGCCGGCACCATCTCGGTCACGAAAGAGCGCCGCAGTGGGTTGTCGAAGGCAAGCAGGATCCCTCCGCCGACGGCCAGCGCGTAAAGTCCCCCGAGAGGCGCGTGCGGCATGAATGCCAGGATGGCCAGACCGATGGATTGGGCCATCTCCAGGCTCTGGGTCAGCAGCAGCAGGCGGCGCTTGTCTGATCGATCCGCGAGAGCGCCTGCTCCCGCTGACAGGAGCAGGATCGGGCCAAACTGACAGGCGGCCAGAATACCTACCGCCAACCCGCTTCCGGTGATCTTGAGCACCAGCAGGACGAGCGCGACATTGGTCAGCCAGTTGCCCGTGTTCGAGATGATCTGGCCGCTGAAGTACAGCCTGAAATTGCGGGTCCGCAGCGAGAGGAACGTCCTCCCCAGTGTCCGGCTGAAAAGCGTGGCGGCGGGGTCTTCGGGCAAGCCCGAGCTCACTCGGCCGCCAACAGACTGGACAGGTCAGCGATCGAGATGATGTAGGCCTGGCGGGGGAAGACCTTTTGCGTGAGCAGATCGTGGACGTTCTGGTCACGATCGGCGCAGCCGTCCTCGAGCACGTACAGCCGGTAGTCCCTGTCCGCGGCGTCGCGAACGGTGGAAAGGACGACGCCACTGGTGCTGATGCCGGCGAGTATCAGCGTGTCGATCTTCCCATCGCGCAGCTGCTCGTCTAAGTCGGTGGTCGAAAACGCGCCGACGCGTGTCTTGCGCACGATGAGGTCGTCGAGTTCGGGTGCGACGGCATCGTGTATGGCGGTCTCGGGCGCCTCGTGGTACATGCGCCGGCCGGCCGCGATCGCGGTGAGGCCCTTGTTGGTGTCCGGCATGGCGTCGTAGTCGGCGTCGTCGAAGCCTAGCCGGACGTAGCCGATCCGCACGCCACGGCTCCTTGCGGCGTCGATAGCCGCGGCCAGTCGAGGCAGCAATTCATCGGCGCCGGGCAGGTTGTTGAGAATGGCCCGTTGATAGTCCATCACGAGCAACATCGCGTGCTGGGGGTCGATGGTCGGGACGGTCTCGTTCATGAGCTCTCCGTGTGGTGGTGGCCTGTTGCTTGTGGCCCGTCTGAAACTGCGTCGCGGTCCCGCGTCACAGCCCGTACCGGCGCAGGGGTCAAGTGTCGGCGTCAGCTAAGCGCTCCAGCAGTTCGATCGCCTTGTCCAGCGCGGCCTGCTCCTGGGAATCGATCGTCGAGTCGACAGCCCGCGAAAGCCAGGAGTTGCGGGAGGCGATGATCGACTCGCGCAGGCTGAGACCAGCGTCGGTGATGCTGATCAGAGCCTTCCGACCATCCTTCGGGTCGGGTCTCGACCGGACCAACCCCGCTGATTTAAGGGGCACGACGCTCTGTGCGATCGCCTGCTGACTGACGTGCTCGGCCGCGGCTAGCGAGGCGGCTGTCGCCGGCCCGTCGCGTCGCACGCGCTGAAGGATGGAGAGCTGTGAGATCGACAGCCCTGTGGAGTCCCTGCCCGACTCTTCGCGCAATCGTGCCCGCAAGCGCGTGAGCGCTAGAGCCAGCCTGGTCGCCGCCGCGTCCTTGTCAGGCGTACTGTCGGGCATGGCTTCATTGTAAACTCACCAAGTTACTTGTGCAAGTTGCTTGTTGGTTTTTGCCAGGGAGCTGATCCGCCGGCCCGTGGGTCCTGGCTCCGTCACCGACCCTGCTGGCCCTGGGCCTTGCGGCCACCTTCCTCGACGCCAAGCGTCGCCGCGAAGAGGCGTGGATTATCGAGCAGCACCCCGATTACGCCGAGTACCGGCGGCGCGTGCGGCGGC
>PKYM01000149.1:0-2569 GCA_003132645.1 Actinomycetota bacterium | reverse complement strand
GCGCAGCCGACGCCGGGCTCGACGCTGATCGCCCCCGGCACGCAGTTGAGGGCGCAGGCACCGCACTCGATGCAGGTGCCGCGGTCCACGAGTGAGGCGCGGCCGTCGGCGATGGCAAAGACGCCACGCGGGCAGACGGCGACGCACAATCCGCAGCCGTTGCAGCGGGCGACGTCGAGTTGCAGAGTGACAGCGTCTTCGATGTAGCGCAGTGTCGACATCGCACTCACCTTCCCAGTCTGCTGGCAAGCCAGGCGCCAACGGCCACGACGGATGCGGCGGCTTGCAGAGGCAACGCTCGGCGCATCTCGAGCTCGACGCCGGAGGGCGAGGTGATGGGCGAGGAGCCGGTGAAGTTCATGGCGGCATACGAGGAGACGGCCGGCACGCCCGCAAGTAGTGCCAGTCTGGCGGCGGGCGAAAGCCGGTGGCGGAATGCTGCCGTGGTAGCGGCTGCCAGAAGGCCTCCCGTCACGGCGCCTTTCAGCGAGAAGGCGCGGCCGGGCAGCCATGGCAGCGCCAGCGGCGTCACGGCCGCGCCGGCCAGCAGGGCGAGCCACGCGGCGCCGATCACTGGTGTTCCGTAGCGGAGAGCCCGGCTCAGCGAGACCCCGTCGCCGCCGATCGACGAGGCCGCCAGCATGCCGCCGTAGGCCAGCAACATGCGACGATCCCACAAGACGGCGAGCTCGACAGGTGCGAGCACGGCACGTTCGCGCACGTCGAAGGTGACACTGCGCATCTCCGCGTCGGCCTTCATGCCCGCGGCGAGAAACGACGGCAGATCGGCAGCGCGTACCGGTCCGAAGGTAACGCGAAAGCCGCACGCTTCCTTGACTCGGTGCGCCGCGACTCCGGACGCCGAGAGCTGTGGGAGGATCAGCCGCCGGTGCTGCACGATCTCAGCCAGCCGCATCTCGCGAACCACGCGAGCGACCTCCTCGGCGCAGAACGTGCCCTTCCCGGCCGCGCACCAGACATTGATGCCGCGCGTGTCGACGACCAGCAGCCAGGCGTCGAGCTCATCGAGCGACGAGCGCAGCTGGTCGAGAGTCAGCTTGTAGTTGCTGGTGACGAGCACGGGGGACGTCGCCACCGGCGCTCCCAGGGCGTACAGACCAGGCTTCACGCGGTAGTCGCCGCGGCCGAAACCCCAGCGCACGCGCCAGGCGCCAAGGCGATCGGCTCGCGTGATGTCGCGGGATACCCGCGGCACGGGTCCCGCAGGCGTATCGAGGGTAGCCGTAACGAAGTTGGCGGGGCCGTAGGGATAGTCGGCAGGCGGGACCGGCGAGGCGCCGCAGCAGGAGCCCTGTCGGCGCTTTGGCTCCTCTTGCTGCGCCGACGTAGTGCAGCACGCGCTCCGCTGATCTGGGAGTGCGGACTTCACCGGGCTGCCACAGCACGAGCCACGGGTCTGCGGTGACGGGCGACAGCAGCTCTGCTCAGCGGACGGTTGGCCGTCAAGTTCGTGCACGTCGCTCCGTTCAGGGGCCACGGCCTCTCCTTCTTTGGATCTCATGAGACGCTGCGCCGCGCCGGCTTCTTCGCGACGGTCGCGCAGGCGCTCGCGGTCCTCTCTAGGTCTTGTGGCGCAGTGCGCAAGCGCTCGACGTACCCGAGGAAGCCTTTGAGATCAGCGTCGAAGCGGTCCCAGTCGATGGAGTAGTAGGTCCTCGCACCCTCGTCACGCATGCGCACCAGGCCCGCGTCGCGTAGGAAGGCGAGGTGATGCGAGACCAACGGCTGGCTCTGATCGAGCGGCCCCGTCATCTCGCAGACGCAGCGCTCGCCGCCGAGCAGGAACTCGATGATCTGCGCTCGCGTCGGGTTACACAATGCCTTGAAGAGAGGGACGAAGTCGACGATGCTGCCGGCTTCTGTTGGGGCTTTGGCGATCTTCATGTCAGCTCCTCGGTGGGTCGCAGGCGACTTCCTCGACGCCGGCCGCCACGGCGGCAGGCACTGGCTGGTCGGTCACTCCCCAGTAGCTGCGCCCCATCCACAGGGCCACGTTGACGAGCCCGATCATAACCGGCACCTCCACCAGCGGCCCGATGACGGCGGCGAACGCCACCCCCGAACCGATGCCGAACACGGCGACGCTGACGGCGATCGCCAGCTCGAAGTTGTTGCTCGCGGCCGTGAACGAGAGCGTTGCGGTCTTGGAATAGTCCGCGCCGATCTTGCGGCCCAGGAAGAAGCTCACGAAGAACATGATGACGAAGTAGATGAGCAACGGGATGGCGATGCGCACGACGTCCAGCGGCAGCTTCACGATGAGCTGACCCTTGAAGCTGAACATGACCACGATCGTGAACAGCAAGGCGAGCAGCGTGAGTGGGCTGATGCGCGGGATGAACTTCTGCTCGTACCACTCGCGGCCCTTGTACTTGAGTCCGAGATAGCGCGTGAGCATGCCGGCCAGGAAGGGGATGCCGAGGTAGATGAACACGCTGCGGGCGATCTGGCCGATCGAGACGTCTACCGCGACGCCGTGCAACCCGAAGAGCGGCGGCAATTTGGTCACGAAGATCCAGGCGAAGAGGCTGTAGAAAAGCACCTGAAA
>PKYM01000157.1 GCA_003132645.1 Actinomycetota bacterium | reverse complement strand
AGTTGTTGTTTGACGCTTCCTAACGAAGAAGGCGAAACGTGTGTGCGCTCTCACGCAGAGCTGACAGAGTACGGACCGCGACCAGACGCGCGCGCACGGCAGTACTGTTCGTGGTCTGCCTGCTGCTGGCGGGCAGCGCCATGGCGGCGTCAGCCCCCAGGGCCTCGGCCGGCGGCCCCGTCGCCCACGCCGTTCTGTTCTACTCGCCCGCGTGCGGGCATTGCCGCGACCTCATCGGCAACTACCTGCCGTCGATCCTGGACGAGTACGGCAAGCGGCTGCAGATCCTCAGCATAGACGCGGCCGAGCCAGCCGGCAGGAGACTGTTTCAGGCGGCCGTCACCAAGTTCGGCGTGCCGGCCCGAGACCGCGGCGTGCCGGCCGTCGTGATCGGCGATCGGTTTCTGTCGGGGACCGTCGATGTCTCCGAGCAGTTGCCGATGCTGGTGGCCCAGCACCTCGCAGAGGGCGGCGTCGGGTGGCCGGCCGTGCCGGGGTTGTCTCAGGCGATGACCGCTTCGGGGGCTCTGGTGACATCGTCTCCTTCGCGGCTCCTGGCCGCCACCGAGCAGCCTGACGGCATTCTCGACCGCCTTGCCCGGGACCGCTGGGGCAACAGGCTCGCGCTCATCGTGCTGGCCGGCATGCTCTTCGCCGTGGCCGGGGTCATCCGGCGATCCGCCGGCATCTGGCGGTCGGTCGGCTCCGCCCGGCGTCGCCGCGGGGACTGGGGCGTCTCTGTCGCAACGGCGCTCATCGCGCTCGGCCTCTGCGTCGCCGGCTATCTGGCCTACATCGAAACGACCGGCTCCGTGGCCTTGTGCGGTCCGGTGGGCAACTGCAACGCGGTGCAACTGTCCCCGTACGCGCGGCTGTTCGGTGTGCTGCCGATCGCCTACGTCGGGCTGGTCGGGTACGTCCTGATCGCAGTCGCTCTCGGCATCGATCGCTTCACCTCGGGCAAGGCCGCCAGGACGGCGGCGCGGGCGCTCGTCATCCTCACGCTGTGTGGAACGCTCTTCTCGATCTACCTGACCGCCCTGGAGCCGTTCGTGATCGGCGCCACCTGCGCCTGGTGTCTGAGCTCGGCGGTGATCGTCACGCTTCTGCTCCTGCTGAGCGCGAACGACCTGCAGATCAGGCGCCGCCGGCACGCCGCGGCAACGGGCAGCGATGCGGCGGGCAGCACGGCCTGAGGGCCTTCAGCCGTCCGAGGGTACGGCAGACCCTCCCACTCGCGCGTGGGCCGTCGCAGCGCCGATGCGGTCGGCGCTAGTCCTCGGTCTGACGCTGCAGACGCGTGGCCGCCTCGAGCGTGACGGCGAGTATCAGGACGCCGCCGGTGACCATGAACCTCACCGCGGACGACAGGGACAGCAGGTCCATGCCGTTCGCGATGGAGCCGATCACGAGCGCGCCGAGCAGCGCCGACCACACCGAGCCACGACCGCCGAACAGGCTCGTGCCGGCGATCACGGGGCCGGCGATGGCCATCAGCAAAAGGTCGCTGCCGCCCGAGGACTGGTTGACCGCGAGCAACCGCGAAGCGGCCAGGATGCCGCCCCCGGCGGCCAGCGTGGAGCCCAGGACGAAGACGATGATGCGCACCCGGTCGATGCGGATACCCGCGCGCCGGGCCGCCTCGTCGTTGCCGCCGACGGCGAAGATATGGCGGCCGAACCGCGTCTGCTCGGTGATGTAGACGAAGAAGACGGTCAGCCCGACGACGCTCACGACGGCAAGCGGCAGGCCGCGGTCCTTGTTGAAGACGATCATCGCCGCGACCATCGCGGCGCCGATCGCCACGATACGAATGACTTGCATCCGCGCGGAGCCGGCCGGCAGCCCGGCGCGTCGACGCCGAGCGCGTCCGAGGAAGGCCAGCCCGCACATGACGACGATGGCCGCGACGGCGATGATCCAGCCGACGATGGGTGTGAAGAACGTACTCGTCAGCTTGGTGATGAAGTCGGTGGGCAGGTTGATCGTCCCCGACGCGCCGAGCACGTAGAGCTGCAGGCCCTCCCACAGAAGCAGGCCGGCCAGCGTGATGACGAAGGAGGGGATGCGAAACCGCGTGATCATGGAGCCGGTGAAGAGTCCGATCGCCGCGCCCACCCCCAGCGCCGCCAGCATCGCGAGCACCGGTGACACGTTGTGGTTGACGATCAGTACCACCATGACCGCGGCACAGAGTCCACTCACCGACCCCACGGAGAGGTCGATCTCGCCCAGCAGCAGGATGAGCACGACGCCGATCGAGATGGTCGCCACGGCGACGTTCTGAAGCAGCAGGTCCGTGAGGTTGGTGGGGCTGAGGAAGTTGGAGTTCATGGCCTGGAAGAAGATCCAGATGACCACGATCATCAGGATCACCAGGAGCGAACCAGCCCGCCCCTCGGAGACCATTCGTCCCAGCGTGCGCAGCCCGCCTCCGACGCCTCCGCCGGCCCGCGTGTCCTGTTCTATCTCGCTCACGACGGCTCCTCGAGCTCGTCCGGCGCCGCTCCGAACTCCGCGCCCGTGATGGCCGCGACAACGTCCTCGGCGCTGACGCCGTGGACGTCGAACGTCGCGACCCGGCCACCGAGCCGCAGCACGATGATCCGGTCCGCCACGTCGAAGACGTCTGCCAGGTTGTGGCTGATGATGACGACCCCCAGCTGGCGCTCGCGCAACGTGCGGATGAGGTTGAGCACCTGCTTGGTCTGCACCACGCCGAGTGCCGCTGTCGGCTCATCGAGCAGGACCACGCTGGGCTCGCCGAGGAGTGAGCGCGCGATCGCCACGGCCTGGCGCTGGCCGCCCGAGAGCGAGGCGGCCTCGGCGTCGATGTCGGGGATTTCGACCTTGATGTCCTCGAGGTATTTCTTGGCGAGCCGGCGCATCTTACCCGCGGAGAGCCAGCCCACCTTGCCGAACAGGGTGATCTCCCGGTTGAGGAAGAGGTTCTGCGCGACCGTCAGCTGTGGGACAAGGGCGAGGTCCTGGTAGACGGTCTC
>PKYM01000276.1 GCA_003132645.1 Actinomycetota bacterium | reverse complement strand
GAGATCGACCCCCCGCGCGACGTTCAAGAGACCATGAACAAGGTCGTCAAGGCCGAGAACGAGACGGTCGCCGCGAGCGACTTCGCCACCGCGACCGAGACCCAGGCCGACGGCGCCCGCCGCGCCGAGATCAAGAAGGCCGAGGGCATCCGGCAGGCCAAGATCCTCGAGGCCGAAGGCGAGGCCCAGGCCATCCAGCTCGTCAACGAGGCGGCCGACAAGTTCTTCGTGGGCAACGCCCAGATGCTGCGCAAGCTCGAGGCGGTCGAGCGGGCCCTCTACCAGAACAGCAAGGTGGTCGTGCCCAGCGACACCCAGCTCGTCAACGTCATCGGCGACCTCGGCGGTCTCCTGCCGATGGCGACCGACGGCAAGAGCGGACAGTAGTACCGCTCGCTNNGCCGGCGGGCCGGGCTTGCGTGACCCGGCGGGACTGCGTGGTTTGCGCGGCTTCTTCTGTTTGGCCGGCAGCGTGAGCTCGCAGGCGAGCGCCCGGGCGAGCCAGGCCTCGAGCGCCTCACGGTCGCTGAGCATCGCCGCTGGTACGCAGGTGTACTCGCGCATGGCTCGTCCCGGCATGGGCTCGAACCGGCGCGCGCCGGGCAGCGCCAGCAGGGCGGCGCGCTCGTCGTCGCCGAGCCTCACGATGAGGCTCTCCTGGTGGACCCCGGCGAACAGGTGGCCGTGGCAGAAGAAGCAGGGCGTGCCGAACATGGCCCGCACGTCGACCTCGGGGTTGTCGGGGACCAGGCTGAGAAACAGATCGACGAGCTCAGCCGGGGGTTTGCGCCACTTCACGTCCGCCTCCGGGTCTCAAGTGCGTGAGCGCCCTACGACGAGCGTGTGCGGCCGAACGGGCAGGCCGCCACACACAGGCCGCAGACCTTATGGCCGGACATTTCGAGGCCATCCATGTGATGTTCGCAGGCGGCCGCGTCGAAGAGCAGGTCGCGAGCCATGCCGGCTCGCCAGGAGATGTCGCGACCGGCGCGCGCCGGACAGGCCTCGAGACAGGCGCGGCAGCTCCCGCAGCTGCTCTCGGTGACCGGGATACCGACGGGCAGAGCGAGATCGGTGAACACCGTGGCCAGCCGCAGCTTGGGTCCCGCCTCGGGCGAGACGAACAGTCCGGTCTTGCCGATCCAGCCGAGGCCCGCCCGCGTGGCAGCAGTCTTGTGGGCAAAGACACCGGCTGCCAGCCAGTTGCCCGACGGCGGCAGCGGTTCGTACACGGTGGCCGACGTGCCGGTGGCTTCGCAGCCGCGCTCGAGCAAAGCGGCGACGAGCTCGCCGGCCGCCGCGTCGAGCAAGGCGTTGACGCGGCGATACTCGTTGCCGTAGGCGGCAAGGTCGCCCTGTTCGAGCCTGGTGAGCGCGCGCAGGTCGAGCCGCGCGAGGAGCGAGATCGCGGCGGGTAGTGCTGGAGCGAGGGGCAGGGCAGGCACGTTTGTCGCCGCGCCCCACAGGTCGATGCCGGCGTCGCGCAGCACACCGTCGACGAACAGTCGGTTCTCGTCGCGGCTTTCCGGCGACATGGTTCCCCCTCGCTAGACCCAGGGCGAGTGTACCACCGACGAGCCGTCATTCGCCGTCGCGGCCGGCGGCGAATGTACCGCGGACGAGCCGTCATTCGCCGTCGCGGCCGGCGCCGGCCGCTCCATCGGGGAGCCTGCGAGTTTGGTCGCACGCGCGGCGGGGCACCAAATAGGAGTAAACCTATCCAGAAATGAGAACGGAGGGTCGTCGTGCGTAACTTCATCGCCACAAGCTACGTCGCCCGCCGTCGCCGTGATGAGCGTAGAGAAAGTCGCACTGCACGCTAGACGTTGACGGACCACATCGCCGGGTGACCCGGCGTGAGATGGGGGCGGAAGTGTTGCTCGTAAGGAGCAGCACTTTCGCCCCCATCGGCGTTCAGAGGCCCCACAAGGCAAGGAAGTAGTCAGGCAGTGGCGCGGAAGTGCCGCAGACGCAGGCTGTTGCCGACCACGGTCACGCTCGAGAGGCCCATGGCGGCCGCGGCGAAGATGGGGTTGAGCAGGATGCCGAACGGCGGATACAGGATGCCGGCGGCGATCGGGATCAAGGCGGCATTGTAGGCGAAGGCCCAGAACAGGTTCTGCTTGATGGTGCGCATGGTAGCGCGTGACAGGGCGATGGCCGTGACGACGCCGCGTAACTCGCCCGAGACCAGCGTCACGTCGCTGGCCTCGATGGCGACGTCGGTGCCCGTGCCGATGGCGATACCGATGTCGGCCTGGGCCAGGGCCGGGGCGTCGTTCACGCCGTCGCCGACCATCGCCACCCGTGTGCCGTCGGCCTGCAGCCGGGCGATCTCGGCGGCTTTGGCCGCCGGCAACACGCTGGCCACGATCTCGTCGACGCCGACCTGAGCGGCGATCGCCGTGGCGGTCTCGCGCCTGTCGCCGGTCACCATGACTACGCGCAGCCCGAGGTCGTGCAGGCGGCAGATCGCATCGGCGGCGCCCGGCTTGACCCGATCGGCGATCGCGATCAGGCCGGCGAGCCGGCCGTCGACGGCCACGTACACCGGCGTCTTGCCGGCGGCGGCGAGCTCGGCGGCCGC
>PKYM01000035.1 GCA_003132645.1 Actinomycetota bacterium | reverse complement strand
GGGGCGGGCGGCCGCCCGCCCCGGCCCCGCCGCCGGCTGGTCCGACCCTCGGGAGCGCTGCCGTGAGTGTCTCGAGGTGCGCCTCGCCGAGGCCGCCCAGGCAGCCGCCGAGCGCGGCTTCGAGCGCTTCTCGACGACCCTGACGGTGAGTCCTTGGCAGCACCACGACCTGATCGCGCGCGCGGGCTACGCCGCGGCCGAGGCCGCCGGCGTCGAGTTCGTCTATGCCGACCTGCGGCGCTTCTATCCGCGCAGCATCGATGAAAGCAGGCGACTCGAGCTGTACCGTCAGCGCTACTGCGGCTGCGTGGCCGGCAAATGGCAGGCATGGCATGAACGTCGGGCGCGGCGCGCGACGCGGCGTCGGCCCACGGCGTGAGGCGGTCCGCGACCCTTT
Source organism: Actinomycetota bacterium (assembly GCA_003132645.1). Lineage (GTDB taxonomy): Bacteria > Actinomycetota > Thermoleophilia > UBA2241 > UBA2241 > Bog-752. The sequence goes on along the minus strand of PKYM01000035.1, from coordinate 33,757 downwards.
CTGCCGGGAGCCGTCTGTCGTGAAGCTCGACGAGCTCGACTACGACCTGCCCGAGGAGCTGATCGCTCAGGTGCCGTGCGAACCGCGCGACTCCTCACGGCTGCTCGTGGCCACGGGCGCCGCGGAGCGGCTGCGCCTGGCCGACAGGCGCTTTCGCGATCTGCCCGCGTTGCTGGACTCGGGCGACGTGCTGGTGCGCAACGACACCCGGGTGATCCCTGCGCGGGCGCACTTTCACAAGCCGACCGGCGGACGCGTCGAGCTGCTCTTCGTGGAGCGTCTGCGCTACGGCGCCGTCGGCGGCGCCGCTGACGGCGGCGCTCGCGCGAGGGCCGACGCTGCCGTTCGTGGCGCGGCGTGCGACGCAGCCCCTGCGCCGTCACCCGACACCTGGGAAGTCCTGGCGCGCGGTCGGCTGCGCGGCGGCGAGCTGCTGCGCAGCGAGGCCGCGCCCGAAGCCTTTGCCGTGGAGGTCGGTGAGCGTCTCGGCGAGGGCCGTTTTCGGGTGCGCCCCGCGGCGGGCGTCGCCGTGCCGCTGGCTCACTTGCTGGCCCTCTATGGCGAGACGCCGCTGCCGCCCTACATCAAGACGCCGCTTGACGACCCCGAGCGTTACCAGACGGTCTACGCACGCCTGCGTGGTTCGGCCGCGGCGCCGACCGCCGGTCTGCACTTCACGGCGCCGCTCGACGAGGCGCTGCGCGCCGCCGGCGTGACCATCGAACACCTGACGCTGCATGTGGGCCTCGCGACGTTCAAGCCCGTGACCGTCGAACGGGTGGAGGACCATCCGCTCCACGAGGAGCCTTTCGTCGTTGATCGCGCGGTGTGGGAGCGGATCGCGACGGCGCGCGCCGCGGGTCGTCGCGTCGTGGCCGTGGGCACGACGATGGTGCGCCTGCTCGAAGAGCTCGGCAGGCGCGCCGCCGGACCCGTTTCGAACATCGCCGAGCCCGACTGGANNCTCGAGGGTCGCACCCGTCTGTTCATCACGCCGGCCTACGAGTTCCGCACGGTCGACGGCCTGATCACCAACTTCCATCTGCCGCGCACGAGCCTGCTGGCCCTGGTCATGGCCCTCTGCGGGGTCGACGAGACGAAGCGCATCTACGCTCACGCGATCGCCCAGCGCTACCGCTTCTACAGCTTCGGCGACGCCATGCTCGCCTGGCGTGGGGAGGAGGCGTCGCCGTGACGGCGGCCGGCGCCTTTCGGTTCGAGCTCGAAGCAACCAGCGGGCGCGCCCGCGCCGGCCGCCTGCGCACGCCCCACGGCGAGGTGCTCACCCCTTGCTTCATGCCGGTCGGCACCAAGGCGACCGTCAAGGCGGTCCTGCCGCCGGTCTTGCGCGCGATCGGCGCCCAGGTCGTGCTGGCCAACACCTATCACCTCTACCTGCGGCCCGGGGTGGAGCTGGTGCGCGCCCACGGCGGGCTCCACCGCTTCATGAACTGGGACGGCCCGATCCTCACCGACTCGGGCGGTTTTCAGGTTTTCAGCCTCTCAGACACGCGCATCGTCGGCGACGACGGGGTCGAGTTCACCTCGGTCTACGACGGCTCGCGCCACCTGTTCACACCGCGCCTCGCGATCGCCGCGCAGGAGGCTCTCGGCGCCGACATCGTGATGTGCTTCGACGAGTGCGCTCCGGGCACGCTCAGTCGCGCCGAGATCGAGCGCGCCGTGGCGCGCACCTCGCGCTGGGCGACCGAGTGCCGCGAGGCTCAGAGCCGCGACGACCAGCTCCTGGTGGGCATCGTTCAGGGCGGCACCGACGAGGAGCTGCGCCGCCGTTCGACGGCGGAGCTTCTGACCAACGACTTCGGGGCCTACGCCATCGGGGGCCTGTCGGTCGGCGAGCGCGGCGATGAGATGCTCACCACGGTGGCCCTGATGGATGAGCTGCTGCCCGCCGACAGGTTCCGCTACTTCATGGGGATCGGCGATCCCGAAGGCATCCTCGACGTGATCGCGCGCGGCGTCGACCTGTTCGACTGCGTCCTGCCGACGCGCCTGGCGCGCACCGGCTCGGCCTTCACCTCGCGGGGCCGCGTCAACCTGCGCAACGCGCGCTACGCCGCAGACCTCGGACCCCTCGACGACGACTGCGACTGCGCCTGCTGCCAGGGCTACACGCGCGCCTATCTGCGCCATCTGGTGAATCAGAAAGAGATCGCGGGCATGCAGTTGCTATCTGAACACAACCTGCGCGTTCTGGTACGATTGTGCCAGCGTGCGCGCCTCGCCATCATGGCCGGCACGTTCGACGAGTTCGTCGATGAGGTGCGTGCACGCCGCATCCTTGCCGACGACGAGAGGAGAACACTCCGGTGATCATCTATCTGCTGGTGTTCGTAGTCATCGCGTTCATGCTGTGGACGACCTATAGTCAGCAGCGACGCTCAAAGAAAGCCCAGGAGCAACTGCAGCGCATGGTCAAGAAGGGCGACGAGGTGCTCACGGTGGGCGGTATGTTCGGCACCGTGCGCAAGGTGGGCGACGATTTCGTCATCCTCGAGGTCGCCGACCGCACTAAAGTCCGCTTCCTGCGCCGCGCCATCCGCGAGATCGTAAACGAAGAAGAGGACGTCGAGGAAGACGACGAGGCCGAGTACGTCGATGACGAGTACGACGAGGCTGAGTACGACGAGCAGGACGGCGACGACGAAGTCTCCGACGACGAAGATTCAGACGACGAAGACTCCGACGACGAGGCCGATGAGTCTGACGAAGCCGAAGAAGAAGACGACGGCCAGGAGCTCAGCGCCGGGACGACCGACGACGCGGTCGACGCGCCGGCCGACTCTGTGCGGGCGCCCGAGCCGCCGACGCCGCCGAAGGGCAGCTGACAAGCAGCCGAGAAGAGAGGCGGGCTCGCCTTGTGGCCGAGGGGCGCGGAGGGAGGGCNNGCCCTCCCTCCGCGCCCCTCGGCGCGTGGTGTGAGAGGCCGCCGGCAGGCTCGTGGCGCTCTCGGTCGAAAGCGCCGGAGCCGCACTCGCCGCGAGCCTCGACTTTGCAGGGTTTGGCCCCTTCGCCAAGAATGCTAGCAGGAACCGGTCTCGAGACAGGAGCATGACCCATGGCTCACGTTCTGGCTTTCGCGAACCAGAAAGGCGGCGTAGCCAAGACGACCTCTACCCTGAACCTGGGCGTCGCGCTGACCGAACTCGGCAAGCGCGTGCTGGCCGTCGACATGGATCCGCAGGGCAACCTCACCATGAGTCAGGGCATCGATCCCGAGAACCTCGAGAAGAGCCTGTTCGACGTCCTGGTGCACCGGCTGCCGATCGAAGACGTCATCGTGCACAGCGAGCTCGACGTCGCCACGTCGACCATCGACCTCGCCGGCGCCGAGATGGCGCTCTCCTCGCAGATCGGCCGCGAACGGGCCCTCGAGAAGGCGCTGAAGCCCATCCAGGAGCGCTACGACTACATTCTGATCGACACGCCGCCGTCGCTCGGGCTGCTCACCATCAACGCTCTGGCGGCCTCAGACGGCGTGATCGTGCCGGTGCAGTGCGAGTATCTCTCGCTGCGCGGCCTGCTGCAGCTCGAACGCACGCTCGAGATGATCCGCGAGAACATCAACCCGCGGGTCAAGATCCAGGGCATCCTGGCCACCCTGTTCGACGCGCGCACCCTGCATGGTCGCGAGGCCATTGAGATCCTCAAGGAGAATTTCGGTCCGCTCGTGTTCAAGACCGTAGTGCGTAAGACGATCAAGTTCGCCGAGGCGCCCGTGCAGGGCTCCTCGGTGCTGAAGTACGATCCCAGGGGCAAAGGCGCTGAGGCGTACCGCAGCCTCGCTCGGGAGGTGCTGAATGGCAAATCGGCCTAGCATGCGCGACGGTCTCTCTGAGCTGTTCCGTCGCACTGACATGGGCGGCGACGCCGCGCCTCCCGGCTTCGACGACGCCGACCAGGTCGTCACCGGCCGGGCCTACGTCACCACGATCAAGGTCGTGGGCGTGGGCGGGGGCGGCACGAACGCGGTCAATCGCATGGTCGATTCGGGCATCCGTGGGGTCGAATTCATCGCCGTCAACACCGACTCCCAGGCGCTGCAGACCTGCGACGCCGACGTCAAGGTCCACGTCGGCCAGGAGCTCACCCACGGTCTGGGGGGCGGCGCGGTCCCCGAGGTCGGCCGTCAGGCTGTCGAACTCTCGCGCGACCAGATCAAGCAGGCCCTGAAAGGCGCCGACATGGTCTTCGTGACGGTCGGCGAAGGGGGCGGCACCGGCACCGGCGCCGCACCTGTCATCGCCGCCGTGGCGCGCGAGCTGGGCGCTCTCACCGTGGCGATCGTCACGCGGCCGTTCTCGTTCGAGGGCCGCAAGCGCCAAGAGCAGGCGTTGCGTGGCATTGAAGAGCTCAGGGCGGCCGTCGATACGGTGATCGTGATCCCCAACGACCGGCTGCTGCAGGTCGTCGAGCGCACCACCACGATCGTCGAGGCGTTCCGGTACGCCGACGACATCCTGCGCCAGGGCGTGCAGGGCATCTGCGACCTGATCACGGTGCCGGGACTCATCAACCTCGACTTCGCCGACGTGCGCACCATCATGAAGGATGCCGGCACGGCGCTCATGGGTATCGGCACCGGCCGCGGGGAGACGCGCGCCAACGAGGCGGCTCGCATGGCCGTGAGCTCGCCGCTGCTCGAAACCTCGATCAAGGGGGCGCGCGGCATCCTGCTGAACATCACCGGCGGCCGCGACCTGTCGCTCTACGAGGTCAACGAGGCGGCGGGCGAGATCGCCCTGGCAGCCGACGACGACGCCAACATCATCTTCGGAGCCGTGGTCGACGAGCGCCTCGAAGGGCTCATGACCGTGACGGTGATCGCCACTGGGTTCGGTCCTGCGGCCGCGCAGCGGCCGGCGCCGCCCGTGGGCGGACGGCGGGCATCCGTACCCGAGCCCGAAGGAACGCCCTTCGAGCGGCCGCCGAGCTTCGATACTGGCGACCTCGACATCCCGCCGTTCATCAGGCAGACCGACGAGTGACCAAAGGCCCGCATGACCGGCCGTCCGAGGGCGGCGTGGTGACGGCTGTCGGCGCCCGGCCGGCGAGCCCGGTCGGGTCGTTCGACGAGCTCCACATAGACCTCGAGGTCTTCGACGGTCCCTTCGACTTGCTGGTCACGCTCATCCTGCGTGACGAGGTCGATATCTGGGAGGTGCGGGTCTCGCGCATCGTCGCTGAGTACATCCTCAAGCTGGCCGAATCCCCCGAGTTCGACCTCGAGGCGACGTCGCGTTTCATCGTGCTGATCGCCGCCTTGCTCGAAATGAAGTCACGGCGACTGCTCGATGCCGGCAGCCCGTTCGTCGACGAGCTCGCTGAGCTCGACGAGGAGGCCGCCGGCGAGGAGCTGCTCGAGACACTGCTGCGCTTTGCCACGTTCAAGGGCGCCGCCGGACGGCTGGGCTGCCTGTTTGCCGAGCACGCCGGCCGGCTGTATCGCACCGCTGCGGTACCGCAGCGGTTCCTGCGTTCCACGAGCAGCGGCCCGGTGTTGCCGGCAGGCGCCCTCGCTCGCGCCATGGGCGTGCTGCTCGCAGAGCCGCCGGCCCCCGACGTGAGCCACATCACCGACATCGCCGTGACGCTGGTCGCCGAACTGCGCCGGCTGCGCGATCTGCTGGCCGCCGAGCGAAGCTTCACCTTCTCGGCGGTGGCGCCGCGCGACCGCGTCGAGAAAGCGGTGACCTTTTTCGCGATGCTAGAGCTGCACAACCTCGGCGAGGTCAGCCTGCGGCAGACCCGTCCGTTCGCCGAGATCACGGTCACCCGGACCGGCTGGCCCGGCGCCGCCGACGGCGCTCCACGCGCGCTCGTTGAGGGTCGGTCTGATGACGCACTCGCGGCCGTGGGGTAGGATGCTTCGGTAGGCTCAAGTCGTTCGCCCTCCGAACCCCAAGTCTCATGAAAGAAATCACTCGCCGCCTCGAAGCGGTCATCTTCATCTCTCCGCGTCCCGTCGCACCCGACGAGCTGGCCGCCGCTTGTGACGACGGCGCCGACAACGTTGCGGGGGGCTTGGCCGAGCTCGCCGCCGAGTACGCCGAAGGCCGCCACGGCATCGAGCTCGCGCAGGTGGCCGGCGGCTTTGCCTTTCGGGTGGCGCGCGATTGCGAGACGCCGGTCGAGCGCTTCGCGGGCGCCCGGCGTCCCGACGACCTCTCGCCGGCTCTGCTCGAGACGCTTGCCGTGGTCGCCTACCTGCAGCCTACGACGCGGGCCGAGGTCGCCCAGGTGCGTGGAGTGTCGTCGGAGTGGGCCCTCACGTCGCTCGTCGAACGCGGCCTGGCGGAGGAGCGCGGGCGCGCCGACACTCCCGGGGCGCCGATCCTGTACGCCACAAGCGAGCGGTTCCTACAGCTCTTCGGGCTGCGCAGCCTCACCGATCTCGACGACCTCGAGGCCTTCGCCCTGTCTGCCGCCGAGACCGACGAGCTGCGCGCGCGGCTGCTGTCGAACGCCGAGAGGAGACGTCCGTGAGCGACGAACAGGGTCGGGGCGGTAGCGAGCGCGGCAGGCGCGACGAACAGCCCGCCGGGCGCGGCGAACGGCCCGCCGGGGATCGAGACGCGCGGGCCGAGCAGCCCGCCGGCGAACCTTCTGCGCGAGACGCGCGGGCCGAGCAGCCCGCCGACCAGCAGGCCAAGGGTGGCGAGCGGACCGACACGCCCGCCGAGCAGCCTGCCAAGCGGACCGGCGGCGGCCGTGGCGGCCGCGGCGGCCGTGGACAAAGGGGCCGTCGCGGCGACGATCGCAACCGGCGTGGCGANNGAGCAGCGTGGTGAGTCACGCGCTGGGCGCGAGGGTGGCGGGCGCGAAGGCGGCGGGAGCGGCGGGCAGCGCAACGACATGACGCTGGTGGTCTATCTGGCGCGCGCCGGCGCGGGTTCGCGGCGGCGCTGCGACGAGTTGATCCGCGAGGGCAAGGTAACGATCGACGGCGCGGTGGTGACGTTTCCGCGCGAGAAGGTGGGCGAGCAGGCCGAAGTCGCTCTCGAGGGCGAGGTCGTCACCCCGCGCGAGTACCGCTACGTGTTGGTAAACAAGCCGCGAGGCGTGGCCTCGACGCGCAGCGACCCCCACGCCGAGCGCGTCATCGTCGACATGGTGCCCGACGGACGCATGCTGTTTCCGGTGGGCAGGCTCGACCTCGAGACCACCGGCCTGATCATCCTAACCAACGACGGCCCCCTGGCCAACCGGCTCATGCACCCCCGCTATGGAGTGACCAAGACCTACAGCGCGCGGGTGCGCGGTCAGGCGAGCAAGCGAGCCCTGGCTGAGCTGCGCGCCGGCGTCGAGCTCGAGGACGGCCGTACGGCGCCGGCCGAAGCGCGGGTCGAAAAGCAGAGCAACAAGACCGCCCTGGTGGAGCTCACCATCCACGAGGGGCGCAAGCATCAGGTGCGCCGCATGCTGGCCGCGCTCGACCTGCCGGTCGAGGAACTGCACCGTCGCCGCTACGGCCCGTTGTCCGATAAGAACCTGAAGATCGGCGCCTGGCGCCTGCTGTCGGGCGACGAAGTCGAGGCCCTGCGACGCGCCGGCGAAGAGGTCGAGCGCAACGTCGCCGGAGACGACGCGGGAGAAGCCGTCGAGCTTGCGGCACAGGGCTCTGACCCGGGCGCGATCCATCGCGACGACCAGGCGCTCGACGATGCCATCGCCGCCGCCCTCGCCCGGGGCCTGGAACCACGCCGCGACGCCGTGCCGCCCGAGCCTGAGGGCGACGAGGCGCCGCTCACGGGCAACGACGTGATGACTCGCGCAGACATGTCCGGACAGAGTGACGAGGCGACGTCCCTGAGTGACGAAGCACCCGGGCGCAGCGATCAGGCGCTCGACGCGCCCGAGGAGGCTGCGCCCGATGGCGACGGCGTGCCCGGCGCAAGAGACGACGCTGCCGTTCAAGGCGACGAGCCTGCTTCCGAGGGCGACGACGTACCGCCGGCGGCGACGCCACCGGCGTAACGTCGGCTATACTGACTGTCCGCCGACAGGACACCGGAGACGCCCGTGACCGACGACCAGAACCCCCGGCTCGTTGCCCTGCGGGGCGCGACGACCGTCGATGCCGACACCGAGGGCGGCATACGGCAGCGCACCGAGGAGTTGCTCACCCAGCTCTTCGAAAGAAACGATCTGGCGATCGACGATATCGTCAGCATCCTCTTTACCGCGACGCCCGACCTGAGATCCGACTTCCCGGCAGGCGCGGCGCGGACGCTGGGCCTGTCGAACACGCCGTTGCTCTGCGCCCAGGAGATCCCCGTCGAGGGTGCCATGGCGCGCTGCATCCGCGTCCTGATCCACTGCTACGGGCCTGCCGGTGCGACGCGCCACCACGTCTACCTGCACGAGGCGCGCCAGTTGCGCCTGGACGTGCCGTCGTGAGCCCCCGCCGGTCGGCCGCCGGCTCGGAGCCGCGGCCCGGCGAGCGTTCCGCGGCGGGCGCGGGCTCGCAGAAGTGCAAGTTCCGCCTTTGGGCGGCGCCGCGCAGGAGCGCCGCCGCTCGAGGCTGTCGAAGGGAGGATCGCTGAGCATGATGATCATCATGCAGGAGGGNNCGGGCTGCCGCTCGAAGCGTGCGCGGGAGTCGACCGGGTGGTCGCCATCCTGAAGCCGTACAAGCTGGTGAGCCGCGAGTTCCATCCCCACGACACCGTCATCGACGTGCGCGGCAAGAAGATCGGCGGCCGGCACTTCGCCCTCATCGCCGGACCCTGCTCGATCGAGACTGAGGACCAGGTCATGACGGCCGCCCGCGCGGTCAAGTCGGCGGGCGGCTCCATGCTGCGCGGCGGCGCCTTCAAGCCGCGCTCGTCGCCTTACGCCTTCCAGGGGCTCGGGCTCGACGGCCTCAAGATGATGGCCGCGGCTCGCGACGAGACCGGCCTGCCGATCGTCACTGAGCTGCTCGACCCGCGTGACCTCGAAGGCCTGCTGGCCTACGCCGACGTCGTTCAGATCGGCGCCCGCAACATGCAGAACTTCCAGCTTCTTTCCGAGGTCGGCCGCTGCGCCAAGCCGGTGCTGCTCAAGCGCGGGCTGTCGGCCACGATCGAAGAGTGGCTGATGGCCGCCGAATACATACTCAAGGAGGGCAACCGCGAGGTGATCCTCTGCGAGCGCGGCATCCGCACCTTCGAGACGGCCACGCGCAACACGTTCGACGTGAGCGCGGTGCCGGTCGTGCAGCTCGCCTGCCACCTGCCGGTGATAGTCGATCCGAGTCACGCCACCGGACGGCGCGACCTCGTGCTCCCGCTGTCGCTTGCCGGCATCGCGGCCGGCGCCAACGGTGTGCTGGTCGAGATGCACCCCAATCCTGAACTGGCCCTGTGCGACGGTCCGCAGTCGCTGTCGCCGGTGGCCTTCGCCGAGTACTCTGGGCGGGCGCGCGAGCTGGTCGAGTGGACCGGCAAGGAGATCTCGTAGCGGCCGTGGCGACCTCGGTTTCGGCAGACTGTACGGTAGGGCTGATCGGCGTCGGGCTCATGGGTGGCTCGCTGGGGCTCGCCGCCCGCGATCTGGCCGGCGTCAGGCGCGTCATCGGCTACAGTCGCAGCCCCAAAACGATCGCCGCCGCGCTCGAGCGCGGGGCCATAACCGAGGCGGCGGCCAGCCTCGAAGAGGCCGCCTCCGCCGCCGATCTCGTCTTTGTGTGCACGCCGGTGCGGCTGGTCGTCGAGCACGTCCACCGGGCCCACGCCGCCGCCGGCCCCGACGCGGTCGTGAGCGACGTCGGCAGCACCAAGGCGATGCTCATGGAGGCGCTCACAGAAGAGGAACAGGCGCGCTGCGTCGGCGGCCATCCGTTGTGCGGTTCGGAGACCGCGGGTGTCGGCAATGCCCGGGCGTCGCTCTACGAAGGCGCCACCTACTTTCTGACCCCCGGCGCGCATGTGCGTCCCGCGGCCTTTCAGCGGCTCTACGACTTTCTCATGCAGATCGGCGCCCGGCCGGTGGCAGTCGAGCCGCACGAGCACGACCGCGTGCTGGCGACGGTGAGCCACCTGCCGCACGTGCTGGCCAACGTGCTCATGATCCAGGCCGGCGAGCACACCGGTACGCGCGACCCGCTGATCTGCGCCGGTCCCAGCTTTCGCGACATGACCCGCGTCGCCGGCAGCAACGCCCGTGTGTGGGCCGACATCTTCCTCGAGAACCGCGAGGCGCTGCTCGCTTCGCTCGCCGGGTATCGCACGGGTTTAGACGAGATGACGCTGGCCCTCGAGGCGGCCGATGAGGGCCGCCTGGCGGCCCTCATCGGCCGCGCCGCCCGCCAGCGCGAGCGCCTGCTGGCCGCTGAGAGTCTGTCGGCCGATAAGCTGTTTCGCATCATGGTCAAGATCCCCGACCGGCCGGGCGTGCTGCAGCAGATCACGGTCGCTCTGGGCGACGCCGCCATCAACATCGAGGACCTCGCCATGCACCACATGAGCGCCGAGCTCGGCGGCGAGCTGACCGTCTACGTGCTGGGCGCCGAGGTCTGCGAGCGCGCGGCGACGCTGCTGAGCGGTTTCGGCTACCAGGTCACGACCGGCCGGGGCGTGGCGTGAGGTCGTGGCGGGGCACGAACGCGCGGTGTGCCAGGGCTCGCGGCGGGGCGCCGCGCCGGGCGCGATGAACGCCGCCACCAACACGGTCACGTTCCGGCCGTCCGGTCCGCTTCGGGGGCGCGTGCGGGTGCCGGGCGACAAGTCGATCACCCAGCGAGCGCTGCTCGTCGGCGCCGTCTGCGAGCGGCCTGTCGAGATCGTCGGACCGGTCTGGGCCGGCGATCCCCTGGCGACGGCCGGCATGGTCGTCGACCTCGGCGTGGCGATCGACGGTCTGGCGGCGCGCGAACGGCGCGCAGTGGTGCACGGCGTTGGCCTGCGCGGCCTGCGGGCCCCGGGACACAGCCTCGACGCCGGCAACTCGGGCACCGGCATGCGGCTTCTGGCGGGGCTGCTCGCGGGACAGCGCGGCAGCTTCGTGATCGACGGCGACCGCTACCTGCGAGGCCGGCCGATGGCTCGTATCGTCGCGCCGCTGCGCGCCATGGGGGCGCGCATCACGACGCGCGACGGCGAGCGGGCGCCACTGACCATCGACGGCGGCCCGCTGCGGGCGATCCGCCACGAGCCTCCCGTGGCGAGCGCCCAGGTCAAGTCGTGCTTGCTGCTGGCAGGGCTGCTGGCCGAAGGCGAGACCGTCGTGTGCGAGCCCGCGCCCAGCCGCGACCACACGGAACTCATGCTCGCGGCCGCGGGAGCGTCGGTGGCGCGGCGCGGCGCCGAGGTTGCCGTGCGCGGCGCCGAGCGGCTCGACCTCGGCCGGATCGCTATTCCCGGCGATCTTTCGTCGGCCGCCTTCCTGGTCGCCGCGGCGTTGCTCGTGCCCGGTTCGGACCTGGTCGTGAGCGAGGTCGGACTCAACCCCACTCGCCTCGGCTTCTGCGAGGCCGTGCGTGCTATGGGCGGCGAGATCGAATGGGCCGTGACCGGGACCGATGGCGGCGAGCCGCGCGGTGAGCTTCGCGTGCGGGCCTCGGCGCTGCACGGCACCACAGTGCCCGCTGCGGCCACGCCCTCGCTGATCGACGAGGTGACGCTGCTCGCGCTGCTGGGCTGCTTCGCCGAGGGCGAGACGGTGGTCGAGGGAGTGAGCGACCTGCGCGCCAAGGAGACCGATCGCCTCGCGGCGATCGTCGAGATCGTGACCGCCCTGGGGGGCGCGGCCGAAACGAGCGCCGATGCCCTGCGTATCGGAGGGACCGACGCCGTGCGCCCAGGTGGCGCCCGCATCCTGCGCGGCGGGGCTCTCGACAGCCGCGGCGATCATCGCCTGGCGCTGCTGGGCGCTGTCGCCGGGCTGGCGTGTCCCGCCGGCGTGACCGTGACCGGCTTCGAGGCCGCGACGGTCTCGTTTCCCGACTTCAGCGACGTTCTGGCGGAGGTGCTGCCCTCATGACGGTGATCGCCATCGATGGTCCGGCGGGCTCGGGCAAGAGCACGCTGGCCCGGCTGCTCGCGGAGCGCCTGGGCTTCGCCTACCTGGACACCGGCGCGATGTACCGGGCGGTGGCCTTCCTCGCCCTGCGCGAAGGAGTGGCCTTAGACGACGGCGCCTCACTGGCCGTGCTGGCCCGTGAGGCACATCTCACGTTCGCCGCCGACGGTCGTATCGTGGCCGCCGACCACGACGCGAGCGAGGAGATCAGGCGGCCGGCCGTCTCGGCGGCCGTCTCGGAGGTCTCGGCGCATGCCGAGGTGCGCGCGGTCCTGCTCGACGAGCAGCGGCGCATCGGGGCCGTCCAGGATGTCGTGATCGAGGGCCGTGACATCGGCACCGTCGTGTTTCCCGACGCGCCCGTCAAGCTCTTCCTGACGGCCTCGCCCGAGATCCGCGCCGAGCGGCGCCGCAAGGAGCTGATCGCCGGCGGCGAGCACGTCGGGGCCGACGAGACGCTACAGGCCATGGTCGCCCGCGACGCCTATGACACGGGCCGCGCCGTCGCGCCGCTGCGCCGCGCCGTCGACGCCGTCGAACTCGACAGCTCGGGCCTCGATATCGAACAGGTCGTCGAAGCCGCGCGGCACGTCGTCATGGCTCGTCTGGGAGTCGGCGCGTGAAGCACGTGCCGCTCTACGTGCCCGCCGACCGCTGGTTCTACCGTACCGTGCGGGTGCTTTCGGGTCTCACCCTGTGCGCCACGTACCGGCTGTCGTGCGAGGGCGCCGACAACCTGCCCAGGAACGGCGCCGCGATCATCGCCGCCAACCACAAGAGCAATCTCGACCCGTTCTTCGTGGGTCATGCGTTCCCGCGGCCGGTGCGTTACTTCGCCAAGTCGGAGCTGTTCGGCAACAGCGCTCTCCGCTGGGCGGTCACCGAGCTCGGGGCGATCCCGGTCCGGCGCGGCCAGAGCAATCGCGAGGCTCTCGAGGCCGCCCTTGCCGCTCTCGCCGGTGGCGACGCGCTTATCATCTATCCCGAGGGCCACCGCATGCGAGACCACGACGTGCACGAGTTCCTGCCCGGCGTGGGCATGCTGGCGCTGCGCAGCGGCGCGCCCGTCATCCCGGTGGGGCTGAAGGGCAGCGGCGAGATCGTGCGCAACGGCCGTCCCGGGCTGCCGGTGGTGCGCGTCAAGGCTGGAGCGGCGGTCGATCTCTCGGGTCTCGAGGGAAAGAAGAGCGAGATGTACGTTCAGGCTGCGGCCCGCATACGAGAAGCGGTCGAAGCGCTCTATGCGTCCTTCTGAGCGACGCGAGAAGGCCGATGGTGCTGTCGGCGGTGGCCCGGCGGGCGCCGAAAGCGCAGCGGGCGCCGANNTGCGCATCGCCGAGGAGTCGGGAGCCGAGCTCGCGCCGCCGATCTACACCCTCGGCCCGCTGATCCACAATCCCTCGGTGGTGGCCCGGCTGGCGCGGCGCGGCATCGCGGCGATCGACGACCTCGACCAGATCGAACACGGCACCGTGATCGTGCGTACGCACGGCGTCGATCCCGAAGTAGTGGCCGCCGCGCGTGCCCGCGGACTGGCCGTAATCGATGCCACCTGTCCCTTCGTCAACGTCGCTCACGAGAAGGCCGACATGCTGCGTGAGCAGGGTTACGTGCCGGTGATCCTCGGTGAGCGGGACCATCCCGAGGTGGTCGGCCTGCTGGCCTGGGCCGGTCCCAAGGCGATCGTCGTCGAGGACGCCGACGAGCTGCGACTGGCCGACGTCAGGGGCAAGCGCGTCGGGGTCGTCGTGCAGACCACCCAGACCCGCGACAACCTGGCGCGGCTCGTCTCGCGGCTCGCCCCGGCGGCTCGCGAGACGCTGGTCTTCAACACCATCTGCGACGCCACCGGCAAACGCCAGGCGGCCGCCCAGCAACTCGCCCGCGGGGTCGATGTGGTGATCGTGGTCGGCGGACGCAACAGTGCCAACACGACTCGTCTGGCGAGCCTCTGTCGCGTCATCCAGCCGCGCACCTGGCACATCGAGACGGCCGCCGAGCTCGACGGCTCCTGGCTTGCCGGAGCTCGACGCGTCGGAGTGACGGCCGGCGCCTCGACGCCCGAGGACGAGATCGACGCCGCCGTGGCGCGGATTCGCGAACTGGTCGGGTCGTGAAGCGGTTGGTCGGCCCGCGGTGAGCGGTGGTGCGGTCCAGCAGGCGCTGCCCATCGACGAGGCGGTCGCGGCGGCGGCGCGCGCCGGCGTGCGGGCCGGCGACCGCATCGTGGCGATCGACGGCCGCCCGCCCGAAGACGTGTTCGATCTCGAGCTCGCCGCTGCCGACGGGCGCTTCACCCTCGAGCTCGAACGCGGCGGCCGCCGGCTGGCGGTCGAGGTCGAGCTGGGGCGTGGGGAAGAGCATGGCCTGACGCTCCGCGACGGTATCGGGGCGCCGGTGCGACGCTGCGCCAACGACTGTCTGTTCTGTTTTGTGAATCAGCTCCCGCCCGGTCTGCGGCCCTCGCTGTACGTCAGAGACGACGATTACCGCCTCTCCTTTCTGCAGGGCACATTCATCACGCTGACCAACCTCAGCGAGCACGACCTCGAGCGCATCGTCGCGCTGCGGCTCTCGCCGCTCTACGTGTCGCTGCACGCCTGGGAAGACGACGCGCGGGTGCGGCTGATGGGGGCGGGCGCCCGCGAAGCCCGCGCCCGCCTCTCGCGGCTCATCGCGGGCGGCATCGAGATCCACGTTCAGATCGTGCTGTGTCCCGAACTGAACGACGGCGCGTTGCTACGCGAGACCGTGCGACAGCTCAGCGTCCTGGCGCAGGGGCGACCTTCGGGCGCCGCAGGGAGCGGCGCGGCCGGTCTGGCCGGCGGGCGCCGCGGTGGCGTCATCGATGTCGGCGTTGTGCCCGTGTCGCTGGCTCACGAGTCGCCGGGTCTACGGCGCGTATCGGCGGCCGACGCCGCCGCGGCCGTGGCGGCGGTCGGCGAGCTGCAGGGAGTGGTCGCAGCCGAATTGGGCCGACGCTTCGTGCATGCCGCCGACGAGCTCTACCTGCTGGCGGGCCTGTTGCCGCCGGCGGCCGACGCGCCCAGCCAGTACGAGAACGGTATCGGGATCTGCGCCGCCCTCCTGGCTGAGGCCGACGAACTCGAGCTGAGCGCTTCGGGCCCGAGCCTGGCTCTGCTCGGCGGCATGGCCGCCGCGCCGGTGCTGGCCGAAGCGAGCCGCCGGCTCGTGAGTCGTACCGGCGCTGCGGTGCGGCCGTACATCGTCGCCAACCGACTGTTCGGCGGCACCGTGACGGTGACGGGCTTGCTCGGCGGCCGCGAGGTGGTGGCCGCGTTGCGCGAACAGTCCCTCGCCCGCGACGAGTGGTTGCTCGCGCCCCGGGTGTTTCTGCCTGAGGACCTGGGTCGCACCCTCGATGAGATCAGTGAGGAGGAGCTTGCGGCCGCCGCAGGCGGCCGCCTCGCGCTGGGCCACGATCTGTCGTCGGCCGCCGCCGCCGTCAGCCGTCGATGATCTCGGCGAGCTTCAGGGGCGTGTCGACGAGGTGATCGGGCGAGACGGTCCGCAGGCGCCCGGCGCCGTGCCAGCCCCAGGTCACGCCGATCGTGCGCACGCCGGCCTTACGGCCTTCGAGGATGTCGCCGGTGGTGTCGCCCACATACCAGTAGCAGGCCGCGCGCTCGTGCGCCGCGACGACCCGCTCGATCTTGCGGACCTTGCTGGTGTCGACCTCAGCGCCCATGACCTGCTCGATGCCCGAAAGCCGGTGGGCGGCGAGAAAGCCGTTGACGATCGCTGCCGTCGAGGAGGTGATGACGATCAGCAGGTGACGCCGCGCCAGGCGCTCCAGCATCGCCGGCACGCCCGGAAAGCAGTGCAGGAGCGCCGGCGGCGAGAGTGCGGCGGCGAAGATGTCTTCGAGCGTGCGGGCCTCGGCGGCCGTCACGCCGGCCCGCGCAAGAGAGGCGAACCAGTTGTCGTCGAGCAGGCTCAGGACCTGCTCGCGGGTAGCCAGGTCGGGCCGGCCGATGCCGGCGAAGGCCGCCTCCATCGCCGCGCAGAAGCTGTCGAGGCTGTCGGCCAGGACACCATCGAAATCGAACATCACGATGCTGTCGGGACGCTTCATGGCGGGGCCGCCCCCAGCGGCGGTCGAGACGGGACGAGGACGTCGCGGCAGCATACGACAGGAGAGTCGACGATGCATCTCGGCCTCTCGAGCCGCCGGCGGGCGGCGTTCGCCAAGCTTGCGTGCCACAGAAGGCTTGCAGTGGAACGCGCTTTAACGTACTTTTCTCAACAACATCGCACTAGACGATTGTCGGGTCGAGCCTACTATCGTTTTCGATTCTGTTCGATTGCGTAGAGCCAGCAGTCATTGGGGGTGTCGTGCTCACATCGACCCTTGCGTTTCGGACCTCGCCCAGGGCGCGCGTCGCGGGACCATGGCGGGGCTGCTCGCAGCCGGCCACTTGTCCCCTTTTCATGGGTCGCCGGTGAGCGCTCCCGCGACGAGACAGACCGGTATCGCCGGCGTTGCGGCCAGCCGGGCCGTCTTTGCGATACGGCTTCACAACTGGGCAACCAATACGCCAGGGATTAAGCTAGCGGGAGGGCACGGCTGCGGGTCGCTGTCCCTTCCCGGCACTCTGGCGCGAAAGGAGTGGGTGGACAGATGAACGTGGACACCACGAGGCTCGAAAGGGGTTCCTTGTGAAGGTGCGGCTCTTCTTCGCGACCGACGTGCACGGCTCCGAGGTGTGTTGGCGCAAATTCATCAACTCGGCGAAGCATTATGAGGTCGACGTCCTCATCCTCGGCGGCGACATGACGGGCAAGGCGATCGTGCCGATCGTCGAGAACGGACCCGACCAGTGGCAGTACCACATGCAGGACCAGCAGCACGACCTTCAGGGCACCGACGAGCTGGCCAAAAACCAGAGGCTCGTGCGCGACCACGGCTATTACCCGGTCCTTCTGACCCGCGAGCAGGTGCAGGAGTATTCGGCCGAGCCCGAGAAGCTCGACGACGTGTTCAGGCGCGAGATGCGGCACACGGTCGAAGAGTGGGTCGCCTGGGCCGACGAGCGCCTGGCCGGCAGCGGCATCCAGTGCATCGTCTGTCCGGGTAACGACGACCAGCCCGACATCGACGAGATCCTCGCCACGTCCAAAGAGATCATCGTGGGCGAAGGCAACGTCATCGACATGCCCGGCGACTATCAGCTCGTCTCCAGCGGCTGGACCAACCTCACGCCCTGGGACACGCCGCGCGAAGAAGACGAGCCCCTTTTGCGCAAGCGCATCGAAGCGATCATCGCGCAGGCGAGCGCGCCGCCCGAGCGCCTCGTTCTGGGCCTCCACGCGCCGCCGTACGACACACAGCTCGACGTCGCCCCCAAGATTGACTGGGGCACCCTCACGGTCCAGGGGCAGGACACCGCTCACGTGGGCTCGACGGCCGTCAGGGAGGTGATCGACAAGGTCCAGCCGCTCCTGTCGCTGCACGGGCACATCCACGAAAGCCGTGCGGCCGTCCGTATCGGGCGCACGCTGGCGGTCAACCCGGGGAGCTCCTATGTCGAGGGGACGCTGTCGGGTTGTGTCGTCGAGCTCGACGGCAAGAGCAAGGTAAAACGTTACAGACTGACCATGGGATGAGCCTGCCCAGGGACGTCTTCAGGGGGGGACGGCGCATCGCGTCGTCCGCAACGGTCGTGTCACAGGAGGTCCACTAGATGGCGACAAACGCCGGAGCACCGCCGCAAGAGCAGACGCTCTTCGTGCGTAAGGCGAGCGGTCTCGTCAAAGGCTGGTCAACGACTGACGGCTTCAGGTACTCGTTCTTTTCGACCAACATCTTCCTGGGTATCTGGGGCTTTCTCTATGCGGTCTTCATCCCGGGCGGCAGTGTGTTCTGGGCGGTCGTCATCACCACGCTCTGCGTGCTGCTCGAAGTGGTGGTCTACGCCGGCCTGATCTCCGCCATGCCGCGCGCCGGCGGCGACTACGTCTGGCAATCGCGCGTGTTCCACAGCTCGGTCGGCTTCGTCCTGGGGTCGACGGGCTGGTGGTTCATCCTCTGGCTCTGGATCCCCATCTACGGAGCCTTGTGCGCCAACTCGTTCATCAAGCCGGTACTGCGCATCGTCGGCGCCGGCGGCGCCGCCGACTGGCTCAGCAAGCCCACCGGCTCCTTCGTCGTCTCGCTGGCGACGATCGCCCTCGCGACCTACCTGGTGGCGATCGGCATGAGGGGCTACGCCATCTTCCAGAAGTGGGCCCTGTGGATCGGCCTCGTCGGCATCGCCATCGCCGCGATCATCCTCTTGGTCACGTCGAAGGCCAGCTTCATCGCTGCCTTCAACCGCGAGAGCCTCCATCTGTACGGTGCGGGCGCCACCAAGAACGCCTATCTTGCGACCCTCAAGAACAGCGGTGCGGGCATGCCGTCCTCCATGTTCAGCGGCACTGCCTGGCAGACCCTCAAGCTGGTCCCCTTCATGTGCTTCTGGCTCCTGTGGCCGAACTGGGGCGCGACCCTCTACGGTGAGGTCCGTGGCGCCAAGGACTTCCGCAAGAACATCTACCAGATGGGTGGCGGCCTTCTGTCTGCCGCAGCCATCGGCATCGTCTTCCTGTTCCTCGTGAGCAAGACGATGGGCTACAAGTTCTTCATGGCCAGCGCCAACGGCTACATGGGCGTCCTCTACGGCTACGTCAAGGCGACACCGCACGCGGGTGACTACCTCTCGCCGACCGCCATGATCGCCTGGGTCGTCAACAACGCGGCGTTCCAGGTCATCCTGATCGCCCTCATCTCGCTACTGGTCTTCGGCTGGTGGGGCACGGTATTCCTCTCGTCGACACGCATGATCTTCGCCTCCGCCTTCGACCGCATCCTGCCCGAAGGCGTGGCCAAGGTGACCTCGGGCGGCGTGCCGGTCGTGGCGCTCGTGCTCATGGTGATCCCGTCGATCATCGTCTCGGCTTTCTACGCCTACCAGCCCACCTTCGTGCGGCTCACCTACGACGCCACCCTCGTGATCGCCGTCATGTTCCTGGGCTCCGGCCTGGCGTTCATGATCATGCCGTGGCGGACCAAGAGCATCTGGGACAACTCGGCGCTTCCCAAGCTGAAGATCCTGGGCCTGCCGATCATGACCATCGCGGCCGCGCTCTACTCGGCCTTCATGGTCTTCAACCTGTACCTGTGGATCTACGACCCGACCAACACCTACGGTGTCGGCTACAAGAACGGCAGCTCGATGGTCTTCATGGGCATCCTCTACGCTGCCGCCATCGTCATCTGGATCATCGCGTGGGCCGTGCGCAAGCGTCAGGGCATGGCTCTCGAGGCCGTCGCCAAGGAGATCCCGGTCGAATAAGGGGTGCGTTTTCGTCAAAGACCAGTCTCGCTCGGTGTGACCGCGGCGGCGGTCCGGCCCCTAGGGGCCGGACCGCCGCCGATGTCGCGCCGGACGGGCATCTGGAGAAGGAGGTCGATACATGGCACAGCCGTTCATACTGCCCAAGGACATCCCGATAGAGCAGTATCCCAAGCCCGAGGTCTTCCTGGCCGAGGGTAAGCGACTGACCGAAGAGGCTCAGAAGCGCGGCATCATCATGCGGGTCATGGGCCCGCTCGCGCTGCACTACTACTTCCCCGACCAGATAGACCTCTACGCCAAGCTCGAGCGCCTCGGCGAGCGCTATTTCACCGACATCGACTACGCCGCCTACAGCAAGACCGGCGGCAAGATGCGTGACTTCATGAAGGACATGGGCTACGAGTGCGACCTGCAGACCATGGCCATGTCGGGCAAGACGCGCCACATCTACTACGCCGGCCCGGTCCCCATGATCGACGTGTTCTTCGACAAGCTCGACTACTGTCACGAGGTCCTCTACAAGGACCGCCTCGAGCTCGATCCGTACTGCGTCACGCTGACCGACATCCTGCTGCAGAAGCTGCAGATCGTCGAGATCAACGACAAGGACCTGAAGGACATCGAATACCTCTTCATAACGTGCGAGATCGGCGACGACGACACTCACAAGATCAACCAGAACTACCTCGCCAAGCGCTTCGCCGACGACTGGGGCTTCTGGTATACCGCGACCCAGCTCAACCTCGAGCGCGTCAAGAAGCACTGCGACACGGTGCCCGCCCTGACGCCCGAGATGCGCGAACGCGTCAAGGCGCAGGCCGACAAGCTCATCGCGCGCGTCGACGCCGAGCCCAAGACCAAGGGCTGGACCAAGCGCGCCAAGAAGGGCGCGTCCAAGATCTGGTACAACGATGGCTTCTCCGATTGGTGAGCCGGAACTGTCTTCATCTAAGTCAGCAGGAAGGCTGAGGCATCTATGAAGATACTGACGAGAATGGGCGACAGCTCAACGGTCGAGATGACCCGTGACGAGCTGCGCCACGACCTCGAGGAGGGGACTGAGGCGGCCGCCACCAAGGGCAAGATCCCGCCCCTCACCGAGAACGAGATCGACTACCTCTTCGACATGTTCGTCTGCCCAAGCCGCATCTGGGGCGTCGAGCGCGGTCACGAGGTCGTCATGACGAAGGACGGGTGCGTGAACGCCCTGAACTCGTCGCGCATGTCGAGCGGTGTCGTGGCGCCGGTCAACCGCGAGGTGGGCGTGCGCCTCTTCGAGTCGATGCTCGGTTTCGACTCGATGGAGGTCTCGCACAACGACTACTCGGTCAAGCCGCAGCGCTTTCTGAAGGCGCTCGAGCAGCTCCACATGGAGCTGCTGCAGGAGACCACCATCTTCCCGCTCCTGTACGGCTTCATGCCCAACCTCGGCCTCTACTACCGGCCTGACGGCTCGTTTCCGAACCCGTCCGACCTGCTGCCGCTGGGCAAGATCGACGAAGCCCGCAAGACCCAGGAAGAGGCCCTTCAGGCCTGCCAGGACGACTGCATCCTGATGAGCGACTGCATGCTCGAGATGGGCGCCGACGGCATCGACTACGACACCGTGGCCTCCACCGGCGACGCCGAGTTCCTGGCCGTGCTCAAGACCACCGAGCACGTCGCCGGGAAGACCGGCCTGCCGGTCGAGATCGGCATGTCGTCCGAGATGGTGCTCGGCTTCCACGGCCAGCTCGAATACGAAGGCACTCGCCTGGCCGGGCTCTGGCCGCATCAGCAGCTGGAACTCTGCGAGAAGGCCGGCACCGCCATCTTCGGGCCGGTCGTCAACACCAACACCAAGCGCTCGACGCCGTGGAACCTGGCGCGCGCCGTGACCTTCGTCAAGGCCTGCTCCGAGGTCGCCAAGATCCCGATCCACGCCAATGTAGGCATGGGCGTCGGCGGCGTGCCGATGTTCGAGACACCGGCGGTCGACGCCGTGACCCGCTGCAGCGCGGCGATGGTCGAGATCGGCCGCTGCGACGGGTTGTAGGTGGGTACAGGCGATCCAGCCGGCATGCACATGGCGCATCTGCTGGCCTCGTCGATGGGTGGCATCAGGGCTGCTGGAGATCTAGTGGCACGGATGCAACTCAAGAAGATGAGGATCACGGAAGCCAAGAGGTACGTGGCCGACAAGCTGCACGTCACGCCGCTCGACCTCTCCGACCCGCACACTATGCGCAACCTGCGCGAGGAGCTCGACATCGGTGTCATCACCGGCGTGCCGGGCGTCGCCAAGGGCATCGCTGCCAAGGTCAAGATCGCGGAGCTGCTCGACATCAAGATCAACTCCGTGGAACAGTTCAAGAAGAGGACCGGGCTGCACTCGTAAAGCCCGACAGGGTGAGCCCCACTGCGTTCGCCCTGCAAGACAAAGGGGCCGCGGCCGCCAGATGGCGGCCGCGGCCCCTTTCTTGTGTCGGCTCCGGCAAAGCTCACGGCGTCCGGGCGCCGGGGCGCCGGGCAGACCAGGCCCAGACCCGCAAGGCCCTACAGCTGCGCGAGCCAGACCGCGCGGCCTCTAGACCCGCGCGAGCCAGCTCTCGAAGTCGGCGTGTGCGGCGTTGTCGCAGAAGCGCGCGATGCGGGCGACGCCGTACTCGTAGAAATCGAAGTCGATCTTGGAGACGCGGACCTGGATCATGGCCCAGATGCTCCACCACAGGTCGGCCACCAGCTTGTGGAGCATCATGCGGGCGTAGCGGTGCTCGTCCATGCCGCCGCAGTAGGCGCTGAGGACGAACTTCTCTTCATCGGGCGAAAGGGGATGCTCGACGCAGAAGTCGCCGAGGTCGAAGTAGGGGTCGGTCATGCCGCCGTACTCCCAGTCGATGACCCACATCTTGCCCTCGGGCGCGAGGATGAAGTTCTCCGACAGGAGGTCGTTGTGACAGGCCACCGGGGCCGGCTTGTCGCGCTCCATGGCCTTCTCGATGCGCTCGCCGACCGAGAACATCCAGTCGGTCTGCTCGGGGCGTGGCGCGTCGTTCTCGAGGGCCATGCGCGTGTAGTCGCGGATCATGTCGAAGACCCGGATCTCGTTGTCGAAGACGGCTTTGTCGTGATAGGTCCGAATCGCCTCGACGATCTTCTCGAGGCGCTCCGGGTGGCCGGCGATGGTCTCGGGGTGCATGGTCTCGCCCTGGATGAAGGGCACTACCGAGCAGTAGCCCGGCTGGATCAGGTGAAGCACCGGCGGCGTCACACCCGAGGCGGCGGCGGCCACGTGGTTTCTGTGCTCCCGTTCCCGGTCGATGAAGGCGTCGGTGCCGTCACCCGGGATGCGCAGCACGAACCTGCCGACGCCGGGCGCACCAGCCTCGCCGGTGACCGTGATCAGGTAGTTGTGGTTGGTGATGCCCCCGCCGAGCACCTCGCAGCGCACGTCGCGGGCGTGCCACTCGGCGATCTGTGCGATCACGTCGTCGGGAGTGATGCGGCTCATCTTAGCGATCCCCTTGTCGGCAAAGACCCGCCTGCGGGCGGTCGTCGCGCTCGGGCACGGCGGCTGCAAGCGGTTCGTGAGGGGTCGCGAGCGCCGAGCCGGAAGGCTCGGCGCTCGCGACCGTGCGTGCGTGAAAGGCCTAGAGCGGCTGCGTCACTCGGGCGGCACCTCGAGGAAGGCATACGAGACGTCGATGCCCTTCCCCTTCTGGTAGATGCGGCCGATCCAGTAGACGACGAGGCTGAAGACGAAGATGCCGGCCACGATCGCATACGTCAGGTACGGCGAGGTGCCGGTCAGGCCATAGCCCTTCTTCACCAGGAAAGCGACCACGGCGGCCGCGCCGAAGATGAAGCCGATGACGCCGAAGATGGTCACCAGCGGTATGCCCGCGAGCTTGTACTTCGCTCCCGGCGAGGCCTCGTAGAGTGCCTTGGCGCGGTACGGCAGCAGGGCGGCCGCCAGGCAGCTGAGCACGAACACGTAGCCGCAGGCGAACGTCACGCCGAGCGTGACCGTATACCACTTCGTCACGTAGCTGTAGCCGATGATCGCCCCCACGCCCAGGAGAAAGTAGATGAGGTGGGCGTTGACCGGGGTACGAAAGCGCGGGCTGACCTTGGAAAACCACGCCGGCAGGGTGCGGTCGAGCGACATGCCGACCATGATGCGGGTGACCCCGATATAGCAGTTGCAGGTGATCTGCAGCGAGGCCAGCATGAAGCTGCACGCCGCCAGCACGGTGATGATGGGGTTGGGCGAGATCACGATGGCCAGCATGCCCGGAAACGGCAGCACGCTGCCGATGCCTGTGCCGGACTTGGTGAAGCCGCCGTAGTAAGAGGCCGAGGCGGCGTTGAAGAAGCCGGTGCCGACGGCGCGCTGCTCGGTCCAGGCGATGAGCGCCAGGACGATGCCGACGGCGATCAGGGAGCCGACGATGATGAACATCTGGTTTTTGAAGACGCGGGCGCCCTTGATCTCGCCGCCCTGCTCGACGCTGTAGGTCGCCCACTGCGTGCTGGTCCAGGCGATCGGCGCGGCGAGCAGCGTGGCCCCCAGCGCGAACTTGGGCGAGATGTTGAAGCCGGCGCCGCTCACGTCGTGCTGCAGCCACGTGTAGTAGGCCGGGTTTTTGTCGACGATGCCGTTGAAGTGGTTGATCGCCGTGGCAAACTCGGTGGGGCTCGTGCGCAGGAACTGGGCGAGCATGATGACCACGAGGATGCCGGTGCCGGCGAACATGAGGTACTGCAGGCGGACGTAGTTCTTGAAGCCCGTCACAAGCAGGATCGCCATGAGAGCCGCGCCGATGATGCTGGTGATGGCGACGCCGCTGTGCGACTCAGCCCAGACGCCGGCGTTGATCAGGCCCGTGCTGTGGTAGTGCACGCCGAGACCCAGGAACAGCGGCGCGAGTCCGAGGTTCGCAAAGAGCCAGCCGGCCAGAGCGAGCCACTGCAGGATCCAGATCACGAAGCCGCTCATCACGACCGGAAAGCCGATGGCCCCGCCGAGCACGCGGCTCTGGAACACGTAGTCGCCGCCGCTGCGGGGCATGGCCGTCGCCATCCAGACGTAGGCGAGGGCGATGGGCAGCTCGAGCAGCGTGGCGAACAGGCAGGCCATCCACACCGAGACGCCCGGGAACGCCTCAGGCGCCCACACAAACGTCCACGGGAAGATGACGCCCATGGTGAGGAAGTTGTAAATGAACGCCGACCAGGGAGACATGACCCTGGAGAGTCCCGAAGCTTTGCGACTGAAGACCTCTGGTTTTGCTGCGGCAGTTGCTTCCATCTCGACCCCCAGTTCAGTTGACGATTCTCTTGCTGCCGTCGCTTCTTTCGTCTCGGTCGGGCCTAGCCCGCCGTCATTTGATAGCCGACCAGTTTGCCTGGTGCGAGCGTGATGATGCAGCCCCTGATGATGCCCTCGCCGTACTCGCTGCCGGGGTTGATCACGGTCGTTCTGCCGATCGTGATCAGGCCGCGCGACTCGTGGATGTGGCCCGTCAGGGCAAGCAGCGGCTTGTACTTCTCGATGATCTTCCGCACCGCCGTGCTGCCGGCGGGCGCCGACTGCGCGACGCCGCCGACCACGATGGGTGAGGGCGGGTCGGTCGACCAGTCGAGTTTGGGACAGTCGTCGAGCGTGCAGTCGTAGGGCGGCACGTGCAGGTTGAAGATAGCGCTCGTGTTGTCCTCGACGCCTTGCACAGCCTTCTCAAGTAGCTCCTCTAGCACCGCCTCCTCGACCTCGCGTGGGGTAGCCCACGGCGTTGGGTTGCTGTAGCCGCAGTTGGCCATCGGGTAGAGGTCGTCGACCATGACGACCCGTCCTTCGCAGTTCACGACGTGCTCGCTACGCACTTCGTCGAAGACGGTGAGCACGTCGGGCGGATCGTCGTTGCCGCCGGTGACATACCACTTCACGTCGGTCCCGCTCAGGCGTTCGTCGGCGAGGGCGATCCAGCGCTCGATGCGCTCGCGGGCCAGTCGATGGAAGGTGGCGTCTATCTCGTGCTGGTCTGCCTGCATGGCGTGCAGCTCGTCCTCTTCGACCGTGATGTGGTAGAAGCCGAGCGTCTCGACGCGGTCCTTGACCGCCTGCAGGGCGTCGGCGCCCTCGATCGACTCGATCGTGCCCTGCAGCGTCATGCGGTAGTGGCTGTCATGCTCGTGCACGATGGGCACGAGGAACTTGCCCATGATGTCGCCGCCCATGATGATGTGGTCGACCTTGTAGAACTTGGCGCAGTTCACGAACTTGCGGAACGTCCGCTCCGACCCGTGGAGGTCGGTCGCGAAGAAGAGCCGTGAGTGCTTCGATTCGTCCTTCTTCTTGAAGAATGCCATGCTGCCGTCCTGTCCTCGTCGTAGCGTGGAGAGTGCCGAAGCCTGACCGACCCCTAATCGATCACGTTGTACCATTTGACCTTGTCGCCGACCCTGGCACGCAGGCGCCATTTCGTGCCCTTGGGGCGGTCGTTCATCGCCTTGAGGAGCTCCTCGACGCGCTGCGCGACGATGCTCCTGTCTTCGTCGGTGAGGTCGAAGTGGGGGAGGTAGTCGCGCACCTTCTCGAGGTTCATCGAGGTCGTGCGCCACAGTCCCCACTCGCTGGCGCAGAGCTCGGCGATCCGATCTGAGTTCACGTGATCGTCGTCGTCTGTGGCGATCGCGTGCTCGCGCAGGAGCATGATCGTGTCGATGATGTCCTTCTCGTTGATCTTCACGATCTGCATCTTCTCAAGTACGAGCTCGGCCAGCGGGATCGTGAAAGCATCGACCTCGAGGCGGTTTTTCCAGGGGATGGGATGACAGAAGTCGAGCCTGTCCATGAAGACGTCGACGTGGATGTGGCTCGTGGGGTTGTTGAAGATGAGCCTGCCGCCCTCTGCGTGGAAGCTGTTGATCTCGAGGTCCTCGTCGTAGCCCAGCGAGACGAACAGGTCACGGATGGGCTTGGACTGCTTGGCGTAGGCGGCAAAGTCGATGTCGGTGTACACCCTGTTCAGCTGCGCCTGGATCCAGCCGAACTTTGGACAGTGGTGGTGAAAGGCAAGTGCCCCGATGATGCGCAGCGGGATACCCTCTTGCTCGCCGGCCGCAACGACCCGCAGAGCCTCGTCCTCAAAGAGCTTGGCCAGATCCGCGTCGGGGTGGCCCAGGCCCACGTCTGCGCCGACCTCGCCGGCCGGTCGTGTCACTTCATCGCTCATCTACTGCTCCCGAGTCGTCGGAGGGGGCTTTCGTTTCTGATCGGGCCCCCCGGTCGCGGGCGTCCGTGCCGAGGGTGTGCGTCTGTCGGAGGGCATGCCTCTATACCACTTCGCACTGTGGGCCTGCCCGCCGGATGAGCTCACAGGCCTCGGCATCGATGCCACCGTCGACCAGCACGACGTCGATCTGATCGAGGGGGCAAACGACCACCGCGCCGACAAGCCCGAACTTGCTGCTGTCCGCAAGAACGGCGACCTCGCCGCGGGTGCGCCGGATCATGGCGAGCTCGATGGCGGCCACGGCGATGCTGGGTGTCGTGAGACCTGCTCTCGGGTCGAGACAGTCGGCTCCGAGAAACGCCTTGTCGGCGTTGAAGTGCCCGATCATGTCGAGCGCCCAGGTCCCTTCGACGGCGTCGATCGCAGGGCGGTAGAGACCGCCAAGGAAGACGATCTCGAGGCTCAGACCGCGTGCTTCGGCTGCGGCGGCAAGGCTGTGAGTGACGGCGCGCGCCGCCAGCTTCGGGTCGATGTAGCGCAACATCTGTGCCACCGTCGTGCCCGAGCCGAGAAACACGGTGTCGCGCGGTTCGATCATCGCGGCGGCGGCCTGGGCGATCCGGTCCTTCTGCGCTGCGTGGATCAAGGCGTTGTCTTCGTAGCCGGGCTCGTCTGTCCGCTGTTGACGTCGCATCGCCCCGCCATAGGTCCGGGCCAGAACGCCCTCCTGCTCGAGCAGCAGGAGGTCGCGACGGATGGTTATCTCGGAGACTCCGAGTTCTTCGCTGAGAGCGGCGACTCGCACGGCGGGGTGGCGGCGGAGCGCAGCGACGATGCGCGCACGTCTTTCGGCCGGCAGCATCTCGCGAACGTTCGAAGCCGACAACACGCTCCTTCCTCCAAAGGCCTTGAACGATCATGACCCCGCATGACCGTTCAGAGATGATCAGATTCTAAGATCGCTTTTTGCCTTGTCAAGGGATTCGGTGCGCTAACGCACGACGTCCCAGGGGAGAGCAGATGTCGCCATTCGGGGCATTTCCCTCGTGATCATCATCGATCACGATGCCTGTCAGCCGGGCCGGTCTCGGCAGCTCTCGGCACGTTTCAGTCATCGCCGCGGTGGAGCGCGAAAGAGGGCGCGGGCGGNNGCGGTGTGATCAGACGATCAGCTGACAGGCACCTCGAGGCCCATGGCCCCGAGCTCGGTCCGCACGTCGTCCATGGCCTTGCGGTACTCGTCGTTGACGATCCGCTTGGTCTTGGCGTCGTAGACCTCCTGGAAGGTGAAGCCCTTGTCGGGGTCCTTCAGCTTGTCGCCGAAGAGCGGATAGAGCTTCTGGGCCAGGGGCTCGGCCTCGGCGCGCGTGAGCTTGGCGGCGGCCAGGCCCATCTCGGCGTGGAACTTGTGGTCGTCGGGCACGAGCGAGTCGGACTGCACCGCCATGGCCGGATGACCCGAGAAGACGTTGCCGCCCGAGCTGACCACGGCCAGCATGTAGCAGGCCATCTCGTAGTGGTACTGCTTGGTGCCGGAACCGCCGCCCAGGTAAGGCAGGTTCACCATGGGATAGCCCATGTTGCGCCCGATGGCGGCGTTCGACATGGCGATCGCCCAGATCAGCGGGCGCGTCGAGGAGAGGTGCAGCTTACTGTGCAGCGGGGCGTTGTAGTGGTAGCTGCCGCGGAAGATCAGCGCACCCATGATCATGTAGCAGGTAGCCGTGACGGCGACGCCCTCGGCGCCCCCGGCGTAACCGCCGAACAGGGGTGTCGAGGTCGAGCCGATGTTGGCGCTCAGGCTGTTGTAGAAGGCCACCTTCTGGAGCGCTTCATAGCCGACCACGAGCTCCGACAGGAAGTCGATCAGAAAGCCGTCGCTCGGCCGCAGGCCGAAGTCGGGGTAGCTGGCCGCGAACATCGAGGCCGGCTGCGAGGCAGCCGAGATGCCGTTGATGATCGGCAGCCCGGCGCGCCCGGAGCGGCGGATGCCCTCGCGGGCCAAACGGACCGTCTTGCAGGCGGCGAGGATCTCCTGCGGCGAACGCACGCGGGCGTCCGTGCCGCGAATGTGCAGGATAGAGGGCACGCTGACCGAGTCGACGATGTTAAACGACGCCATCTTTTCGACGGTGTCCATGAAGACCTGTTCGTCGGTCGTGTAGATGCCGCCGCCGACGTGCACCCACGGGCGATCGTCGGTCGTGTCGGGTCGGCGACCGCGCATGACCTTGCGCTCGCGTCCCTCACCGAAGGTCGTCTCGGTCGGGCACTGCGCGCAGGCCGTGAGGATCTCGTCGCGGGTGAACTGCATCACGCGGTTGGTCTCGGGACAGTAGGCGCCGGCTTCGGCGAGCAGGTCGACGGCCGCCTGGAAGACGCGATCCGTGAGATCGTCGTCGGTGTTGATGATCGTGTTCTTGTCCCACTTGATCCCGTGGCGGGCGATGATCTCGCTCAGTTTCGGGACGTAGCGCTTCATGTAGTAGTCGGTCTCAGAGGTGAGCGGCCCTATTTCGGCGCGCTCGAAGACCTCCACCAGATCGATCATGGCGTTCTCCTGGGAGTCGGGGTCGACGGAGCGTAGCGGCTGGCGGTGGCGGGCGCTGCCGTCACCGCGTGGTTGCCGGAGCGCTCCCTCACGAGACCAGCTTGGTCGTCAGGTTGACGGCCTCGTAGGCCGTGCCCGCCCAGCCGTCGGCGCCGATCGTGTCGGCCCACACCTGGGTGGTCGCGCCGCCGCCGATGATGATCTTGTAGCGGTCGCGGGTCCCCTGGTCCTTGAGTGCCTCGATGACGTCGCGCTGGCCGACCAGCGTGGTCGTGAGCAGCGCCGAGATGGCGATGACGTCGGCGTCGACCTCTTTGGCCTTGTCGATGAACTTGAACAGGTCGACGTCGATGCCGAGGTCCCAGACGTCAAAGCCGGAGGTCTCATAGAGCAGCTTCAGGATGTTCTTGCCGATCGAGTGCAGGTCGCCCTTGACCGTGCCGAGCACGATCTTGCCCTTCTTGGGACCCTCGTTGCCGCTCTCCTTGATCTTTGGCTCGAGCACGCTCATGGCCGCCTGGAAGGCCAGGGCAGCCTGCATCAGCTCGGGCAGGAAGATGTCTTCGCACTCGAACTGCTCGCCGATGACGTTCAGGCCCGGCAGCAGGCCCTGATCGATGATGGTCTTGGGCTCGACGCCTGCGTCGAGCGCCGTGTTGACGCTGGAAAGCACAGCGTCCTCGTCCTGATCGATGATCGCTTGCTTCAGTTGCGCGAAAAGCTCCTCATGCCCCATGGGCGCACTCCTTGGTCTCGCAGGTGACAGATGCGGGTGACGGCTACCGATCGTTCGTCACGATCGTCGGTCTTCTTGTTCGCTTTGGCGGTCCGGTCGGGCTACACCTGAGGCGCATCCAGGGGGAGGGCGTCGCCGGCGACGATGCCGGGAAACCGCGCGCGGATGGTCGCGTCGAGCGCGCCGTCCCAGACGGCCGGGTTCGGCTGAGCAAGGATGCGCCGCGCTTCGGCCAGGGCCCGGCTGTGGATGTCGGGCCGGCCGGCCTCTTCCCACTGGCCGCGCATGCTGCGGTCGGCGAGGCGGGGCAGCACGGCGGTCGTCTTCATGCGCGCCTTGGTATGCTGGCGGCCCATGTAGCTGCCGCCGGGGCCGACCGCGGCGATCTCGGCAAGCGCCAGGTTGTCTTCGCTGAACTCGAGCCCCCGCCAGACGCGCTTGTCCATGAGGGCGATCTCGTTGTCGATCACGCACTTGGCGAAGTCGAAGGCCATGAGCGAGCTGAACAGGCCGCCCATGTTCAACAGGGTGGCGCCGGCCGTCACGCCGAGCACGGTGTTCATGCCGGTCTCAAAGCCCGACTGGGCGTCGCTGCTGTGGGCGTTCGTGAGCCCGATGTAACCGCCCGCCGGGACGTCGTAGAACCGCGCGAGCTGCGCCTGGGCGGCCAGCAGCATGCCGGTCTCGATGGCGCCCGGCGTGTAGGCGCCGGTGCGCATGTCGGCGACCGTGGGCAGGCTGGCGTAGATCACCGGGGTAGCTTCCTTGATCATCTGCTGGAAGGTGGTGATGGCGAGGAACTCGGCGTTGCCGACCACGAGGCAGCCCATCATCGTCATGGGCGCCGTGAGGCCGGCGTTGGGCACCACGGTGGTGTAGACCGGCAAGCCGCGCTCGGTCAGCCAGAGCACCGCCTCGGTCGAATCGACGTCCATGGTGAGCGGGCTGACCATGGGGCAGTAGTGGTGGTTGATAACGGGCCGCTCGCGGTAGGCGTCGGCGCCCCCGGCGATGAGCTCGCCGAGCTCGATCACCTGGCGCAGGTCGGCCATGTTGGGCGTGTTGCTGCGCACCGGCTTGAGGCAGTTCTTGAGCGCCGGGTAGAAGCGGCTCAGGCTGAACTGTCCGTCGGGGGCGTCGTCGGCGAGTGTCGAGATCGAGAAGACGTCGAAACCCGGCAGCTCGTTGATCAGATGGGCGATGGTGGCGATGTCGGCGGAGGTGGCGCGGCGTTCGACCCCTGTCACCGGATCGACGACGTTGGGCGCCGACGAGCCGGTGACGACGATCGGGCCGTCGTCGGGGATCGTGCGATCGAACTTCGGGTCGCGGCCGCGGAACGTGAAGCTCGGCGGCGCCATGGCCCGGTAGGTCTCGACGATCTCGGCCGGAAACCGCACGACGCCGGTTTCCGAGTCGACGCTGCAGCCGTGCTTCTTGAAGACCTCGCGAGCCCGCGGATTGTGGGCGGCGATGCCCACCGCCTCGAGCACTTCGAGCGACGCCTCGTGCGTGCGCCGTACCTCGTGCGGGGTGAGCAGTTCGGCGAATCCCATCCGGATCACACCCTCTCCTGGTCGTGGCTGTGGCCGGGCTCGCCTGGGGAGCTCATCGCGCCCTGCGCGTCTGCCAAGTGGGCGAGCTCTTGCAGGTGGGCCTCGATGAACTCCATCAACATGACGTTGTGGCTTACGTACATGAGGTATTCGTCGTCGTTTTTGACGGTGTCGTCTTCGTAGTAGGCGGTGACGTCCCAGTTCAGCACGAACAGGTTGGCGTTCGCGATCATGCGGGGCAGAGCGGCCAGCTCGGCCTCCGACATCGGACCGGGCTCGTCGAACTTCGCCGCTTCTTCCTGATAGGCGCGCGTGAAGAGGGCCGCCTTGTCGAGCCAGAGGTCGCCGCTGTCGCGTCCCTCCCAGGAGCTGCAGAAGTAGACCAGCGCCAGGGCGATGTCGAAGATGCGGTAGTCGACCTTCGACCAGTCGAAGTCGAACAGCCCGACGACGCGCTCGTCGACGTACTTCTGGTTGCCGGGGTGGTAGTCGCAGTGCACCGGGATGAACGGCAGGCCGGCGAGCCGCGACTCGATGCTCGTGCCCTGACGGACCGCTTCGAGTATGGCCGGCAGCTTGGCCAGGAAGTACTTGTCGTAGCTCGTGCCAGTCGTCTGGCCGGCGCAGTCGGTGAACGTCTTTTCGAGCGTGCGCACGAAGTCCATGATCGGCAGCTGCTCGCGAGCGAGCTTGCCGGGCTCGAAGTCGTGGGCCAGGTGATGGAACTGGGCCAGGACCCGGGCGGCGCTGTCGTACTCGCGGTCGGTGCAGCGGTTCTTGACCCAGGTGTACTTGTCTTCCCCGAGCAGCATCTCGTAGACGGCGAAGAAGCGCGTCTCGCGCCGCTCGCCGCGCAGCTCGTCGCGGGTCACGAAGGTCTCGCCCGCCTTGTTGGGGTAGACGCGAGCCGCGAGATGGAAGCCCTTGCGGTTGATGTGGTTGACGAGGGCGTGCTCGAAGCGCACCTCGGGCTCGGTGATGGCGCGGCTGTACTTGCGCACGAAGTAGCGCTGCTCGCCGGCATCGGAGCGGGTGTGCACGGCGTAGCTCACGTTGACGTATCCGCCGAATATCTGTTCGACGCCGACTACCTCACCGAGGTCGTAGTCCTCGTCGACCACCTCGGCCAGCTGGCTCGTGGCGAACTCGAATTCGAGCTCAGCACGCAGCTTCGTGGCGTCGGTCGACAACCTGTCTGCCAACTCGAACAGCTCGTTTGCTCTGTTTGGGTCCAACCTCACCCTCCGTTGTTCGCCTTGAACGCCGCGAGCCGCGCGGCTAAATGAGGCCGACCCGCCGGCTCAGACCACCATGCAGCGCAGGCCCAACCGTCGCATGTCTTCTCGCACGCTGTCGTCGACGCCGTCGTCGACCATGACCACGTCGACCTGATCGAGCCCGCAGATCACGACGTCGGCGACCACGCCGATCTTGCTGCGGTCGGCGAGCACCACGACGTCGCCGCGCGTGTGCCCTATCATGGCGCGCTCTATGCTCGCGATACCGAGCGTCGGCGTTGTGAGGCCTTCCTGAAGGTCGAAGCCGTCGACTCCGAGGAGCATCCGTCCGGCGTGGAAGCGCCCGACGAGCTCGACCGCCGTGGCGCCGTCGACGACGTTGGAGCGAGGCCGGAAATGGCCGCCCAGCAGGATGATCTCGAGGCTCAGTCCCAGTCCCTGGGACTCCGCCAGGGCGCCCACGTTGTGGGTGACGATCCGGGCCTCGAGGTCGGGACTGACGTGGCGCAGGACGCGCGCGGCGGTCGTGCCGGAGCTCAGGAACACGGTCTCGCCGGGCTGGATCATGGCGGCGGCCGCGCGCGCGATGCGCTCCTTTTCTTCGGCGTGCGTAGCCACGTTGTCGACGTAGTGCGGCTCTTCGGCCATGTGCTGCTTGAGGATGGCGCCGCCATGGGTGCGCGAGAGCAGGCCCTCGGCTTCGAGACGCTCGAGGTCTCTGCGAATGGTCATCTCGGACACCCTGAGATCGTCGGAGAGCGATGAGACACGCACCGCACGCCGCTCTCTCAGGATCTCTACGATGCGCACGCGGCGCTGGGCTGGGATCATCTCGCGGACCTCAGGTACTCCAGACAGTGACATCGACACCCCCCTCAAATATTCGCGACTCCACGTTCGGTGGAGCCGAAGTGCTCAGGAATTCCGAACACAGTCGCACACATCATAGCACCGCGCAACTCCTGTCAAGTGTGACTTTCTGGGAGATGTCGGTTCTCTTACGAGTGCCTATGGCCTATAGTTCGACACCGTACACACGCTTGCCGGTGCCGAGCACAGGAGTTGCACGCTATGGCCAAC
>PKYM01000227.1 GCA_003132645.1 Actinomycetota bacterium | reverse complement strand
CTAGAGCTTCAGGCCGAGCGGCAGGGTCGAGGCGACCAGCACGACCGTGAGCACGATCAGCCCCACCGAGAAGGCCCAGGCCAGCGTGTTATAGATGGGACCGTTGACGTACTCGCCCATCACCGAACGGTCGTTCACGATCTTCAGCACGTAGATGAGGATGATGGGCAGCAGGATGCCGTTGACGTCCTGGCTCAGCAACATGACCTTGACGAGCGGCAGGTGGGGGATCACCGCGACCGCCGCCGGCACGAAGACAAAGAACGTGAGCAGGCCGTTGAAGATCGGGGCGTCGGCGAACTTCTGGTCGAGCCCCGACTCAAAGCCGAAGGCCTCGCAAATGGCATAGGCGGTGGCCAGCGGCAGGATGCCCGCGGCAAGGATCGACACGTTCAGCAGGCCGAAGCCGAACAGCAGCGCGGCCGCCCGTCCGGCGAGCGGCTCCAGCGCCCTGGCGGCATCCTGGGCTGAGTTGACCAGGATGCCGTGCTTGTAGAGCGTCGCGGCGCAGGCGACGACGATGAAGAAGTCGATCCCGTCGGTGAGCAGGGCGCCGAGAAAGACTTCGGCCTTGGTGTAGACGTACTCCTTGATCGAGATCTTCTTGTCGACGATCGTCGCCTGAATGAAGAACTGACCCCAGGGGGTGATGGTGGTGCCGATCGCGGCGATCACCGTGAGGATCCAGATGCTCGTCGGCGTGATGCTCGGCACGACTGCGTGGTGGGCCGCCGCGTGCCAGTCCGGGTGCGCCAGGATGCCGGCCACGATATAGGTGACATAGAGCGCCGAGAGAAACAGAAAGACGCGTTCGACGCGCTTATAGGAGCCGCGGGTGATCAGCAGCCACACGCCCAGCGCGACCGGCGGCACGCAGACCCAGGGCGGGATGTGGGCGAGGCTGAAGGCCGCCCCGACGCCTGAGAACTCGGCGATCGTGGTGCCGAGGTTGGCGATCAGCATGGCAAGCATGGCGAAGGCCGTGATCTTGAGGCTGAAGCGTTCGCGGATCAGCGCCGCCAGGCCTTTGCCGGTGACCACGCCCATGCGGGCCCCCATCTCCTGGGTCACGGCGAGGATCGGCGTGATGAGCAGCAGAACCCAGAGGAGCTGGTAGCCGTAGTGGGCGCCGACCACCGACCAGGTCGTGATGCCGCCGGCGTCGTTGTCGGAGTTGGCCGTGATCAGGCCCGGCCCCATGACCGATAGGAAGATCAGCAGGCGCGTTCTGCCGATGCGGCCCAGACGTGGCCGCCTGCGAGTGTCCGGCGGCGAAGGCATGGTCTACCTCGTCACCGGAAGATGCGTGGCAATCGTTTCTTCCAGGCCAGGGGCAGCACGAGATCGATGGCGTCGTCGATCGTCACGATGCCGTGCACTACGCCGGTGGCGTCGACCACGGGCAGGGCCAGCAGGTTGTACTTGGCGATCATCTGTGTGACTTCTTCTTCGCCGGCTTCGAGGCCCACGGAGATCGGCTCGGAGCTCATGAAGTCGCGCACGCGGCGGCCGCCCGGAACGGTGAGCAGGTCGCGCAGGCTGATCACGCCGAGCAGCCGCTCGCGCTTGTCTGTCACGTAGATGTAGTAGACGGTCTCGACTTCGGGTTCCTGATCGCGCAGCAGCTCGATGGCCTCGGCGGCCGTCACTTCGGGAGGCACCGTGGCGTATTCGGTGGTCATGATGCCGCCGGCCGAGTTCTCGGGGTAGCTGAGCAACTCGCGGATCTCGGTCGCCTTGTCGTGGTCCATGAGCGAGAGCAGGCGCCCAGCGCGTCGTTTGGGCAGGTCGGCCAGCAGGTCGGCGGCGTCGTCGGGCGAGACGTCTCCGAGCAGGTCGGCCGCCTTTTCGTCGGGCAGCTGGCTGAGCAGCGAGGCCTGGTAGGCGGGGTGCATCTCCTCGAGGGTGTCGGCGGCGACCTCGTCTTCGAGGGCCTCGAAGACCGCTGCCCGCTCCTCGGGAGTAAGTTCGTGGGCGATCTCGGCGATGTCGGCCGGGTGCAGCAGCGACAGGTCGCGGCGCGGCACCGTGAGCCGCACGGCCTCGGAGTCGCTGGCCTGAAGATCGACGGCGCTCCAGTCGATGAGGCGCGGCTTGGGGTTTTTCGTCAGGCGCGGCGTCACGCGGGACAGGCCGATGCGGCGCAGGATGGCGCCGCTCGAGACGTCGACTGCGACCGCGCGCAGCGACGGCCCCGAGCGGGCGAGCTGGATGTCGTTGACGCGGATCATCTTGCGACCGTCGGTGTCGACGATCTGGCGGTCGAGCACCTGACCTGAGAGGAGGAGCTCGTTGCCCTGGGCCGTGTGCTCGGCGAGCGTGCCGGCGTTGACGCGCAGAAGAACGCCCGACTCTTCGAGACTCACCACCGTGTCCCAGGGCGCGGCCAGCCGGCGGTTGCCGCGCTTGATCACGAGCGTCGTGACGCGTGGATACTTCTGTCGCGTGTTGACGACCACGTCCTGCAACGTGCCGGCGAGCTTGCCTTCGGCGTCGCGGACGCTGTGTCCGAGGAGTTTGCTCAGGTAGAACATCGCTCACCTCCTTCGCGGTCCGCGCGGCGAAAACCTCGGCCGACTTGCCGAAGATCGCTCCCCGGAAACGTCTCTCAGACGCTGCCGGGCAGAAGTCTTGCACTTATCTGCTGGAGTCTTACCCAACGAGGAGTGTGCCGCAGCGATGCTTGGCGAAACGTATGCCCGCCGGACAGAGGGTGTCAAGGAGGTGGTATACTCGATTGCCGTCCGGCTGCCCGCCGGACGCGCCCACGCAGGGGCCGACTCAAGGCTTAAAGGACCGGCGCACCACATGATCATCACCCTTACAGCCAACGCTGCCATCGACAAGACGCTGACCGTGCCGAACTTCGTGACCGGCTTTCGCCATCGGGCCAGTCAGAGCCTCACCCTGCCCGGCGGCAAGGGCGTCAACGTCGCGCGCGCTCTGCGGACCATCGGTCAGCCGGTCGTCGCCAGCGGCCTGGTCGGCGGGCGCACCGGTCAGCAGATCGTCGAGGGACTGTCGCGCGAGGGCATCCTGAACGATTTCGTGCGCATCGCCGGCGAGTCTCGTACCTCTACCGCGGTGATCGATCCGACGGCCCTCACCCAGACCGAGATCAACGAGTGGGGCCCCGTGGTCACCGAACAGGAGCGCGAGGCGCTGCTCGACAAGATCGACTATCTGGCCAAGGGCGCCCACTACGTGATCATCTGCGGCTCGCTGCCGCGCAAAGTGCCCGACGACTTCTACGCCGAGATCCTGCAGCGCATCCGCCAGGCGCGCTGCCAGACCATCCTCGACGGCTCGGGCGACCCGCTGCGCCACGGCGTGCGGGCTCACCCCGACTTCGTCACGCCCAACCTGCGCGAAGCCGAAGACCTCGTGGGCCACGAGTTCCACGACGAGCAGGACATCATCGACGCGACCGACCTCATCCGCCAACTCGGCGCCCACAACGTCATCATCAAGACCGCCGACGGCTGCTATGCACGCCTGCGTCACGGGCGCCGCCTGCGCGTCTATCACGCCAGCATCCCGCTCATCGCGAGCGTGGTCAGCACGGTCGGGTCGGGCGACGCGTTCCTGGCCGGCTTCGTCGCCGGGCACTTCCAAAACCAGGACCCGGGCGACTGCCTGCGCTACGGGCTGGCCTGCGGAGCCGCCAACACGCAGCGCTACGGCGCCGGCGTGCTCGACCCCGACGAGGTCGAAGCCCTGCTCTCGACCACGACGGTCGACGAGATCCGGGCCGTCGCCACCGCCTGAGCGCGCGCGCCAGGGCGCCCCGCGAGCCGGCGTGCAGCCGCTCGGCGAGCGTCTGTTGAACCGTCGCGCGTCGCGGTGGTAGCATCCTTTCAAGGTGCGACAGACCACGACGCGAAGCACGGAGCATCGACAGGCCTCACAGGCCCCGCCGCCACACGGCGCGCGGGCCTTTCGTTTACTCGGGCGCACTTCAACCCTTAAGAGGAGACGGGCATGGAAGTAGAGATCGGGCGGGGCAAGAAGGGTCGCCGGGCGTACGGCTTCGACGAGATCGCCATCGTCCCCAGCCGACGGACCCGCGACGCCGAAGATGTCGACATCACCTGGAAGTTCGGCCCCTTCACCCTGCCGCTCCCCTGTCTTGCCTCGGCCATGGACGGCGTGGTCGATCCCGGCTTCGCGGTCGCCATGGGCAAGCTCGGCGGCCTCGCCGTGCTCAACCTCGAGGGCGTCCAGACCCGCTACGAGAACGCCGACGAGCAGCTCGACCGCATCGCGTCGCTGCCCAAGGAATCGGCGACGCGCACCATGCAGGAGATCTACCAGGAGCCCATCAAGGAAGAACTCGTCGCGCGCCGCATCAAGGAGATCAAGGCGGGCGGCGTTCTGGCGGCCGCCTCGCTCACGCCGCAGCGCGTCCAGCAGTACTACAAGACGGCTCTCGAGGCCGGCCTCGACGTCCTGGTCATCCAGGGCACGGTGATCTCGGCCGAGCACGTCTCCAGCAACGTCACGCCGCTCAACATCAAGGAGTTCATCGCCGACTGCCCCGTGCCGGTGATCGTCGGCGGCGTCGCCTCGTATGCCACGACGCTCCACCTCATGCGCACCGGCGCGGTCGGCGTGCTGGTCGGCGTCGGTCCGGGCCACGCCTGCACGACGCGCGGCGTGCTGGGCATCGGTGTGCCGCAGGCGACGGCCATCGCCGACGCCGCGGCGGCCCGCATCCAGCACCTGCTCGAAACGGGCGCCTACTGCCATGTCATCGCCGACGGAGGCATGCGCACCGGCGGCGACGTCTCCAAGGCCGTCGCGCTCGGCGCCGACGCCGTGATGGTCGGCTCGCCGCTGGCCGCGGCCAGCGAAGCGCCCGGCCGCGGCTATCACTGGGGCATGGCCACCTTCCACCCGGAGCTGCCGCGCGGCACGCGCGTCAAGGCCGGCGTCAAGGGCACCCTCAAGGAGATCCTCGTGGGCCCCGCCCACGAAAACGACGGCACGCTCAACCTGTTCGGCGCGCTGCGCACGAGCATGGCGACCTGCGGCTACGACACCGTGCAGTCGTTCCAGAAGGCCGAGGTCATGGTCGCCCCCGCGCTCATGACCGAGGGCAAGAAGCTGCAAAAGGAGCAGGACGTCGGGATGGGGTGAGAAGCCTTCTGGCGTCCTGGCACGAGAGAAGACCGATAGCCACGAGGCCAGGAGGCCAAGCGTGACCGACGTGACCGCTCCCGAGGACCGCGCCCACGAGGCGCCGGCGCACTCAGACGAGGCGACGGCTTACGACGCCGTCCTCGTACTCGACTTCGGCGCACAGTACGGCCAGCTCATCGCGCGCCGCGTGCGGGAGTGCCATGTCTACTCGCAGCTCATCCCCTTCGACACGCCGCTCGACGAGATCCGCGCCCGCCGGCCGCGCGGCCTGATCCTGTCGGGCGGCCCCATGAGCGTCTATGTCGACGACGCTCCGCGTCCCGACCCGGCGCTGTTCGACCTGGGCGTTCCCGTGCTGGGCATCTGCTACGGCGCCCAGCTCATGGCCCTCGAGCTGGGCGGCACCGTCGCGCGCACCGGCACGAGCGAGTTCGGCAAGACCCAGCTGCGCATCGCCGAGCACGGCGGCGTGCTGGCCGGCCTCGACGAGACCGAACAGTGCTGGATGAGCCATCGCGACTGCATCACGGCGGTGCCCGCCGGTTTTGCCACGCTGGCCACGAGCGACGGGGCGCCGGTGGCCGCCATGGAAGACCGCCGGCGCAGCCTGTATGCCGTGCAGTTCCACCCCGAGGTCGTTCACACGCCGCGCGGCATGGACGTGCTGCGCAACTTCCTCTACGAGGCCTGCGGCTGCGGCCCGGCCTGGACGCCCGCTTCGATCATCGAAGAGCAGGTGGCCCGCATCCGCGCCCAGGTCGGGCCGACCGACAAGGCCGTGCTGGGTCTGTCGGGTGGGGTCGATTCCACCGTGGCCGCCGTGCTCGTCCACAGGGCGATCGGCGACCGGCTCACCTGCGTCTTCATCGACCAGGGCATGATGCGCTGGAACGAAGCCGAGCATGTCGTCGAGATGTTCGCCGAGCACTTGAAGATCCCGCTGATCGCAGTCGATGCCCGCCGGCGCTTCCTCGACAGGCTGGTGGGGATCACCGAACCCGAGCGCAAGCGCAAGATCATCGGCGAGGAGTTCATCCGTTGCTTCGAAGAGGAGTCACGCAAGCTCACCGACGCGCGCTTTCTCGTGCAGGGCACCCTCTACAGCGACGTGATCGAGAGCGGCACGCGCCAGGCCGCCAAGATCAAGAGCCATCACAACGTCGGCGGCCTGCCCGAGAAAATGGGCTTCGAGCTGGTCGAGCCGCTGCGCCTGCTGTTCAAGGACGAGGTGCGCGCCGTCGGCGAGGAGCTCGGTCTGCCCGAGCGCATCGTCTGGCGCCAGCCGTTCCCGGGGCCCGGCCTGGGCATCCGCATCATCGGCGAGGTCACCGCCGAACGGGTCGACATCCTGCAGCGGGCCGATGCTATCCTGCAGGAGGAGGTCAAGAACGCCGGCCTCTACCGCGAGCTCTGGCAATGCTTCGCCATCCTGCCCGTGATCCGTTCGGTCGGCGTGCAGGGCGACGAGCGCACCTACGCCTACCCGATCGCCATCCGCGCCGTCAAGAGCGACGACGCCATGACCGCCGACTGGGCGCGGCTGCCCTACGAGCTGCTCGAAAAGGTCTCGTCGCGGATCATCAACGAGGTACCCGAGGTCAACCGCGTGGTCTACGACGTCTCGAGCAAGCCGCCGAGCACCATCGAGTGGGAGTAGGCGAGCCGGCCGCCGAACCCAGGCGCTCCCTCAGGCGACTTACTTGACGGTCACCTTCACCAGAGCGCTGGTGCCGGCCAGATACGCTGCGTTGGCCGCCATGCGCACCTGCAGCTCGTAGGTCTCGCGCGCCGGCGTGCCGAACCGCCGTGTGGCGAACGTCGACCCCCGCACGAGTGAGACAGTGCCGCCCAGCGTGAGCTTGTGCCAGGCGCCGCCGCGGTTGGTCCAGATCTGGACCTTACGGCCGCGCTGGGCGGGGAAGACCTGGCCCGTGAGCTGGTAGACGGCCCCCTTGCGCAGCGTCAGCGAGCGGTGCGCCACGGTGATCTCGGGGCGCACGCCGACGGTGACCGTGGCGCTCGTCGCGGCCGTGTGGCCGGCGAACACGAAGCGCAGGCGGTACTGGGTGGTCGACAGCGGTTCGTCGATGACGTCGCCGGGCGCCGTTGGGCTAGTCGACCAGGGCCACGAGGGCACCAGGGTCTGCCACGTACCGCCGGCGGGCTGCTCTTCGAGAACGAGCCTGCCGGGCGCCCTGATCGACGACGCCGCAGTGAGTCCGACGTCGCCGGTCGCGGTCACGCTGGCCTTCGACGCGCTCAGCGAGAACGGTGCGGCGCCACTCGACAACGTGCGCTCGACGCGCCCACTGGCCGAGAGCGCGTAGGCGACCGACCCCGGCCCGGTGGCGCAGGAGACGATCTCTCCGGTGAGCGGTCCCGTATCCGATGCCCAGGTGCCGGTGGCCCAGCCGGAGCTCGAGGGCACGTAGCGCTCCAGCAGCCCCGACGAGCCACCCACAAGCAGCTCGGGTCGCGGTGCGCCGAACAGGGCCGCCGAGACCTGGGCGCTGCCGGGCGGCGTCGGCAGGGCGGTGAAGGTGGCGCCCGAGTCGTCACTGCCCGAGACGCCGGTCGCCGTGACTGCGAACAGGTCGGGTGTGCCGTTGCCCCAAAGCGGTGTGCCGGCCAGCGCCAGGGCCACGACAGGGTCACTCGATGGCGACGCCTGCACGGTCCAGGTGCCCGTTACGTCCCGGGTCAGAAAGGCGTCGTTGCCGCCGGCAGCCGCGGCGAAGCCGGCCGGACCGGCGACGATCGACAGGGGAGCTGACGGATAGCTCGCGATGCCGCTGGTCGCCTCCTGGGTCCAGGTCGTCCCGCCGTCGGTCGCGGTGAGCACTGACTGCTGGCCGAGCACCGAGACGAGCGCGCCCGACCGAGCGGCGGCGACCGCCTCGAAGGTGTCGGCCGGGTTCAGCGTCGGCAGCGATGCCACGGACTGCCAGGTGACGCCGCCGTCGCTTGTCTCGTCGAAATTGTTCGGCGGCCCCACGGCATAGCCGTGAGTCGAGTCGCTGAAGGCAACGGACTGCACCGGCCAGTCGGGCAGCGTCCGCTGGGCCCAGGTGGCGCCACCGTCCGTGCTGATCGCGATGGTGTCGCCGGGGCCCACGACCGCGACCCCGGCGTCGCCGAACGTGGCGATGCTACCGGGGCCCGTCGGCGAGGAGGAGGGGCCAGGCAGCAGCGCCCATGAAGGCGTAGCCGGCGCCGTGATCGGCGAGCTTGTGGCAAACGTCGCGGCGGGCTTGACGGCAGCTGCGACCGGCGGCGGCCCGACGAGGGCCGACGCGCCCAGCACGGCGCACGCCAACGCCAAGCCGACAGTCGTCCCCAGGGCGAGCCTCATGGTCGTCGCTTCTCTTCTGGTCATCATGGCGGCGGGGGTGGTTTGGGCGTCGGTTTCGGCACGACCGGCGGTGGCGTGTACGACGGTACGGACGGCGTGCTCGCGGCCGCCGCCGACTTGGCTGCTGCCTTGGCCGCCGCCGTCTTGGCTTTCGCGGCCTTGCGGCGTGCCAGAGTGGCATCGACCCGGGCAAGGAGGGCTGCGGCGCCGGGATAGGCCGGGTCGATCCGCAACGCCCGGCGCACCGCGACGAGCGCCGCTTTCCAGTGACCTGCCGCGGCAAGACCGGCGGCCCGGACCGCGAACGGCTCGGCCCGCGTTCGGCGACCGGCCTCGGCGGCGAGAGCCGCGGCGGGAGCGCACCTCGGGTAGCGCGCGAGGACGCCGGCGGCGTCGTCGCGCGCTACCCGCCAGTCATGCGCGGCAAAGGCTTCGTTTGCGCTCGCGAGGAGCAGCACGGCGGCCACCGCCCCGCTCCCTGCCGGCAGACGCGCGGCAGCCACGGCCGGCGGCAGGCGGCTGGGCAGGCCGGCGAGCCGGGCCAGGGCCTCGCTGTAGTGGCCCCTCGCGAAGAGTGCCGCGGCTTGGCGCAAGGCAAGCGACGCGGCGGTCGGGCGTGACACATCGCGTACCTGAGAGGCGTACTGCGACTGACTGATCGAGAGAGCAACGGCGTCGTTCAACAGTTTGTGGGCGTCGGCGTAGGGGAGGCCGGCCACCCTGGCTGCACTGAGTTGCTGGATGGCGAGTCCGTACTCGCCGGCCGCGAGCGCTCGCTGGCCATTCAGGTAGTTGCCGCGCGCCTGGAGGACGAGGGTAGCACCGCCCCCGCCGACCAGTACCACTACGAGGGCGGTGACGGCAAGCAGTCGCCAGCGCCGGTGGCGGCGTTCGTACATCCAGTACGACTCGTCGTGCTCGGCCCGGGTCCAGCGCCCCGCTACCGGGGTCCTGAGCGGCTGATCCAACATGGTGACCCCCAAGCTGCGATCCGACCCCGCGGATCTGTCAGCGCCTAATGATACATCGTACCCCTGAAGGTAGGCAGGGCCAACGTTGGGAGCGCCGCGAGGCGGTGAGGCCGGCGCCGCGAGGCGGTCAGGCCGGCGGCTCGACCACCGCGTCGCGCAGGCGTCGATACCAGGCGCCGGAAGCAAGCAGCAGGGTGACCGCCGGATTGCCGAGATAGGAGACCTCGAGGCCGGGGAGCTGCACGAAGCGTCGTGGCCGCGGCCGGCGCAACACGCGCGGCGCCTTGTCTAAGGAGACGATCCGTTCCTGGGTGCCACGCGCGCTGCCATACCAGACGAACAGCCGGCTGGGCCTCACGTCGATGCCGACGAGCGCGCCCACCTGCAGGATTATCTGACGCTCGACGCCGCGCTCCAGATCGGTTGATTGTCTCGTGAGTGCCATGGCCACCTCGGTCCTACTTTGGGGGGATTGTTCCCCGCTCGATCGAGTCGATGTACACGCTGAGCAGCACCACGTCGGCAACGAAGCTGACGCTGCCCCAGACGAGCACGTGGATGAGAACGGTGGGCAGCAGGGCCGCCGCACTGCCCGAATCTCCAGGCAGGAACTGCCAGAGCAGCAGCAGCACCTCGAAGAGAGTGAACATGACAAGCAGCGAGATGAAGGCGTTGGCGGCGAAGGTCCGCAAGGAGGCCACGATGGCCCGCACGAGTCCGACGTTGCTCGTCACGATCGCGTAGCCGGCGTAGAGCAGCGGTACGTTGACGATCGTCTGGAGGGCGAAGACGACCACCAGGTCGGTCGTATCGCCGAGGTGGTGGCTCGCTACGCTCGCGGCCGCCCTGAGCCCCCAGGAGAGAGCGGCCGACAGGGTGACGAAGGCGAGCAGCCTTGAGAACTGGCGCGCGTCGCGCGGCCCCCAGTGCAGGCGGCCGAGCAACGAGCGCAGGTAGCCGCCCGTAAAGAACGCTGACAGCGCGAGGTAGGTCAGGGCGACGGCGATCACGGTGACAGCGTGGCCGGCGACGGCGTCGCCGATCACGCTGTTGTTGGTGCCCAGGAGAGTCGCCAGGGAACGGTGGGCAAAGAGCCAGCCGGTCGCCGGCGGTGCGGCGAAGTCGAGCAGGCCGAGGCCGATCGCGTAGAAGACCAGGAATTCCTTGGCACGCAGGA
Organism: Actinomycetota bacterium; assembly: GCA_003132645.1. GTDB lineage: Bacteria > Actinomycetota > Thermoleophilia > UBA2241 > UBA2241 > Bog-752. The sequence goes on along the minus strand of PKYM01000227.1, from coordinate 192 downwards.
GCCGACCGATGCGCTGGAGGAGCGCGGGGCGCGCGTTCATCTGCATGGCCGGCGAGTATACACTACGAGGCAGCATGCACCGCTCCCGTCGCAGAACCCCCGCCTGTCGCAGACCCTTCATCGGTCGTCTGCGGTCTCTGGCCGTGGTCGTGGCGCTCGTGGGGCTGGCCACGGTGGCGGCGGCGAGCCGGC
>PKYM01000116.1 GCA_003132645.1 Actinomycetota bacterium | reverse complement strand
CTAGCGACGCTGCTGATCCGACCTCAAGGCCGAATGTTCTGGTTGAGGTGGAACAGGTTGCCGGGGTCGTACTTCCGCTTCACGTCGACCAGCCGGTCGTAGTTGCCACGATAGTTCGCCCTGATCCGCTCCTGGTCGTCTCCCGACATGAAGTTGATGTAGCCACCCTCCTCCGACTCGGACGCTGTGGCGTCGTAGTAGGAGCGCACCCAGTCGATGTTGGCTTCGTTGTCGGCGGGGTCGGGCCACATCCCGGCTATCACCGTGGCGAAGTTGGCGTCGCGGTAAGCGAACGCCGTCGCGTCCGGCGCCATATCGTGAGTGGCGCCGTTGATCGGATAGATGTGCACTGTCGAGTTGACCGCGGGGACCTTGGGTCCGTGCTCGACGTGCGCCTCGATGGCTTTGTCGGTGAGCTCGGTCACGAAGTTCGCCTTCCAGTAGTGCTGGAGGCCAGGCGGGACCAGGGCGTCGAACAGGCTGTTGATGGCCGCGTAGGGCATCGTGTCCACGAACTCGGCCACGACAGGCGCGACATCTCGGATCGGCGCGAGAGCCCGCTCGCCCTTCTCGGGCGACCCCGACCAGCAGGCCACCATGGCGATGAACGTGTCGCCGTGACGGGCCTCCGGGATGAAGGGCAGCGGCGGCGCGATCTGGAAGGCCGGAAACGCGCCCAGCTCCGGCGGTGCGTCGGCGATGAACTCGCGGAAGAAGCGCAGGACGTTCGCGGTCTGGTCCAGCTCGAAGAACCGGACCCCGCCGTAGATGTTGGCCACGGGGTGAAGGCGAAACTCGAACGAGGTCACGACCCCGAAGTTGCCGCCGCCGCCGCGAAGCGCCCAGAAGAGATCCGGGTTGTCCGCTGCGCTGGCCCTCACCAGGCGCCCGTCCGCGGTGACCACGTCGGCCGAGAGGAGGTTGTCACATGAAAGCCCGAGACCGCGGGTGAGGTAGCCGATCCCCCCGCCGAGCGTGAGCCCGCCGACGCCGGTCGTCGAGATGATGCCGCCGGTCGTCGCCAGTCCGAAGGCGCCGGTGGCGTGGTTGAAGTCACCCCACGTCGCGCCGCCCTCGGCGCGCGCCGTGCGCGCCGCCGGGTCGACCCGCACCCCGCGCATGCCCGAGAGGTCGGCGACGACGCCGTCGTCAACGGTGCCGAAGCCGGGCACGCTGTGCCCGCCGCCGCGAATGGCCAGGTCGAGACCGTTCTCGCGGGCAAAGTCGACCGCCGCAATGACGTCGCCCACGTCGCTGCAACGCACGACCAGCCGGGGCCGCCGGTCGATCATCGCGTTGTAAACTACGCGCGCCTCGTCGTAACCGTCGTCTCCATGTTCGATCACTGCCCCACGTGCGCGTTCGCGAAGTTGTTCGATGGTCATGCCGCTCATGCCCTCTCCTTTGAGCCGCCAACCTCGCGAAGTGGAGGCTGGATCCGTGACGCTTTGGACGAGGCCGGCGTCAGTTCGCGAAGGGAGTGGCCGCCGGCCTCGATTACCGTGTATTCCCGGCCCTTGGGGCGGGCGGACCGCCGCGCCGTTGCCTGCTGCTGAGCCTCACGAGGCTTGCCGCAACGCATCGGCTCTTGACTTCCGCCTCAGCATCGTCGCCCGAGGCGGTCGCCGACTCTCAGTCGTCAGCCTTGGGCTTCATCGTCTTGCGGACCTCGCCACGCAGCTCTGGGGTGTCCGCGTGCTTGCTGATGGTGCGTGACCATGTGCGCCGCCGCGGCCTCCACAAGGTGTTCTTCGCTGCCGGAGATCTTGACGTCGCAGTTGTTGTCGCTCGGCGTGTCGCGGCAGTCGACGGAGTAACGGGTCATCGTTGGGCCTCCACGTTCGCTGATATCGCATCGAGGTGTCGCCCGCCGCGCTCTTTCGGCAAACCGTTGTCCCCGTGGAGCGGGCCACTTGGCGCACGAGGGCTGGCTCTTCCACGCCGCGGTCGTCGACGCCTGCTCGCGCCGCATCGTTGGCAGGTCGATGCGTGACGACCCGGCCGCCGACCTCGTCGTTGCTGCGACCTCGATGGCGGCCGCGCGGCGGTGAGCTCGCGGAACACCTGCCAAGCGATACGTCCCGTCTTCCCTCGGGAAGTCTCCAGGTAGCGGAAACAGCTCGTGTCGCGAACCAAACGGACATTCAACCTCAGTGGCGGATGCGTCCGGCAAGCCTCACCCCGCTCGCGGCGACGTCACGTCAACCAAGGGAGCGGAACATGTACCTCGTGCGAATCGAACACCGTGTGCCAAGCTTCGAGGGCTGGAAGCGGGCCTTCGACAGCGATCCCGTCGGGCGGCAGCGCTCTGGCGTACGCGGCTACCGAGTGATGAGGCCGGTAGACGATCGTGCCTACGCGATGATCGACCTTGAGTTCGACACCCAGGCCGAGGCCGAGACCATGCTGCGGTCACTACGCGACCTTTGGAGCCGGGTCGACGGGCAGGTCATGTCGGACGCCCAGGCGCGGATCGTCGAGACGGTGGAGAGCATGGAGCTCGCTCGCGGCGAGACCGCCTGAGGCATCTTCAGCTCTCCCTTGCCGCTTGCCGTGACTGCTCGGAGCCCATGTCCGCACGACGTGCGAACACAGTCGTGGCGCTGGGTGCATTGTCGGCGCCAACGGGTCATCAGGTTTGGCAGACGCTGCAGGGGAAGGCTCAAAGTACCGCCTGGAGGTTCGGCGGCGCTGATCGCGGGACTCGTCTTCGCGACCGAGTAGAGGCTATCGACCCTCTTGCAGAAAGGCGCGGAAACGTCCGTGTGCATCGCGGAGATCCACAACTATTTCGGAGCTAAGTCTCCGAAAAGGCTGACACGGTACACCTGCCGCCTGCACCGCGAGCCGTCCTCGCCCGTCTCGAACCGAAGCCCAACGGGAATGATCGGAACGCAAGGCTCAAACGGGAGCCCTTGACTGCAGGTAGCCTCGAGCCGATTCGACTCGCCCGACCCCCGACCATCTGCGTGCCACCCGCGCCTCGAGCCCTGTGCGGCCACCGTCAGATGCGAAGGAGAAGCTCATGAGCACCGTACCGGTCTATCCTGCAACCGAAAGGTGGTTCTCATGGTAGCCATCGCCGGCGCCACCATCGCCGAGCTGATCATCATCGCGGCGGTCGTGGTCGTGCTGGCCGTGCTCGCGCGCAGCAGCGTCCGCATGGTGCGCCCGACGCATCGCGGTCTGGTCGAGCGCCTCGGCAAGTACAACCGCTACGCCGGACCGGGCATCCACGGTGTCCTGCCGATCATCGAGCACATGTATCAGGTCGACATTCGCGAGATGCTGGTCGAGGCCCAGCCCCAGGAGATCATCACCAACGACAACCTGAACGCTCGGGTCGACGCCCAAGTTTACCTCAAGGTCAAGGCCGACGAAGAGAACGTCAAGGCGTCGCTCTACAACGTCACCAACTACCAGAACCAGGTCGTCAACCTGGCGCGCACCACGCTGCGCAACATCATCGGCACGCTCTCGCTGAAGTCGGCGAACTCGGAGCGCGGCAAGATCAATGAGGAGCTTCGTTCCGCGCTCAAAACCGAGACCGCGAGCTGGGGCATCGAGATCCTGCGTACCGAGCTCAAGGAAATCGACCCGCCGCACGACGTGCAGGAGACCATGAACAAGGTCGTCAAGGCCGAGAACGAGAAGGTCGCCGCGATCGACTTCGCCACCGCAACCGAGACCCAGGCCGACGGCGCCCGCCGCGCCGAGATCAAGAAGGCCGAGGGCATCAGGCAGGCGAAGATCCTGCAGGCCGAAGGCGAGGCCCAGGCCATCCAGCTCGTCAACGAGGCGGCCGACAAGTACTTCGTGGGCAACGCCCAGATGCTGCGCAAGCTCGAGACGGTCGAGCGGGCGCTCTA
>PKYM01000043.1 GCA_003132645.1 Actinomycetota bacterium | reverse complement strand
CGCCGCGCAGGCCAAAGCCGCGTTCGGTGAAGTTGAGCCCGTTGCGCACCACGCGCCCGACCCCGTCGTAGGGCGCCCAGCGCACGTGGCTCTGGTCGACTCCGCCGCGCAGGATGAGCTCTTCGATCAGGTGGCCGACGGGGTTGTCGGCCAGCGCGCTGACCAGCGCCGTGCGCCTGCCGAAGCAGCGCCGCAGCCCGCGCGCCACGTTGTACTCGCCGCCGCCCTCGCAGACCTCGAACGAACGCGTCGTGGCGATCCGGCCCTCACCGGGGTCGAGCCGCAACATGACCTCGCCGAGGGCCACCAGGTCCCAGCGACAGTCGTCGGCGCTGCGCGTCTCGAAGATGCTCATGGTCCGCCCTCCTCCAGGCCCTTACGTGGCCGCCGGCCGCGCCGCGTCGGCGATCGTTCGCGCCTGCGCGGCGAGCTCGCGGATGGTGTCGAAGGCGCCGGCGGCGATCAGGTCCTTCTTGACCATCCAGCTACCACCGCAGGCGATCACCTGCCTGATCGCCAGATAGGCCGCCAGATTGTCAGGGCCGATGCCGCCGGTGGGCACGAAACGCACGTCGCCGAACGGCGCGGCCAGTGCCTTGAGATAGCCCACCCCGCCGGCGGCTTCGGCGGGGAACAACTTGAGCAGCGACAGCCCCCGCGCCAGCGCCATCCCGACTTCGGTCGGGGTGCACACGCCGGGCACGAGCGGCACACCGTGTGCGAGAGCGAACTCGACGACCGCCGGGTCGAACCCGGGCGCCACCAGAAAGCTCGCACCGGCGTCCAGAGCGGCCTGGGCCTGCGACGGATCAAGGACCGTTCCGGCGCCCACGCGGATCTCCGGCACACTCGTGGCGATCGCCTCGATCGCCTGTGCCGCCGAGGCCGTGCGAAACGTGATCTCGGCGCAGGGCAAGCCACCTTCGAGCAGGGCGCGCGCCAAAGGCACGGCGTCCTGCACGCGGGCGATCTCCACGACCGGGACGACCAGCAGGCGAGCCAGGAAACGCTCGAAATCGAGAGCCGCCGCGGCCGTCGAGGCCGAGCTGCCGGCGCGCCCGTTTTCAAAGTCACTTGCGGCCATCGGGACCCTCCCTGCCGGTTGCGATGTCTTAGTTCAGCACAGCGCAAGGCGTAAAGCAAACGGTTTATGCGTCTAACGCAGCAGGTTCACGTTATCAGCGCGCCCGCGACAACGTCGCAAGGGCGCCGCAACCGCGACCGACCGCACCCGCCGCGCGTTCTTGCGCACCGCCGCGCGTCTTGCATACCCGCCGCGCGTCTTGCGCACCGCCGCGCGTTTTGTAAGATTCATGGCATATACTTTCAAGTCTGTCAGACTGAGCAGACGTCCCCCCGATCCGAAGGGAGCATCATCGACCCCAGCGACTTCCATGCTCCGCAAGCCGGGCGCGTCGTCACCTGCCCCGAAGGCTACGCGGCCTTCGTGCCGGCGCCCCTGCCCCCCACGTTGACCTACGACGCCAACCTCGTGCTTGCCCTGTCGCGCGCCGACGCCGCGCTGGGCGAGCTCTCCGGGCTCGCCGGCGAGCTGCCTGACCCCCAGCTGCTCGACGCGTCCTTCAAACGCCAGGAGGCGCTCTGCTCGTCGCGCATCGAGGGTGCCCAGGTGAGCCTCTCTGATCTGCTGCTCGACCAGGTCGGCGCGGCGCCCGCCAGCGTGCCGCGCGACCATCTGCGCGAGGTGCGCAGTTGCATCGCCACCTTGCGCTACGGAGTCGAACGCCTGGCCCACGTGCCGCTGTCGCTGGACCTCGTACGCGAGCTGCACGGACAGCTCCTGCGCGGTGAGATCGGCGGCGCCCGCACGCCGGGTGAGTTTCGCACCTCGCAAAGCTGGCTCGGGCCGCCCGGCGCGACCCTGGCCACGGCCACCTTCGTCGCCCCGCCGGTGCCGGAGATGCTCGAGGCGCTCGGGGTCTGGGATTCCTTCCTGCACGAGCGCGGGGCGCTGCCCGACCTGGTGCAGTGCGCCCTGCTGCACGAGCAGTTCGAGACGTTGCACCCGTTCATCGGCGGTAACGGCCGGCTCGGTCGCCTGCTCATCACGCTGTTTCTCATCGACCGCCAACGGCTTACGCGACCGATGCTCTACCTTTCGGCCTACTTCGAGGCCCACCGCGACGAGTACTACCGGCGCTTGCAGCGGGTGCGCACCCACGGCGAGTGGGAGCCCTGGCTGCTCTTCTTCCTGACCGGCGTGCGCCAGACCGCCGAACGCGCCACAAAACAGGCCCGCGCCCTCATTGCTCTCCACACGCGGTTGCACTCGCAACTCAAGGGGCATGCGCTGGCGCTCGCCGACGAGTCGTTTCGCACGCCGTGTCTGACGGTCCCGCAGGCTCAACGGGTGCTGGGCGTCACTAACCCCACGGCGCGCCACGTGGTCCGCGAGCTGCTCGCCAGGGACCTTTTCGAGGAGTATGGCAAGAAGCGCTGGCCGCGCGTGTATCTGGCCCGGCCGATCATCGATGCGGTCATGCACCCGCTCGAAGATCTGCGGCACCGGGCCGACGGCGGCGCCGTCGAGTCCGGTGCCGTTCTCAAGTCGGGCCCCGGCCTGCGGACGGCCCCCACGAGGCGCGCCGACCGCGTCATGGCCGAAGCCCTCGCGATCGTCGACGCGGCCCGCGAACAGGGCGTCACGCTGCGTATCACCGGCGGCCTTGCCATTCGACGCTACTGCAGCGACCTCGACTTCATGGACCGCGAGTACTCCGACATCGACGTCGTCGGCCTCTCGTCGCAGTTCCGCGACCTGCAGCAGATCTTCGCCGGGCTCGGCTACGCCGAGAATCGCTACGTCACGCAGGCCACCGAGGCAGAGCAGCTCCAGTTCGTGAAGACGGAGACCCTGGCGCAGGCCGACCCGTCCGCCGCCGAATCCGCCGCGGAGCCCGCCGACACCCCGCCCGACGCCCCGCTCGTCGACCATGTCGACGTCTTCCTGGACGTGATGCACATGGATCACGACGTGGATGTCCAGGAGCGTCTCGACCTCGACGACTACGCCATCTCGCCGGTCGACGGCATGATCGCCAAGCTGCAGATCGGCAAGATCAACCAGAAGGACGTGCACGACGTCATTGCGCTCCTCAAGGACGTGTCGCTGAGCGAGACCGAAGCCCGGCCGTCGATCGACGTCGTCTATCTCGCCGAAGTGTGCTCGCGCGACTGGGGGCTCTACCACGACATCACCACGAACCTCGATGTCGTCCTGGCCATGGTCGACGACTACGGGCTCACCGAAGGCGACCTGGCACTGGTCTGCGAGCGGCTCGCCGCCATAAAGGAATCAGTGGAGGACGCCAGCAAACCGATCGGCTGGCGCCTGCGCGCGCGCGTCGGCGAGCGCGTGGCATGGCGCCGTGAGGTCGAAGACACCGAAGGTACGCAGTTGATCGCGCCGGAGTGGGACTGGCGCCGCGACCTCGGCTGAATCCGCCTGAGAAGCGCCGCGCGAAGCGGCGGGCCACGCGAAGCGCCGCAGCACGACCGAACACACGGCTTTAGTGAGGCGCTCCTGGCCTAGCGGCGCGGACCCCGGCCTCCGCCGGCGAGGTCCCGACCCACGGTCGCATACGGCAGCAGGGCCATCTCGCGGGCGCGTTTGACGGCTACCGCCACCTGGCGCTGATGGCGCCGGCAGGTGCCCGTGACTCGCGGCGCCTTAATTTTGCCGCGTTCGCTGATGCAGCGTCGCAGCGTGACCAGATCCTTGTAATCGACCTCGACGACCTTGTCCTTGCAGAAGTGACAGTAGCGACGTCGGGTCGGGTCGAACGGACGGCCCCGCTTTCGGTCGGGACGCGGTTTGCCTTTGGAGCTCGGCACGATGTGTTCCTTTCTGCTCTCTCGTTGGCGTGTGCGGGCGGCCGCACGATCCCATAGTGTGCACGGTCGACCGCCGCGTTGCAACGGGCCGGCGGCAAGAGAGGGGCGAAAAGCCCGCTGCCCCTTGCCTCGCCGCGCCGCTCGACGCGTCGCCCGCTCGTCATCTACCCGGCTCTAGCAGATTCGTAGCGGCCGGGCGCATATCTGCGCACTCTATCAAAAGTTGCGACCGCGGCCCTCCAGAAGGAGTGTGCGGCAGGCCGCCGCGGTGCGAGCTAGTCGAGAAAGTCGCGCAAGTGCTCGGCGTCGTGACAACTTCTGAGATGAGCCATGGTCTTGGCCTCGATCTGGCGGATGCGCTCGCGGGTNNAAACGCAGCTCGATGACCTTGCGTTCACGCTCGGGCATGGTGGTCAGCAGACCGTCGAGATGCTCGCCTTGCATGGTCTTTCCGAGTGCGTCGCTGGGCTCGACGGCGTCCTGGTCGGCGATGAAGTCGGAGAGCTCTGAGTCGCCCTCTTCGCCGACCGGCGCCTCGAGGCTCACGGTCTCCTGGCTGATCTTGAGGATCTCGCGCACCTTGGCCGGCGCGATGCCCATCTCGACGGCCATCTCCTCGACGGTGGGCTCGCGGCCCAGGTTACTGAGAAGCTGGCGCTGAATGCGCAGCAGACGGTTGATCTGCTCGACCATGTGGGCCGGCACGCGGATCGTGCGCGCCTGGTTGGCCAGGGCGCGCGTGACCGCCTGGCGGATCCACCAGGTGGCGTAGGTGGAGAACTTGTAGCCCCGACGGTAGTCGAACTTCTCGACCGCCCGGATGAGGCCCAGGTTGCCCTCCTGGATGAGGTCGAGCAGCGGCAGTCCGCGGCCCACGTGGCGCTTGGCGACCGAGACGACGAGGCGCAGATTGGCCTCTGTGAGCTTGCGCTTGGCATCCATGTCGCGGCGCTCGATACGCTTGGCCAGCGAGACCTCCTGCACGGCGGTGAGCAGCGGCACCTTGCCGATCTCCTTGAGGTACATGCGCACTGGATCGTAGCTCGTCGTCTTGATCGACAGGTCGAGCGCCGGCGCTGCCTCTGGCTCGTCTTGAGGGGCTTCGACCGCGGCCGGCCCGTCGCCCTCGAGGAGTTCGATGCCCTGGTCGGTGAGGACCATGAAGAAGCTCTCGAGCTGTTCGGGGGTGGACTCGACGTCGCGCAGAGCCTCGACGATGCGCGCGACGGAGAGGTAGCCCTGTTCGCGACCCTCGAGGATCAGCTCGCGGATCTCGTCGCTGGCCAGTTCTGCAAGTTCTGTCGTCTTTCCGGACGCCGGCACGTCGATCACTGTCACTCTCAAGCTCCTTGCGTGAAGTACCCTTGGCTCGCGGCGAGGCTCACGGCCGCGCCACGAAAGGCCAGAGGTCTTCGGGATCGTCTTCACAGGCCGGCGGCATCCCGACCAGACTTGCGCGCGCTCTCAAGCCCGGCCGTCGTGAACCCGTAACGGGTCCAAGCGGCCGAATAGTTTATATTACTCCCCAAACAACGTCCGTACACGCAAACATCGGTAGAAAACGACGAATCGGCCACTTTTCGAGGTTCCCGCGCGAAGAATCGGCTTCGCCCTAGCGGATGACGGAGGCCGGAATAAACAATCGTTCAATCAAGCGCGCCGGTCGGTTCACCGATATCGTAGACAGAGAGCCGGCTCGACGACGGCGTTTCCCGACGCGCCGACCGCGACGGCAAGAGCGCTCGGAGGCGCGAGTCCATGAAGGACGGTCAGACGATCATCGCCGAGATCGGTGCCACGATCGCCTCGACGCTCGAGATCAGCGACGTCATGAGCACCATCGCCCGCCAGGTCGGTGAGGCGTTCGGCGTCTACTCCTGTGACATCCACCGCTACGACGCCGACGACGATCTTCTCACCTATCTGGCCTTCTGGGACCTCGAGCTCGACCGCGGCGACGGGCCCTGGGTCTGCGAGTCACACCACCAGGTCAGCGAGCAGGCGGCCGGCGAGCCCTTTCACCCCGACGTGCGTCCGAGCTTTCTGCCGACCGTAAGGGACGGCGAGATCGTCGAAGTCCACCGCGACGACCCCGACCTGGCGCCGACCGAAGCCAGTGAGATGGATCGCTGGAGCGAGAAGTCCACCCTCGATGCGCCGCTGCAGTTCGACGGCCGCATCATCGGCGTGCTGGGCCTGGTCGAGACCAGGTCGTGCCGGCGCTTCACCGACGACGAGAGAGAACTCTTCTCACAGGTCGCGGTGCTCGCCGCGATCGCCATTCACAACGCCGACCTGTTCGGCCAGCTCGATCAGCAGAACCGCTCGTTTCAGTCGCTCCTCGGCGCCAGTCGGGCCTTGACCTCGACGGTGGGACTCGACGAGACCCTGCAGGTCATGGCGCGCTCGGCGGCCGAAGCCCTGAAGGTGCCCGGCTGCGCCATCTACGAGTTCATCCAGCCCGATGACGCCCTGATCCCACGGACGTCGTTCGGCCACGTGGTGCTGGAACCTGAGAACATCCCCATCGCGCTGAGCGAGCGCTCCGGCGATCGCTGGGCGCTGGAGCGGCGCGAGATCATCCTGGAACGGGTCGCCGACGAGTCGGTGCCGCAGACCGTGAGAAGCGCCATGCTGGCTGTCGGCGAGCTCACCCACCTGCACGTCCCGCTCGTGTTCGGCGGGCGGACGCTCGGCACGCTCGTCCTGGTCGAGACCTCGGGCGAGCGTGAGTTCAGCTCCTACGAGCTGGAACTCGCTCGCGGCCTCGGCGAACACGCGGCCGCGGCGCTGCACGCCGGCCGTGCCTACCAGGCCATGCAGCTCGAGGCGCTCACCGACGGCCTGACCGGGCTCTTCAACTACCGTCATCTGCGCAATCGCCTGAAAGAAGAGACGGCGCGCTATCGCCGGTATCGCACACCCTTCTCCCTGCTCATGCTCGACGTCGACGACTTCAAGCAGTTCAACGACCAGTTCGGCCATCAGGCCGGCGACGAGGCGCTCGTTCTGATCGCTCGCGTGTTGCGGGAAACGCTGCGCACCGACATCGATGTCGTCTGCAGGTACGGCGGCGAAGAGTTCGCCGTGCTGCTGCCCAACACGGCTCTCGTGGCGCAGGAGGATGCCCGCGAGCCTGCGGCGGCCGCCTCGAACAAAGCGCATCGGGGGAGCCTCGAGAACCTCAGGACCGAAACGGCGCCGGCGATCGCGGAAAGGCTGCGGGCGGCCGTCGAGGAGCTTGGCCGCGACGCGGTCACGCCACTCCGGCCGCAAGCGGTCACGATCAGCATCGGCGTCTCGTGCACGACCGCCGACTCACTCACGCCGGACGAGCTCGTGGCGGCCGCCGACAAGGCGCTGTACCTGGCCAAACGCCTCGGCAAGAACCGTGTCGAGACCTACCGCCCCAGCGACGCCCACACGCCGGAAGCGCGGCCCGCCTGAGCCACCGGTCTGGCCTGTCCTCGGGGCAGCGCACAGGCCCTGCACCCCGCCGCGAGGATCACGGGCGCGACCAGCCCCCACGATCGGCCGCGGCGATCAGGCGACCGTCCTGACCTCGCCCACGATGCATACCGCCGGCGGCACGAGCACGCGCAGGGCGAGCGACTCGGAGATCGTGAACTCCAGCGCACCGCCGCCGGTCGGTCCCACGAAACCGAGGCTCATGTCCTGACCGAGGACCAGATGCGCGAACTGACTGCCGGCGGCGATCAGCACCGCACCGTCGGCCAGCGCCGGCACTTTGACCACGCCCTCGGTGGCGACCGCCTTGACCAGGTCGAGCTCGTTCACGACGCCCGTTTCGAGGGGCCGCAGCAACTGGTTGAAGCGACCCGGCGAGAGACCCAGGCAGTACGGTCCGTGAAAGCCGGCCCGGTCGAGCGCCGACGCGGCTTCGATCAGGTCGCCCTGCGCCGCCCCCACCTTGCTCCAGGCGCTCAGCTTGACGCGCGTCGCTCCCTCGCTCGTAAACAGGCCGGCGGTGCGCGACGTGCCGTTGAAGATCAGGCCGTCTTCGGCTCGGGCGACCGCCAGCGCGGCGGCGACCAGCGGGCCCAGGTTCAGCGCACTCGGCTCCTGCTCAAAGGCCGCCAGGTCGCGGACCGGCAGCGAGAAGCTTCTGTGGATGAGGGTCAGCGGCAGGCTGGCGCCGACCGTAAGTCCGTCGCCCAGATCCTCGTCTGCCAGAGGAACGTCCTTGAGCCCCAGGCCGAACGGACCCCTGATCTCGAGCAGGCGTCGACCTGACAGTTCGCCGCGCGCCGCGCCGAGCATCGCCGCGTCAAGTCGATCCCATGTCTCGGAGCCGAAGGGTGCACCCTCGCGGCCCAGGTAGTGGTTTGCCATCTCGATTACCTCCCTGCCCCACTGTGTCTGCGACTCACGCCTCAGCCCTCGCGCAGCGATCCGATGGTCGTCCCGTCGGCTGCGTCGCCCGACGCGCCGGGGACCGGTGCCTCGCCGCCGCCGTCCTCGCCCGGCGCGACGTCGTCGCCCGGGCCGCTCGCGGCGAGCTCGGCAGCCATCTCGTCCACTTCGGCCACGCCGTTGGCCAACCACTCGGGCTCGTCTCCGGTGAGGATGTCGAGCAGGCGCTGAAATTCGCCGATGTGCTCGCGTTCCTCGTTGGCCACATCGATGAGCACCCGTTTGGCCAGCGGGTGGTCGGTCGCCTCGGCGTGGGCCATGTAGAGGTACGTAGCCTCGTGCTCGGCGGCTATGTCGAAACGTATGGCGCGGATCAGCTCCTGCGTCGTCAGCGTGCGCCCTGGGGCTCTGTCTGTGAAAGGATTACTGAACTCCGGCAAGGTTGGCTCCTTCCCCCACTGTTGCTCTGGCACGATCCGGCCGGGCAGGTCCGCAGACGACGCAGCCCTCCCGGCCCTTGAGCGCAATCGTGTAAGTCACGTATGCCACCGATGACGACCTCGGGAAACCAGTGGGCAGGTCGCAGCGGCGAGTCCTGGCGCGAGGTACTCCCGGCGGCGCGCCAGCGAGTCGGACGACGCGGGTAAGGCCGCCGCCTGAGTCCGCCGAGCGAGGCCAACACACATAGCCTCCGGCGGCGCTGGGTAGGCTCGACCGAGCAGGACCGCCGGCCAAGTCAGGGAGCCCCATGAAGATACGTCTCATCGAACCACCCTCGCCGAGCCTTCACATGTGGTCGTACGCGCTCTACCCGCGTCTCGGTCTGCCCTTGATCGGCGCCGCCTTGAAGAGCGCCGGCCACGACGTGCGCATCTACTCGTCCAAGCTCGCGCCGATCGACGAGCGCGATCTGGCCGCGGCGGATCTGGTCGGCATCTCGACCACGACCTCGACCGCTCCGGCGGCCTATGCCATGGCCGGCGCGTTGCGCGAGCGCGGCGTGCCCGTCGTAATCGGCGGCTCGCACGTCACGTTCATGGCTGACGAGGCTCTGCGGTACGCCGACTTCGTGGCCCGCGGCGAAGGCGGTGAGGCGCTCACGCTCGAGCTGGTCGAGGCCCTTCAGGGCCGGCGCGAGCTCGAGACGATCGCCGGCCTTTCCTTCACCAGAGACGGCCGGTCGGTCCACAACGCCGCGCGTGAGCGCTGCGCGGACCTCGACGAGCTGCCCGTGCCCGACCTCTCGTTGATCGTCGGACACGAGCGCCTCAAGACAACCCCGATCATGACGAGCTGGGGCTGCCCGTTCGCCTGCACCTTCTGCTCGGTGACGGCCATGTTCGGCCGCTCGTACCGCTGGCGCAGCCCGGAGAGCGTGATCGCCGAGCTCAGGGCCAAGCGCCCGCACAACGTCTTCTTCTACGACGATAACCTGGCGGCCGACAAACGGCGCCTCAAGACGCTCCTGCGCATGATGATCGCAGAGGATCTGGTCGTGCCCTGGCAGGCCCAGGCGCGCACCGACGTGGCGCGCGACCCGGAGCTGCTCGACCTGATGGCGCGTTCGGGCTGCCATCGCCTCGCTTTGGGGCTCGAGTCGATCGACCAGGCGACCCTCGACCGCTTCGAGAAATCGCAGTCGGTGGCCGACATCACGCAGGCCATCGACGCCCTGCACCGCTCCGGCATCCAGTGCCACGGCATGTTCGTGCTGGGCGCCGACACCGACACACCGACGACCACGCGGCGCACCGTCGAGTTCGCCCGCTCCCACCAGATCGACACCGTGATGCTCAACATCCTGACGCCGGCGCCGGGCACGCGGCAGTTCGCCGACCTCGATGCCGAGGGGCGCATCTTCACCAAGCGGTGGGAGCTCTACGATGGCCTGCACGTCGTCTTCACGCCCCAACAGATGGCGCCCCACGAACTGCAAGACGGCGTGCTGCGCGCCTACCGGCGCTTCTATTCGACCCGGCAGTTGCTGGCCTTCCTCGCCCGGCTCCGGCTGACCCGAGTGCGCGACCACTCCTGGTGCTGGTGGTTCGCGCGGTACTGGAGCCGGCAAAAGAGCACGCGCGCCTATCTGCGCATGCTCAAGCGGCTGCGCCGGCCGCCGAGCAGAGCGACCGAGCCTGCCCTCGAAGAGACCGGCAAGGTGGCCTGAGAACGAAAGGGGACTCCATGAGCAACGTCGACCCGCGGGCGCGCGCCGTGACCGCCGTCATCGATCCGCAAGACACGCTCGAAGGCGCCGGCGTCAAGCTAAGGCGCACCATCGGCGGCTGGTCGCTCGACTACCTCGACCCGTTCCTGCTGCTGGACCACTTCGAGTCAGACGACCCCGCCGACTATCTGGCAGGATTCCCGCTCCACCCGCACCGCGGCATCGAGACCGTGACCTACATGCTGGCCGGCGAGGTCGACCACAAGGACACGCTCGGCCACGCGGGCGCGATCGGCCCCGGCGACGTACAGTGGATGACGGCCGGCGGCGGCCTCCTCCACGAGGAGATGCCCCGGCCGCGCGACGGCAAGATGGGCGGCTTTCAGCTCTGGGTCAACATGCCGGCCAAGCTCAAGATGTCGCAGCCGCGCTACCAGGAGGTGCCCGACGCGAGCATCCCCGCAGTCGAACGCGACGACGGCTCGCGGGTGCGCGTGGTGGCCGGCGCCATCGACGGCGTGAGCGGGCCCGTGACCGAGATCTACGCCGACCCCGAGTACCTCGACGTCGAGCTGCCCGCCAAGACGCTGTTCGTGCAGCCCGTGCCCGCCGGCCACAACGCGTTCGCCTACGTGTTCCGCGGCGCGGCGAACTTCGGCGTGGGCTGCGACTTCGGCTACCGCGGCGACCTCGACGGCCAGCACGGCAACGCCCCGCAGCTCATGATCTTCGGCGACGGCGACGAGGTGCGCGTGCAGACCTGGGAGAGCCCGGCGCGTTTTCTGCTGGTCTCCGGCAAGCCCCTGGGCGAGCCGATCGCCCGTTACGGGCCGTTCGTGATGAGCACCCGCGAGGAGCTTCAGCGGGCCCTGTCGGACCTCCAGCACGAGACCTTCATCTGGCGCGACGACGCCGAATGGGCGCGATCCCGGCAGACCTGGCGCGCGGGGTGAGGCACGCGGGGTGAGGCGCGGAGGCTAGCCGACCGACCCCGGCAGCAGCCGGGCAGGCGCGGCCGAGGGCGCGGCGCTCGACGTCTGCTCAGGCCTGAGTGAGGGTGGGACTCGCGCCGGCCTGTTGCTCGTCGGCACTCTCCGTGAAGAGCGCGACCTGCTGCTCGTCGACCTCAGGCGCCGTCTTCTTGCGCCCCGACACACCCCGCCAGGTCAGCCAGAGCAACGGCAGGACGCCGCCGGCGATGAAGAGCACGTCCCCGGGCAGGCGGACCCACTCGATCAGGCGGCTCGTCGAGTTCGAGATGTAGCTCAGTGTGCGCGCATCCCAGTAGCTCACGCTTACGGAGTGGTAGAGCTGCATGACGCCGAGCGGAAAGAGGCTGGCAAAGCTCATCCAGACGAGCCCCAGGTTCAGCGACCAGAACGAGAGTCGCGCGGCGCGGTCGGACCAGAGCCTCTCAGGCACGAGATAGCGCAGACAGAAGAGCGCCAAGCCGACGGCCAGCATGCCGTAGACCCCCATCATCGCCGTGTGGGCGTGATTGGCGGTCAAGCCGGTGCCGATCTCGTAGTAGCTCACGATCGGCAGGTTGATGAGAAAGCCAAAGACGCCGGCCCCCAGGAAGTTCCAAAAGCCGACGGCCACGAGGAACATGACCGCCCAGTAGTGGGGAAAGCCGGCCGCGCGGTTGACCCCCTGACGGGCGCCCAGTCGCATGAAGCTCCAGGCCTCCACTGTGAGCAGAGTGAGCGGGATCACCTCGGCGGCGCTGAAGAAGGCGCCCAGCGACATGGTGGCCGCAGGCGTGCCGGAGAAATAGAGGTGGTGCATGGTGCCGATCACGCCACCGATCGAGTAGAGGATGATGTCGAGATAGATCACGCGCATCGCCACACGCTCCTCGACTACCCCAAGCAGTACGAAGATGTAGGCGACCATGGCCGTGGTGAAGAGCTCCAGGAAGTCCTCGACCCAAAGGTGGACCATCCAGAAGCGCCAGAAGTCGGTGATCGTGAACTCGGCATTGGGCGTGGCGATCAGAGAGACGGCATAGAAGGCCGGCAGGGCGAGGGCGGCAAAAAAGAACAGCCAGGGCAGGTTGCCGAGGCTCTCGCCGGCCAATCGTCCGCGCAGGCCGCGATAGAGGATCACCACCCAGAAGACGAGCCCTACGACCAGCAGGCTCTGCCAGACTCGCCCCAGGTCCGTGTACTCGAAGCCCTGGTCGCCGAGCCACGACCACAGCCCACCCAGCCAGCCACGCTGGCCGGCATACTCACCCAGGAGACTGCCGAAGACGACGACCGTCAGCGCGCCCAGCAGGAGGTAGGCCAGCACGTTCTGGTGCCGCGGCTCGCGGCGGGTGATCATCGGCAGCAGAAAGATGCCGGCCGCCAGGAACGAGGTCACCACCCAGAATATGGCGAGCTGCACATGCCAGGTGCGAGCCATGTTGTAGGGCAGGATGGCGGCGACGTTCAGGCCGAAGAAGCTCGACAGGTCGGCCCGATAGTGCTGAGTGAGCGCGCCGAGCAGGGTCTGCGCGAGAAACAGCACGGCCATGATCAGAAAGAACCAGCCAGTGGCGCGCTGCGCCGGCGTGAGAGAGACGGCGTCGGGGGCGCGGAAACGCAGGTGCAACTCATCGCGGCGCTTCCAGCCGAGCCAATCGTAGCGTCCGACGATGGCCAGAAGCAGCCCCGTGCCACCCAGCAGGAAGATGAGCGAGAGTGCGCTCCAGACGAGGGCATCGGCCGTCGGCGAGTTGCCGATCGAGGACTCGCTCGGCCAGTTGTTGGTGTAGGAGTAGCCGTGGCCGGGGCGCTGGCCCGAGCTGGCCCAGGCGCTCCAGGCAAAGAAGGCCGTCAACTGTCGCAGCTCTGTGGGGTTGGTGATCGCTTCGCGGCGCAGACCGTACCTGGTCGAGGGCGTCGAGAAGAACCCGCTGTAGTAGGCGACCAGCGCCTTGAAGGCGGCGGCCTGCGCGTCGGTGAAGACGAGCGTGCCGCTGGACGAGTCGTAGCGGTTGGTCTTGAGGTCGCTGCGCGTCTGCGGGGCCGCAGCGGCGCTGCCGCGCAACAGGTAGTAGCCGCGCACCAGCGCGATCTCGCGATGAAGGTAGTCGGCGGTGTAGTCGGGACCCAGGTAGGCGCCGTGGCCAAAGATGCTGCCGTACTCCATGAGGCCGTTCTTGAGAAACACTTTCTGGCCGCTCATGATGTCGGCCCTGGTCATCAGCGCCCGGCCGGCGGCCGTCGTCACGTGAGCCGGCACGGGGGGCTCCTCGGTGTAGTTCAGATAGCCGGCCAGGCCGAGCCCGAAAAAGCCCGCCACAAAGACGAGCAGAGCCACCTGCCACCAGCGCCGCGAGATCAGCATGCCGCGACGCGAAACGCTGCTGCCGGCCATAAGCCCTTACCCCCTGAGCCAGGTGCACGACGGGTCACAGGGATTCTATGCAGGGCGTCCGTGACCGCCGGTGTTGGCTTGACCAAAGTCAAGTCCGCGGCGTCCGGGCGTGGGGCCTCTCTCTACAAGGGAGGCTAGCCGACCGCCCTCGGCAGCAGCGCGGCGAACAGCCCTTCGCGCACCGCCTGGCCTACGCTCTCGATCTCCGGCGAGAGGTATCTGTCCTGCTCCAAGTGAGGCGCGTAGCGACGCACTAGGTCGTGACCGGCCTGCGTGCCGACGCCGGGCTTGAGCGGCGCCAGAAGGTCGATGGCCTGAGCGGCGCAGAGCGCCTCGATGGCGAGGATCGAGCCGCTGTTGCGGGCCACCTGCAGCAGCTTGATCGCGGCCGTCATGCCCATGCTGACGTGGTCTTCCTGATCGGCCGACGAGGGGATCGAGTCGACACTCGCCGGGTGGCAGAGGATCTTGCTCTCGGCGACCAGGGCGGCCGCCGTGTACTGGGCGATCATGTAGCCGTTGTTCAGGCCGCTGTTCGAGGTGAGAAACGGCGGCAGCTCCGACAGCGAGGCCGTCAGCATGCGAAACGTGCGGCGCTCGCTGATGCTGCCGATCTCGGCGAGGCTCATGGCCGCCAGGTCCAGGGCCAGCGCGAGCGGCTCGCCGTGGAAGTTGCCGGCTGAGATCACGTCGCCGGAATCGGGGAAGATGAGCGGATTGTCGGTCACCGACTCGATCTCGATCTCGGCGACCTCGCGCAGCCAGCGGAAGGCGTCGCGACAGGCGCCGTGCACCTGGGGGATGCAGCGGATCGAGTAGGCGTCCTGCACCTTGTCGCAGTTCAGGTGGCTCTGGATGATCCCGCTCGACGCGCACACGGCGCGCACGTTGGCGGCGCTGCGCAGCTGGCCGGGGATCGGCCGCAGCCGCTGGATGCGCTCCTCGAACGGCCCCACCGAACCCTTCAGGCCCTCGAGGCTCATGGCTCCGATGACGTCGGCCGAATCGAGCAGCGATTCGCCGTCGGCGACGGTGAGGCAGGCGATCGCCGCCATGAACTGCGTGCCGTTCAGCAATGCCAGGCCCTCTTTGGCCTCGAGCGTGACCGGCGCGATCCCCGCCGCCGCCAGCACCGCCCCGGCCGGCTCGCGCTCGCCGTCGCTGCCCAGGAACTCGCCTTCGCCCATCATGGCCAGCACCAGGTGGGCCGACGGGGCGAGGTCGCCCGAGGCGCCCAACGAGCCCCGCGAGGGAATGTAGGGCACAAGGTCGGAGTTCAGCAGGCGGCAGAGCATCTCGAGCACCTCGGCGCGCACGCCCGAGTAGCCCTTGGCGATGGTGTTGACGCGCAGCAGCATGGCGCCCCGCACGACGTCGCGCGGCAGGGGCTCGCCGACGCCGACCGCGTGACTGCGCACGAGATTCTGCTGGAGCTGGCGCACCTGTTCGACCGGGATGCGCGTCGTGGCGAGCTGACCGAACCCTGTGGTCACGCCGTAGACGACCCGCTCCTCGCGCAGGATCTGCTCGACGACGCGCCGCGCGACGGCCAGCTTCTCGATCGCCGCGGGGCCGATCCTTACCTGCCGGGCGCGGCGGGCGACCGCCACCACGTCGGCGATGGTCAAGGCCTCATCGCCGATACTGAGTTCCTTCATCTCTTCTGCATCCCTTTCAGGCTGGTTTCAGCGCGCGAGCGACCGGCCGTAGCCTGTCGCTTGAGCGTCGGTCTTATGCCTCCACCCGAATACCGAGTCGCTCGAGGGTCGAAGCGATGTCGCACTCGGTGGTGCGCGGATTGATAGTGCACAGGCGCAGCGCCGCGTACCCGCCCACGCTGGTGGTCGTGATGTGCGCGTAGCCGCCTTCGTCGATCCCGGCCAGCATGGCGTGGTGTTCACGACGGTCGGCACCGTGTCGGGCGAAGGTGACGATGCCGAGCTGGGCCGGGGTCACGACCTGCCAGTCCTCGTCACGCTCGATGAGCCGCTGCGCATGCTCGGCCAAGGCGATGCCCCGCGCCACGGCCGACGCCAGACGATCGACGCCGTAGACGCGAAAGCTCAGCCACAGCTTCAACCCGCGCGGGCGGCGGGTCAGCTCCAGGCTGCGGTCACGAAAGTCGACCTCGCCGTCGTTGGCCGCCGTGATGTCCGCGAGGTAGTCCGGGACCATGTGAAAGGCGCCCTTCAGGACGCCGGGGCGGGCGACGAGCAGGCAGGCGAGGTCGTAGGGCTGAAAGAGCCACTTGTGCGGGTCGAGGACCACCGAGTCGGCGAGCTCGAGCCCGGAAAGGACGCGGCGGCCGGCCTCGCACAGGGCGGCCGAGGCGCCGTAGGCGCCGTCGACGTGCAGCCAGAGCCCTTCGCGGCGAGCGAGCGCGGCGAGCTCGACGAGCGGGTCGACCGCGCCGGTGTTGGTCGTGCCGGCGTTGGCCACGACGAAACCGGGCCGCCTGCCCGCCGCCCGGTCGTCAGCGACGGCAGCGGCCAGGGCCGCCACGGGCAGGCGCATGTCCCCATCTGCCGGGAGCACCCGTACCTGGTCGGCGACAAAACCGAGCGCAGTCAGACCGCGGGGGATCGAGGCGTGGGTCTGGTCGGACAGATAGCACACACCCGGCCCCTCGGCGGCGCGCGCGGCCGCGAGCGCGGTCAGGTTGGCCAGGGACCCGCCGCTCGTTGTGACCCCCTCCGTGCCCTCCGGCAGACCAAGCAACTCGCGCACCCAGTCAAGCGCGACGAGCTCGACCGTCGCCGGCCCCGACCCGCCGGTCCAGGAGGCGTCGATGGCGTTGAAGCCCGTGGCGAGCCAGTCGCCGAGCACACCTGCATACGACGAGGGGCTGGGCACACGGGCGAAGTTGCGCGGGTGGTCGCCGTGCTGCATGTGGGCGAGCGCCACATCGACCAGCGTCCGCATGGCCTCGAGCGCGTCGCCGCCGCTGCGCGGCACCGGTCCGCCGAGCGCGGCGCGCAACTCGGCCGGCGTCCCCGTGCGGATCGCCGGTTGCGCGGCGATGGTCTCGAAGTGTTCGATGACCCGATCGACGACCCAGTAGCCGAGTTCGCGCATCTGGGCGGCGTCGAGACCAAGCGGATCCGCGGAATCGGTCGGCCAGTCAGTCATGAGAACACTCTACCGAAATCGGGCCAACGCCCCACCCGTGTGGGGCCGCGCCGCTCGCGCGGTCGGCCCCGAACTGCCCGAGACGGGCGCGCAGGTCGGCATCGACGCCGGGGCCCAGGCTGCGCAGCAGGTGCGCCGTCTCGGAGTGGCGCACGGTCGCCGAGAAGGGTACCAGCCCCGTCGGGAGGACCACCACGGCCGCCGTCACAAGCCAGACGCAGACGAGTGCCAGCGTGGCCCCGAGGACCAGCCCGCCCAGACGATTCAAGCCTCCGATCACCGGGATACGGGAAACAAGGCGGCTGAAGCGTCTGCCGAGCGCCCCCAGGACGATGCCGACCACCACAATGATGGCAAAGAAGGCCAGCACGCGGCCCTCGGTGGCGCTGAGACTGGGGACGATGGCCGCGAGCCGGCGGTCGACGACGGCGTCGAGGCGCAACGCCAGCAGCATGCCGCAGGCAAAGATCGCCAGGCCAACGAGCTCGCCGATCAGACCGCGGCGCAAGCCGCGATAGGCTAGCAGGGCGACCAGCAGGCAGACGATGAGATCGTAGAAGTCCATATCGCTGCGATGGTCGCCGCTACGCGCAGCAAACGCAAGTCACGACCCCGGGAGGGCGCGTGTTCTACGACCTAAGCCACGCCATCGAAAACGACATGACCGTCTACCCCGGCGACCCCGAGCCGCGTATCGGCCGCGCCGAGCAAGACCCGCCCTGGACGGTGAGCACGCTCTACCTCGGCACTCACACCGGCACGCACATGGACGCGGCGCGCCACTACTACCCGGACGCCACCACGATCGACGCCTACCCGGTGGCGCGCTTCATCGTGCCCGCCACGGTGGTCGACGTGCGCGGCCTGGGCGACGACGAGCCCATCACGTGGGAGATGATCACAGCCGCCGCCGAGCGCGTGCCGGCTGGCGGCGGGGTCCTGCTGGCGACCGGCTGGGACAGGCACTTTCGCGACGAACGCTGCCTCACCCATCCGTATCTGACTGCCGAGGCGGCCCGCGGCCTGGCCGCGACCAGCGTGGGGGTGGTGGGCACCGACGCGATGAACCCCGACTCGTCGGTCCAGGGCACGACCGACGCCCACCAGATCCTGCTCGGCCACGGCGTGCTTCTGGTCGAGAACCTCACCGGCCTTGAGCAGCTCGAACCCGGCCGGCTCTACCACTGCGCCTCCGTGCCCCTGCGCCTGGCGGGGCTCGACGGCTCACCGATCAGGGCCACCGCCTGGGACGAGTGAGCCGGTCGCCGGTCGCCGGTCGCCGAACCTGGTCGCTCGACTCGGCCGCAAACCGGCGCACCTCGGCGGCCGACTCGGCCGCCAGCGCCCTGGCGGCGAGCTGCCGGGCCGCGCCGAGCTCGGTGGCCCGCACGATCTGTTTAGCGGTCGCGATCCGCCGCGGGTCCATCGAGAGCTCGGTGACACCCAGACCCAGCAGGATCGGGATGGCGAGAGGGTCGCCGGCCGCCTCGCCGCACAGCGCCACACGCCGGTCGTGTTCGCCGGCCACCCGCGCCACCCGCTCGATCAGCCGCAGGACGGCGGGATGCAGCGCGTCGGACAGCGGGGCCACCGCGGCATTGCCACGATCGGCGGCCAGGACGTACTGAGCCAGATCGTTCGTGCCCAGCGAGAAGAAGTCGACGTAGGGCACGAAATCCTCGACGAGCAGGGCGGTCGCCGGCACTTCGACCATGATGCCCAGCTCGACGCGCCGCGCGGCGGCTACGCCGGCGGCGTCGGCGGCGGTCGTGCGTGCAGCGGCGGTCGTGCGGGCAGCGGCGGCGGCGCCGACCCCGGCGCAGGCCAGCCACTCCCCGGCCTGCTCAAGCACCCGACTCGCCCGCCGCACCTCGTCGACGGTGGCCACCATCGGCAGCAGGATCTGCACGGGATAGTCGGCGGCCACACGCAGGATCGCCCGAAACTGGGCGGCGAGCAGCTCGGGGCGACTTAGCCCCAGGCGAATCCCGCGCAGCCCCAGAAAGGGATTCTGCTCGGCGGCCAGCGGCAGGTAGGGGAGCTGCTTGTCGGCGCCGACGTCGAGGGTCCGCACGACCAGCGGGCGGCCACCCAGGCTCGCGGCCACCGCCCGGTAGGCCTTCTCCTGCTCGTCTTCGCTGGGCAGGTGATCGGCAGCCAGGAACAGCAACTCGGTGCGCAGCAGGCCGATGCCATCGGCGCCGGCGGCCAGAGCCGCCTCGACGTCGCCCGGCTCCGACACGTTGGCCTCCACCAGCACGACGCGGTCGTCGCGGGTCAGAGCGGGCAGATGAGCCTTCTCCTGGGCCTCGGCCGCCTCGAGGTCCCGCCTGGCCCGCAGCTCCTCAGCCGCCCGCAAAGCCGCGGGCGACGGGTCGACCGTGACCGTTCCGGCCTCGCCGTCGAGGGTGAGCGTCGTCCCATCGGCCACGCCGAGCAGCGTCTCCCCCACGCCCACCACGGCGGGGATGCCGAGCGACCGGGCGAGGATCGCGCTGTGCGATGTGGGGCCGCCGAAGGCGCAAGCCACGCCGATCACAGATGAGTGCGCGAGGGCGGCGATCTCGGCGGGGGTCAGGTCGCGCGCCAGCAGGATGCCCGGGGCGGCCGCGCCGGTAGCGTCCGCGCCCGCACCAGCCGCGTGCGTAGAGTCCGCACCGCCCGCGACACCCGCGACGCTCGAGCCGCTCGAGTCCGCGCCGACGAGCTCCGAAGACACCTCGAGGAGGCGAGCCAGGACCTGGTTCCCGACACCGCGCAGATCGGCTGCCCGCGCCCGCAGGTAGGGATCGTCCAGCGCCTCCCAGGCCGCCGCCGCGTCCGACACCGCGTCGGCCCAGGCACGCGCGGCGTTCCTGCCCTGCTCGAAGATCGCGGCCCGCGCCGGGCCCAGCAGCGCCTCGTCTTCGAGGAACAGCAGATGGGCGTCGAAGATCGCCGCGTCGTAGCCGCTCGCGCGGGCGGCAACGGAGTCACGTGCCCGGCTGATGTCGTCGCCGGCGGCAGCCAGAGCATCCTGCAGCGCGGCCCAGTCGGCGGCCGGGTCTTGCGAGGCGCCGTCGGGCACATCCACCGAGACGGCTCGCAGGTGCCGCGCCGGGCCGGTGGCGATCCCCGGCGAGACCGGGAAACCGTGCAACACCGCTCCTGAGACCGGAGGGGCCGCGGCCGCTTGTGGACCAGCCGCCCGGGTCGACCCNNGGGCCTGCGGTCCGGCGGCGCAGACCTGCATCTCGTGGCCGCGACGCAGACCCAACGTGGCCACGGCGTTCAGGCTGCGGGCGCTCACCGGACCGCGGCCCGCGGTGACGTTCGCGACCGTCACGTCGGCCTCGAACCCGGCCGCCGTGCGCACCAGCAGCGCGGCCGGGCGCGCGTGAAGGCCCAGGCGGTTGGCAATCACGACTCGCAGGTCGAGCCCCGGAACCGCCGTGGCGAGCGCGCCGTCTGCCGGCGCTCCGCTCAGCGCAAGCGCGGGAGCCGCCCCGCCTTGAGCCGTTGCCGGCTCTGCGCCGCTTGCTGCTGCTCCGTCCGTTGTGCCTCGCTCGCCCTCCGTTTGCCCAAGATGAGCGGCCTTCCCGGCCAGCGCGCCCCGCGCCTCCTCAGCCACCTTCTCCAGGGAGTCGCCAAGGCCGGCCGAAACGGCCGCCGCGACAGCGCCCTCGACAAGCGGCGCCTCGCTCAACAGCACGCGCTCGCGCCGTTCCTGGGGCAGCAGGTCGAGCGCCATCTCCGCCGAGAGCACGGCGCTGCCGAGATCCATGAGGACCAGCACGCCGTCGGGCGACCACGCCTCGTCGATGGCACGCGCGACGAGAAGGGCATCGGTGCCCAGCGGCCTGCCCGGCTGGTCGAGACCGCCGGCGACCGCGATCTGCAATCCTTCCGGGCTCATCTGCGCGGCGAGCTCCGCCACGCCCTCGGCGAGTTTCGCGCTGTGGCAGACCAAGACCAGCCCGATCACGGCGTCGTCCCGCCCCCCTCTTGCTCTGCCAGCGTCTCGGCGGCAGTCTGCAGCAGCAGCCAGGACGAGGTCGCCCCCGGGTCCTGGTGGCCGGCGCTGCGCTCGCCCAGGTAGCTCGCTCGGCCCTTGCGGGCGACGAGTGCCACGGTGGCCGTCATGCCCTGCTCCGCGGCCGCTACCGAACCCTGCAGTGCGGCCTCCAGCGACAGCCCCGAAGCGGCAGCCGACTTCAGTGCCTCGACCGCCGGCAGGAGGGCATCGAGCATGGTCTTATCGCCGGGCTCGGCCTTGCCGCGCGCCCGCACTCCCGCCACGCCGGCATCCAGCGTCGCCGCCCAAGCAGCCAGAGATAACTCGGTTGCCTCGCCGGCGGCGGTCCCCATCGCCAGAAACAGGGTGCCGTACAGCGGCCCGGCGGCGCCCCCGACGGTCGATACGAGGGTCATGCCGACCGTCTTCAGGAGGGGGCCAAGGCCACCTGCGGCCCCGGCGGCGGAGGCCCCCTCGAGCTTGGCCAGCACCGCCTGCGTGCCGCGTTCCATGTTGATGCCGTGGTCGGCATCGCCGATGGCCGCGTCGAGTTCGGTCAGGTACTCGCGCTCCCGCGCCACAGTCGCGGCGAAAGCCCGCATCCAGGCCACCACGGCCGGCGCTGAGACGGCCTCGCTCACGCCCCCCACCGCAGGCCCGTCGTCAGAACCGGCGCGTCCCAGAGCGCGGTGAGCTCCTCATCCAGGCGCAGCAGCGTGATCGAACAGCCGGCCATGTCGAGCGAGGTCATGTAGGAGCCGACCAGGTTGCGTGCGATGCCGATGGCGCGATCCGTCAGCAGCTTGTGCAACTCGTTGTAGACGACGTAGAGCTCCATGAGCGGCGTGGCGCCCATGCCGTTCACGAAGGCCAGCACACGATCGCCGCGGCTGAGGGGCAGATCGTCCAGGACCGCGCCGGCCAGCACCCCGACGATGTCGTGAGCGGAGGCTGCCTTGGCGCGCTCGCGGCCCGGCTCGCCGTGGATACCGACGCCGATCTCGATCTCGTCGTCGCCGAGCGCGAAGGTGGGCTTGCCGACCATCGGCACCGTGCCTGACGTGAGGGCCACTCCCATGCTGCGCGCGCTGGCGTTCACCGTGCGACAGAGGGCGGCGACCTCGGGCAGCGAGCGGCCCAGCTCAGCCGCGGCGCCGCAGATCTTCTCGGCCAGGACCGTGGCGCCCACGCCGCGGCGCCCGGCCGTGTGCAGGCTGTCGCGCACCCCCACGTCGTCGTCGATCACGACCATCTCGACCGCGACGCCCTCGTCGCGGGCGAGCTCGGCAGCCATCTCGAAGTTCATCACGTCGCCCGTGTAATTCTTGACGAGATAGAGCACGCCCGAGCCGCCGTTCACCGCCTGGGTGGCCGCCAGCATCTGGTCGGGCGTCGGTGAACTGAACACCTCACCGGGGCAGGCGGCATCGAGCATGCCTCTGCCGACGAAGCCGCCGTGCATCGGTTCGTGGCCTGAACCCCCGCCCGAGACGATCGCCACCTTGCCCCGGACAGGGGCGTCGACGCGCACGATATAGCTGGGATCGGCGTGCACCCGCACCCTGTCGGAATGGGCCGCCGCGATGCCCTCGAGCTCCTCGCGCACTGCATCCTGCGGAAGGTTGATCAGCTTCTTCATCTCGTCTCCCCCGCTTCTGCCTGCCGCCCCGGGACCTTCACACGCCGGTCTCGGCTGTCCTTGCGATCCTGCTGAAGGGGTTTACGTGGAGAAGCCTCGCTCGTCAAGGACGTGTGCATCGAAGGGTATGCGCAGGCCCTCAAGGACTACGTCGACGAGTGGCAAGCCGCGCACAATGGCACGCTGCCGACCACCGACCAGATGACGGCCGGCGGCGACGTCGGCAAGGCTCACACGTGGTGGCCCAACAGCCCCTTCACGAGTCAGCCATGCAGCCGGGACGTTGACGGGCGAACCCGCGTCTCGGCCAGCAGGCGTCCGACCAACCTCGTACCCTCAGCCACGGCCGCCCTGGTGCTCGCGCTGCCGTTGGCGATCTCGACCGCGGCGACCGGCCTGCCGACGCGTACCGTGATCGGAGTCAAGGATGGCCAGCTGCGGCCAGGCGGGAACGCCCCGCCCGTGCCTGCGATGTGCAATGGCAGGAGCGTCGCGTTGGCTTTCAGCGCCAGATACGCCGCGCCACCCTGGATCTCATCGCGCGCGATCCCTCCCTGCGGAAAGACGGCCACCGTGCCGCCCCCCCGGAGAATCGCGAGCGCCTTCTTGAAGCTGGCGACGTTTGCGGCCTGCTCCTCGACCGGAAGAGCGCCGATGGCGCGCAGGTACAACCCGACACCGGGCCTCTCGAACAGGTGAGCCGCTGAGAGGAACCTGAGGCGCCTTTCGGTGAAGACAGAGATCAGAACGAAGCCGTCGACATTGCTTTCATGGTTGGCCACGACCACCAGCGGACCACGGGCGGGAATGCGCTCGGGCGACACGACCTTGAGCCGGAAAGCGCTGCGAAAGACCGGTCTGACGGCGAGCGCCGTAGCCGTGTAGGGCAGCAGCCTCGGCTCTCGGCCGGTCTGCAACTCGCCCGTGCCCAGGATGCCGGCGGTCAACCTGCCCGCGGGCCGGCCAACGAGCCGCTGCGCCGACCCCAGGGTCAGGCGA